>NZ_JBTJEP020000016.1:0-86524 GCF_054456635.2 Leucobacter faecis
TTTACGTATGATCGTGACGCCAAACACGATGTTTCGCTATCTATGACACGTGAAGAGCAGATAACCCGCAGGGCACCGCAGAACTTCCTCAATGGACTTATCCCCGAAGACCCAGGCACCCGAGAAAACGTGAAGCTGCTCGTCGGCGCACGATCCAGCGGAGCGTGGGATCTGCTGAGCGCAGTGGAGAGCGACCTGCCTGGTGGGATTGTTCTTACGCAGAAGAAGGAGCCCGTGGACCGGGGCACCGCCTTTTCATTCCCTGCCCAAGACTCAGAGGTTGCTGCAAGGATTGAGAGTATCTATCGGGGCGGATCCGGGTTGGGTGATTTTGATGCTCCACCGAGATTCTCCCTGGCTGGCGTCCAGGGAAAGTTTGCGCTGGCTATGGAGAGGGACGAGATTTTTTGGCCTGACGCCGCCACGCCATCGACGCACATAGTAAAGCCGGCACGCAAGGAGCACCCCGGACTGAACCAGCTTGAGTCAGTGTCACTTCATCTTGCCCAGCTCATGGGAGTCCAGGCGGCTGGGGCTGAAGTGATGACATTCCAGTCACAGCAGTCGTTCGTCACCACTCGGTTTGACCGCAGGGTGGACAAGGACGGGAATGTTGTGCGTGTACATATGGAGGATGTGGCTCAAGCTCTTGCCGTGCCTCCTGAGAAAAAGTATCACGTAGGTGCACCACGCACCATCAGGCTCTTGCAGCGATACGGGCGCGACGCAGATACTACCTACGACTTTGTGAAACAGCTCGCTTTCAATATTGCCATCGGAAACGCCGACGCCCATGCCAAGAACTACACGCTCATGCACGGAGCATCGGGCGTCACTCTCTCTGCGATATACGACACTGTGCCGATCGCAATGTTCCCGGAATATGAGCAAAAGCTCGGAATGCGCGTCGGGAACCAGCGCAAGGCCTTCGGGGTCACGTTGGATAACTGGAAATCCCTTTCCAAGAAGACGATGCTCGACTACGACCGTGTCGAATCAATTATCACTAGGCTGAGCGAACGATTTCTGGACCATGCAGAAGCCACCATTGGCCAAACTGAGCTAGGGAAGACGCATAGGGGAGTGCTCGATCAGCTGATGAGATCTGCGGAGAGGAACCTGAGACATCGTCTGGCTCGGTGACAACACCCCCAGATCTTGCACTTCGACAGGGGGCGATGGTCATGCTGGGCCAGCCGCGGGCGTGGCCTCACCCAAGACGAGTAGGCTTGAAGCGTGGCAGCACGAGGCGCAAGCACCAAGACACCGGCAATTTCGTGGCACGAGGCGCGACCCGCGCCGGTCGTGCTCGTGAGCGGCCCCGAAACCTTTCTCGCCGATCGCGCGGTGCAGGCCATTCGCGAGACGCTCGCGAGTGAGCGCAGTGACCTCGAGTTGCATGACCTCGACGCTGCGAGCTATGCGGGCGGGGAACTGTTCACGATCGCGAGCCCGTCGCTGTTCGCCGAGCCGCGCCTCATTCGCGTGGTGAACGTGGAGCGCTGCTCCGACGCTTTCCTGGCAGACGCGCGGCGCTACGTCACCGAACCGGCAGACGATGCGACCCTCGTGCTGCGCCACTCGGGCGGGCAGCGGGGCAAAGCGTTGCTCGACCTGGTGCGTGGCGGGGCGGGCATTGAAGTCGCCTGCCCCGAGATGAAGAAGGACCAAGACCGGGCCGCGTTCGCGCAGGCAGAGTTTCGCAGACTCGGCGCACGCATCACTCCGGGAGGCGTGCGGCAACTGCTCGCCGCCTACGCGGGCGATCTCGGCGAGCTCGCTGGGGCGTGCGCGCAGCTCGTAGAAGTGAGCGGCAAAGACCTCAACGAAGACCACGTGACCCGCGCCACCGAAGGTCGCGTGGAGACGAACGGCTTTAAGGTCGCAGACGCTGCGACGGGCGGCCGAGCGGCCGAGGCGCTCGTGTTACTGAGGCAGGCGTATGCGGGCGGCATCGACCCGATTCCGCTGTTGGCGGCGCTCAACATGAAGGTGCGCGGCATGGCGCGCGTGTTTGGAGCACGCGGCTCAGCGGGTCAGCTCGCTAAAGAGCTCAGCATGGCGCCCTGGCAGGTCGAGCGAGCGATCAAAGACACGCGTGGCTGGCGTGAAGAAGACCTGGCCAGGGCAATCGACCTGGCCGCCGAGACCGAGTGGCTCCTGAAGGGCGGCACCCGCGACCCGCACTTCGCCCTCGAGAAGTACGTGCTCTTTGTGGCGCGGCGCGGACGGGCCTAACCTCACCCGCCGGGCCCTGCGCCACGCCGTCGGGTGTGACGCGCACCGCACAGGCAACAAAAAAGCCCCGCCGAAGCGGGGCTTTTTTGTTAGCCGAAAGGCTACCAGCTGCGAAGCTTAGAGTGCTGCCACCTGGGTAGCGAGAGCCGACTTGCGGTTCGCTGCCTGGTTCTTGTGGATAACACCCTTCGACACTGCCTTGTCGAGCTTGCGCGTAGCGAGCTGGAGCTTCTCCTGCGCAACAGCCTTGTCACCTGCGGCGATAGCGGTGCGGGTTGCGCGAATCGCGGTGCGCAGCTCGCTCTTGTACGCACGGTTGCGCTCGGTTGCCTTCAGGTTGGTCTTGATGCGCTTGATCTGCGACTTGATGTTTGCCACGTTAAGTAGTGTCCTTAAAAACGTAAAAATTGACGGATTGTCCGGTTGGCGAGAGAGGGCACCTTCCGGGGTGTGTGGTTTTAGCCACACGCAAGTCAAGCACCAACACTACCAGACTCTGTGGCACGTTGGGTGCGTGCGTTAGCCGGTCACGGTGACTTCGTCTCCGATCCGGATCACGCCACCGGCAAAGCCGGTGTCGGTGGCGCCGGGCCTCGCCCCAAAAAGATCGAGACCCGCGGGCAGCAGCAGCCTGCCGAGACTCGGCTCGCTCATGCCGAGTGTGCCGGTGAGCGTTTTCAGTACGGGGGCGTCTCGTTCGCCCGAGTCGGGGTTCGCGTGGGTGGCGAGGCAGCGCACGATCGGCCCGCGAGCTACAAAGTCAACGTCGCCAATGCGTACGCCGCCAGCCCACGCGAGTTCCTCGCGCGCAGTAAGGCCCTCGACCACAATGTTCGAACGAAATCTGCGGTCGTCGATGGGAGTGCCGAGCGCCCCTTCGAGCTCGGCAACGCTCGCCTCACCGTGCAGCGAGACATAACCGCGCGGGCGGTCTTGAAACCGTGAGCGCTCACCGTCCCCCACAAGCACGAGGGGCAACCTCCCCGGGCGCGCGAGTTTGCGGCCCTCGGGGGAGGCAAGTACGAACTCGGTGATCGCCGCACAAAACTTCGCGCGGCCGGCGGCGTCCGCGAGCAATGCGTCGACGAGCAGCGTTTCGCCCTCGTGCACGGTCACACGCCCGGTCGAGTGTGAAAACGAAACGTGCAGTCGCGCGAGCGCGGGAAAGTCCTGCAGCGAAAGGCCCAGCGCCTTGGGCCAATAGTCGAGCCCGTCCTGCTCCTCGGCAGTTGCCGCGTCGCCAAACCGAAACGCAAAAAGCCTGTCGCCCGCGACCCGACCATCGGGCAGTATCGTGAGTGATCTGGCGGGCTCGGGAGTAAAACCCTTCACCGGGTATTTGTAGAGCGCTACGACTTTGGGCATGGGTACATACTGGCAGGCCGCGCGAGTGCGCAAGCCTGCGACACCCGGGCGGGAAGCACACACCTCCAATTGGGTGCGCTCGTGCGATAATGACCGGTAATGTCTCCTCGCAGTGTGAACCCCCCAGTCCCGGCCTCGACCGAGCCCGCGATGATCCGCAACTTCTGCATCATCGCGCACATCGATCATGGCAAGTCAACGCTTGCTGACCGCATGCTGCAGGTAACGGGCACTGTCCCGGACCGAGAGATGCGCGCTCAGTACCTCGATCGCATGGATATCGAGCGCGAGCGTGGCATCACGATCAAGTCGCAGGCCGTGCGTATGCACTGGGACGCAGACGGCGGATCGTATGCCCTCAATATGATCGATACGCCCGGTCACGTCGACTTCAGCTATGAGGTGTCGCGCTCGCTCGCCGCGTGCGAGGGCGCCATCTTGCTCGTTGACGCCGCGCAGGGCATTGAAGCGCAAACGCTTGCGAACCTCTACCTTGCTATGGAGAACGATCTTGAGATCATTCCCGTACTCAACAAGATTGACCTGCCCGCGGCAGACCCCGAGCGTGTAGCGCGCGAGATCACCGACCTCATCGGCGGTAACCCCGACGAAATTCTGAAGGTGTCGGGCAAAACCGGTGCCGGCGTCGAGGAGCTGCTCGACCTCGTCGTCAAGCGTATTCCCGCTCCGGTGGGTAACGCTGATGCCCCCGCCCGCGCCATGATCTTCGACTCGGTCTACGACGCGTATCGCGGTGTGGTCACCTATGTGCGCATGATCGATGGCAAGCTGAACCCGCGCGAGAAGATTCAGATGATGTCGACGGGCACCGACCTCGAAGCGCTCGAGATTGGTGTGTCTTCGCCCGGCCCGACTCCCACGAAGGGGCTCGCAGTTGGTGAGGTCGGGTACCTCATTACCGGTGTGAAAGACGTGCGCCAGTCGAAGGTCGGCGATACGGTCACCTCCAAGATCGGCGGCGCTACCGATGCTCTACCCGGTTACACCGACCCCAAGCCGATGGTGTTCTCAGGGCTCTACCCGCTCGACGGCAGTGATTTTCCGGTGCTGCGCGAGGCGCTTGACAAGCTCAAGCTCGAAGATGCGGCGCTGCAGTACGAGCCCGAGACGTCGGTCGCGCTCGGCTTCGGATTCCGTTGCGGGTTCCTGGGCCTGTTGCACCTCGAGATTATCTCTGAGCGCCTGCGCCGCGAGTTTGACCTTGACCTCATTGCCACCGCGCCCAGCGTGGTCTACGAGGTCGTGACCGACGACGGCAGCGAGGTCACGGTCACCAACCCGTCAGAGTACCCCGACGGCAAGATCAAGACCGTGAGCGAGCCTGTTGTGCGCGTCGCGATCCTTACGCCCAAGGACTACGTCGGTGCGATCATGGAGCTGTGCCAGTCGCGCCGCGGCAGCCTGCTCGGCATGGAGTACCTTGGTGAGCGTGTCGAGCTACGCTACAGCATGCCGCTCGGCGAGATCGTGTTCGATTTCTTCGATCATTTGAAGAGCCGCACGCAGGGCTACGCGAGCCTCGACTACGAACCGATGGGCCAGCAAGAGGCAGACCTGGTGAAGGTCGACATTCTGCTGCAGGGCGAGCAGGTTGACGCCTTTAGCGCGATCGTGCACCGCGACAGCGCCTACGCCTACGGCACACTCATGACCGAGCGGCTGCGCAAACTGATTCCGCGCCAGCAGTTCGAGGTGCCCATTCAGGCCGCCATCGGCTCGCGCATCATTGCGCGTGAGAACATTCGCGCGATCCGCAAGGACGTGCTCGCCAAGTGCTATGGCGGCGATATTAGCCGTAAGCGCAAGCTGCTTGAAAAGCAGAAGGAGGGCAAGAAACGCATGAAGATGGTAGGACGCGTCGAGGTGCCTCAGGAGGCGTTTATCGCCGCGCTCTCGGGCGATGTCGAAGGCAAGGAAAGCGGCAAGAAGTGACCGAGGGAACGCCAGCCCGCCGCGGCAGTCACGTGCAGATGCCCGCGGCCTACGCCGCGGTGGGCGCGTCCAAGCAAGCCGATGTCGTGCGGTTTCCGCCCGCTGGTTCGACTGCGTATGAAGAAAGTTTGCGCCTGGGCAGTGGCCAACCGAGATTTTTGATCGCATCGAGTGCCCTCATGACGTGGGCGGCGCAGCTCGGCGCTGGCATGCAGGTTGAACACCTCGGCGGCGCTGACGCGCAAACCTATGCCGGCCCAGAGTTTGGCGCCGACGGCACACCAGTGGCCCCCGCCCATCCCGAAGAAAAGTTCGCGGCCGACGGCACGCCCTATATCGCAGCGGGAAACCGCGTGCGCGTCACCTTTGAAAAGAACGCCACACGCGAACTTCTCGTGGTGTACACGGTCGATGAGCCCCGACGTGCTGGGTTCGCCTGGGGCACGGTCGACACTAACGGACCCGTGGGCGAGCAGCTGTTTGTGGTGGAGCATCGCGACGATGACTCGGTGTGGGCCGTCGCACGAGGTTTTCTTGAAGCGTCAAAGGACGGTCTGTTTGGTCGTAAGGGCAAGCAGGACCTGCAGGCTGCGCTGAACTCGATCGTTCCGCAGCTCCGGGGCCTCCTGCCGGGAGCTGCACAGTCCCGCTCCGGAGACGAGTCTGACCCGACGCCCGAGGCCAGCTAGGTGGGCGCCGCGCTCCCCGAGGGCGATCCGGCGCCCGAAGATGGCCTCCTGCCCGCGAGCGCCGCGATTGGCAGCGACGATCGCCGCTTTGGCGTCTACGTGCACGTGCCGTACTGCCGCGTGCGCTGCGGCTACTGTGACTTCAACACCTACACGGCGCAGGAGCTGGGCGGCGCGCGCCAAGACTCCTACGCCGAAGAGGCTGCCTGGGAGCTGAGCTTTGGCGCCGAGGTGCTGCGGCGCTCGGGTGTCGCCGAACGCCAGGTCTCCACGGTCTTTTTTGGGGGCGGCACCCCCACGCTGCTGCCCGCAAGCGACTTGGCGCTCATGCTGCGCCGGATCAAGGACGAGTGGGGGCTGGCACCAGGAGCCGAGGTGACCACGGAGGCGAACCCCGACTCGGTGGATGCTGCCTACCTGCAGACGCTCGCTGACGCGGGCTTTACGCGTGCAAGCTTTGGCATGCAGTCGGCCGTGCCGAGCGTGCTCAAAACCCTCGACCGCACGCACACGCCCGAGCGGGTGCCCGTGGTTACGCGCCAGGCGCGCGACGCGGGCTTGCAAGTGAGTGTCGACCTGATCTACGGCACGCCAGGGGAGACACTGAGTGACTGGGAGCGCTCGATCGATGCTGCGCTCGCCACTGATCCGGATCATATTTCGGCGTACGCCCTGATTGTTGAACGCGGTACGAAGTTGGCCGCGCAGATTCGTCGCGGCGAGGTCGCGGCTCCCGACGAAGATCTGCACGCTGAGATGTACGAGCTCGCCGAGCAGCGGTTTCGCGAGGCGGGGCTTGCGTGGTACGAGATTAGCAACTGGTCGCGTACGCCCGAGACCCGGTCTCGCCACAACCTTGCGTATTGGACGGGCGAGGATTGGTGGGCCGCTGGGCCCGGCGCGCACAGTCACGTCGGCGGCGTGCGATGGTGGAACGTGAAGCATCCGGGGGCGTATGCGCAGCGTGTCGCCGCAGGCGTGTCGCCGGCTCACTCACGCGAACTGTTGACGGCCGACGCCCGCCGCGAGGAGCGCGTGCTGCTTGAGACCCGCATCGCCGACGGATTGCCCGTCGACGTACTCGAAGCTGCCGGTCGGCGGGCCGTGCCCGAGCTGATTGCCGAGGGGCTGATCGATGGCCGCGCTGCGATTACGGGCAGAGTTGTGCCAACCCTGCGCGGCAGGCTGCTGGCTGACACCGTCGTGCACCGTTTATTGACATAGGGTACAAATAACGTTTATCTATCTTTTTTTGCAGCGCCGAATATTAAACACTGTTTGAAAAGAGTTGCAGAACAGGCTTTGGCAGGCTAACTTCTTGGTGGAGCCACTAGCAGCATTCGTTGCGGCTCCTATCCATTGGATATCCCTGAACCAAAGACGTAAGGATGTTCTGCATGTCTGTAAAGAAACCACTAGCCGTTGTCGCGACAGCGGCCATGGTTGTGTCGGGCGCCGCGTTCGGCTCTTCTGCCGCCCAGGCAGAGCCGGTCGCCCCGACGACTGTCTACATGCCCGCGGCCGGCATCACTGGCCCAGACGAGGCTGGCGAGTCTGCTGTCTACAACGAATGGCACTTTGGCCCCAAGGACAGCGAGCCACAGCGCGTCAAAACCGCCGATCAGGCACGCAATGGCCTTGTCGTCAAGGCTGGCACAGAAGCCCAGATCATCAAGGGCAACGGTAACGACGTCACGGTGCCCACGGAGGCAGAGAATGTAGCTGCCCTGCTCGGCTCACTGGGTGTTGTGGCCTCTGATGATGCGGCCATCACCTACCAGGTGGGCGTGCGCGTAAAGGATGACGTGGAGGAGAAGGGTTGGAAGGGCTGGAGCACGCTTCGCGCAGATGCTTCGAACCCGGCCCTGTGGACCTCGAGCAAGCCCATTTGTGACGTCGCCGCTGGCACGCCGACTGACCTGCAGGCATTCATCGACGGCTGCGGCGAAGACCTCTACACGATTAGCACCGGGGTGCTCGTATACCGCCCGGCGGCCGACGTGCTCGTCTCGTCGTTCACCGATGGCGCCACGACGACCAAGTTCTACGCTGAGCCGGCGGCTGCGGCGGCGGGTGCCGAGTCGTCTGCGTATGTCGAGGCCAAGGACATTCGCGCGAACGAAGAGACGTATCCTGGCTGGCACAATGGCGATAAGTCGGGCGCTGAGGCGTATGAAACGGTCGCCGGCGAGAAGGATGCGACCATCGGCCTGAAGGTGACAGGCAAGACTCAGATTCTCAACGGCTTTGCCGATGAGGATTTCCAGGCGAACGCCGCGGAGTTCGCCGCTGCGATGCAGATCGATGTCGTCGAGGGCGAGGTCTGGGCTCAGGTGCCGGTCTTTGCGTACCCCGAAGGTGCTCAGAAGGAAGTCTTTACGACGCTGCGTGCACTCGTGCCCGAGAGTGGCAAGCTCTCTGAGGCCACCGAGTGGGTTTCGTCGAAGCAGGTCGGCTCGCTCGCAGCGAACACACCCGCACCGTTTGCTGACGTGCTCGCTGCCCTCGGCGATCACGACGTGATCGGCTACGGCTTCTTTGTTGACACGGGCAAGGTCGCGACCGTCAAGTCGATCTCGTTCAACGGCGCAACCACCACGTTTGCGAAGGACGCGACGCCGGAGGAGCCCGTCGTTCCCCCCAAGACGGGTGTTGAGCTGAGCGACATCACTCCGACCACGAAGTTCTCCAAGGAGATCACCTGGCTCGCAGAGACCGGCGTGACCACCGGGTACAAGCAGAACGACGGCACGTTCAAGTTCATGCCCAAGGAGAAGGTCACGCGTGAAGCCATGGCGGCCTTCCTGTACCGCCTCGCACCGGCCGAGGACAAAGCTGGCTTCAAGGCGCCGACTAAGTCGCCGTTCGCTGACCTAAAGCTCGGCGACAAGTTCTACAAGGAGATCACCTGGGCGCACAAGCAGGGCCTCGTTACTGGCTGGGCTCAGAACACCGGCCTGCCGAAGTTCCAGCCGAAGTCGAACGTCGATCGCGATGCCGTGGCCGCGTTCATGTTCCGCCAGCACGCCCCTAAGGGCTACAAGGCCGCCGGTGAATCACCATTCGCTGACATGAAGAAGAGCGACAAGTTCTACAAGGAGATCCACTGGATGGGCACCACGGGTCTCTCGACCGGCAACAAGCAGTCGTCGGGCAAGCCCACCTACAAGCCCAAGGACAACACCACGCGTGAGGCAATGGCAGCATTCCTCTACCGTGCAGATGGTCTTCTCGGCTAGGGTGTAACACTGCGCGGCGCGGGCACCGGCTTCGGCCGGTGCCCGCGCTTCGTCGTTCTCGCGCAAACCTCGGGTGCACCTGCGCCGACCATTACTCCCATAATTTCGCCCGCAGTGAAGCTCAGCGAGCTCGTGGCGAGGCGCGGGTGCTCTGCGATAGACTTAGCAGTCGGAATAGGCGAGTGCTAGGGGAGGGCGACATGGTCTCGGAACGCAGCCTGGCGGTGCTGCACGCGATCGTGGGCGACTTTGTCTCCTCGAACGAACCCGTTGGCTCAAAGGCCATCGTTGAGCGGCACCAGTTCGGCGTTTCAGCCGCCACCATTCGCAATGACATGGCACTGCTCGAAGAAGACGAGCTGATCGCCCAACCGCACACCTCCTCTGGGCGGGTGCCCACCGACAAAGGGTACCGACTCTACGTTGACACCCTCGCCAAAATCAGGCCACTCTCAGGCTCCCAGCGCTCAGCGATCGAGCGTTTTCTGGGCGAGTCAAGCGACCTTGACGATGTGATGGCGCGCACGGTGCGCATGCTTGCGCAGCTCACCAACCAGGTCGCCGTGGTGCAGTACCCCACTCTGGGCGGCACCACCGTACGCCACATTGACCTCGTCGCACTCGGTGAAGATCGTGTGCTGTGCGTTTTAATCTTGGGCTCGGGTGTTGTCGAACAACAGCTCGCCTGGCTTCCTGCGGCGCGGGTGACCGAAGCGTGGGTGCACGGACTGCGCGACCGCATCGCCACAGCGGTCGTTGGCGCCGATGTCGAATCGGGCGTCGTTCAGATCGCGGCACTGTCAGACACCGCAGGCGAGTGGGCAGATGCGGCCGAAGCGCCGGTCGTTGACCGCGTGCTCGAGGTGGTACGTAGCCAGCTGCAAGCAAACCGTAGCGAACGCATCGCGTTTGCTGGAGCCGCGAACCTCACCCGCGGTGACGCGTTCGCGGGCTCTCTGCCCGGTGTGCTCGATGCGATCGAAGAGCAGGTTACGCTGCTGCGACTGTTTGGAGAACTCGTACAAGAAGGGCGCACCGTCGCGGCCTCCATTGGACGAGAGAACGAGCCCTACGGGTTACCGACCGCCTCGATCATCGCCTCCCGCTACGAAGACGGCGGAGCCTCATCGAAGCTCGGCGTGCTCGGCCCCACCCGCATGGACTACGCCGGCAACATCGCGGCAGTGCGTGCCGTCGCCAGATACTTGAACCAAATCTTGGGTGAGGGGTCAGCGTGACCCCGCCAGCCCATGACCGTCACAACCACTGAGGAGCCAGGCCTGTGGCCGACCACTACGAAACCCTCGGAGTCTCGCGCGAAGCGACCCCAGAAGAAATCAAGAAGGCGTACCGCAAGCTGGCCCGTCAGCTGCACCCCGACGTCAACCCCAGCGAAGAGGCGTCTGAGCGCTTTAAGAGCGTGACGCACGCCTACGACGTGCTCAGCGACCCCGAGCAGCGCCAGAACTATGACATGGGTGGCGGCCAAAACGGTGCGGGCGGCTTCGGTGACATCTTCGAGACGTTCTTCGGTGGCGGCGGTTTTGGTGGCGGCCAGCGTGGCCCTCGGCCGCGCGCCGAGCGCGGTGAAGACGCGATGATCCGGGTCGATGTGACTCTCGAAGACGTGATGTTCGGCGTGCAGCGTGACGTCACCGTCAACACGGCGGTGCTGTGTGACCTGTGTCAGGGCAGTTGCTGCCAGCCGGGCACCCACCCCGTCACCTGTGACGTGTGCAACGGTCAGGGGCAGGTGCAGCGCCAGGTGCGCTCACTGTTTGGCAACGTGGTGACCATGCACCCGTGTGGTAGCTGCCAGGGGTACGGCACCGTCATCGAGAACCCCTGCGTCGAGTGTGGCGGCAAGGGCCGCGTGCGTGAGCGGCGCACCATTCCCATCGATATTCCCTCGGGCATCGACACGGGCACCCGCCTGCAGCTGCGCGGCGGCGGTGAAGTGGGCCCGGGCGGTGGCCCCAACGGTGACCTTTTTATCGAGTTCCGCGTCATGCACCACGACATTTTCAGCCGCGACGGCAACGACCTCCTGTGCACCATGCAGGTGTCGATGACCGACGCTATTCTTGGCGCGAGCGCGAGCCTCGCTGGCATCGACGGCGCCATCGAGACCGAGGTGCCTGCCGGTACTCAGTCGGGCGATATCATCACGATTCGCGGTCGCGGTATTCAGGGGCTGCGCTCAACCAACCGTGGTGACGTGAAGATCGCCGTGCAGGTGTCGACGCCCACCAAGCTTTCGGGCCGCGAAAAGGACCTGGTGCGCCAGCTCGCCACCCTGCGGGGCGAAGAGAAGCCGCACCTGGGCGAGTTTCAGCAGGGCTTCTTCGGCAAGATGCGCGACCGGTTCTTTAGGGGTAACTAGCCGCATGGCTAACCTGTACTACGCCGAGCAGCTCGCCCGGGCCGACTTCGCGCCCGGCGAGCTGATTACGGTGACCGGCGACGAAGCGCACCACGCAGTGCGGGTGAGTAGGCTGCGTGTCGGCGAACGCATTCTGGTCGGTGACGGCCAGGGCACGCTCGGTGAGGGCACCGTCGAAACGGCCGACCGCGAGCGCTTCACCGTGCGTCTCGACTCCGTGAGCCTGCCCGGCGAAACTCCCGGCGCCCAGGCCCCCGAGCTCGTGCTGGTGCAGGCCCTCGCCAAGGGCGACCGCGACGAGCGCGCGGTCGAACAGGCCACCGAATTTGGCGTCGACGCCATCGTGCCTTGGCAAGCCGAACGCTCGGTCTCGCGCTGGAGCGGCAGCGGCGACAAAGCTGAAAAGGGCCGCGATAAGTGGCAGCGCATCGCGCGTGAGGCCGCCAAACAGTCACTGCGCCCCCGGATCCCCGGGGTACGGCCGCTCGCCACCCTCGGCGAGCTGTGTGAGCTCGCCGCGCGCGGAGACAGCGCCGTCGTAGCGCTGCACCCGCGCGGCAACAACCCGCTGAGCGCGTGGGCCGCGCAGCTTACTGCGCGAGCAGCCGCGACCGCGGGCGACGGGATCCGGCATATTTATCTCGTCGTGGGGCCCGAAGGGGGTTTTTCTGACGGCGAGCTCGATCGCCTTGAGGCGGCGGGCGCGCAGGTCGCGGTGCTCGGTGAGACGGTGCTGCGCACGTCGTCAGCGGGACCCGCCGCGCTCGCGGTGCTGAACCTCGCGTTGGGACGCTGGTAGCCGGGCCCTAAACAGCTGCCCTAAACTAGAGTCATGGCTGAAGAAACCGTGTTCGGTAAGATCGTGTCGGGCGAGATTCCCGTGAAGATTCTCGCAGAGACGGAGCGCGTGATCGCGTTTCCAGACATCGCCCCGCAGGCACCCGTGCACATTCTGGTGATTCCCAAAACCACCGCGTACAAGAACGTCACCGAGCTTGCCGCGGCCGAGCCCGAGACGCTCGCCGAGATGGTTCAGGTGGCGCAACAGCTCGCCACCGAACACGCCAGCGGCGAGTATCGACTCATTTTTAACACGGGCGCTGGCGCTGGCCAGACAGTATTTCACGTGCACGCCCACCTGCTCGCAGGCAACCTTGAGGAGCGTACGCTCGTTGGATCCTGATATGCGGGCGACCACGCCCGAAGCGCCCGCGCTGCAGCGCACAGTGCTGCTCGAGGGCGTCGACCTGGGGTCACTCCTCGGGCATCGCGACCGGCTCGTGGGTGACCTCGAACGCAACCACCCCGGCGTCGATTTTCACGTACGCGACCAGGTGCTCACGATGCGCGGTCCTGTCACGCTCGTGCGTGCGGCCGAACAGGCCGTCGGCGAGATCTTGAAGCTTGCCAAAGCGAGCGGCGCGGTCTCGGCGAACGACGTCACCGAAATTACCCGCATGGTGCGCGACGGCAACGGCCCGACCGCGGCCCAGCTCTTGAGCGAGCCGATCGTGACCGTACGCGGGCACGCGGTACGCCCGCAAACGCGGGGGCAACGGGCGTATGTCGACGCGATTGCAGACAACACGATCGTGTTTGGCCTGGGGCCCGCCGGTACGGGCAAGACGTACCTCGCGATGGCGAAGGCCGTGCAGGCGCTGCAGCGCCGCGAGGTGGCAAAGATTATTCTCACGCGGCCAGCGGTCGAAGCAGGCGAACGGCTGGGATACCTGCCCGGATCCCTCGAAGACAAGATTGACCCATACTTGCGGCCGCTGTTTGACGCGATCGGTTCGCTCATGGACGTCGACGTGGTGCCCAAGCTGCTCGCGAGCGGCACGATCGAGGTAGCCCCGCTCGCCTACATGCGCGGCCGCACCCTCAACGAGGCCTTCGTGGTGCTCGATGAGGCACAAAACACGACGCCCGAGCAGATGAAAATGTTTCTCACTCGCTTGGGCTACGGCTCGAAGATGGTGGTCACGGGCGACCTCACACAGGTAGATCTGCCTGTCGCTTCGAGTGGATTGCGGGTCGTGAGCCAGATTCTCGACGGCGTCGAAGACGTTCACTTTGCACACCTGGGCGCCGACGACATTGTGCGGCACAGCCTCGTGGGGCGCATCGTCGACGCATACACCGCCTACGACGAACGCCGTGCAGCACTCAAATCTGTGCATGCAAACACGCAGCAGCAAACACACACCACACCACAGGGAGGGTCGCGATGACCGTCGAGATCAACAACGAGTCGGGCGCGCAGATCGAAGAGGCACGCATGCTGCGCCTCGCGGCCTTTGTGCTCGAGTCACTGCACGTACACCCAGACACCGAACTCGGCGTGATGCTCGTCGCCGAGGACGCGATGGAGCAGCTGCACGTGCAGTGGATGAACGAGCCGGGCACGACCGATGTGCTCAGCTTTCCCATGGACGAGCTGCGTCCCGGCCGCGTTGACGCCATGACCCCGGCCGGCCTCCTCGGTGACGTAGTGATCTGCCCGCAGGTGGCCGAAGTGCAGGCGCAGGCGGCAGGCCATGATCTCGCCCAAGAAATCTCGGTGCTGCTCACCCATGGCATGCTGCACCTGCTCGGTTTCGACCACGCAACGCCCGACGAAGAAACTGAAATGTTTGGGCTGCAGCGCGATCTGCTGCTCTCGTTCGCAATGCGCGAGCGGTCGCGATGAATCTAGCCCTCATCGTTCTGCTGCTGGGCGCCGCACTCGTGCTGCTGAGCCTCGGCGGCACGCTCGCCGCGGCAGACGCCGCGCTCGGCGTGCGCTCGCGTGCAGAGCTCATGGCGCTCGCAGACGAATCGCCGCGCACCGGCCGCGCGATTCGCGCGATCGCGGCAGACGAGGGGAGCCACCTCGATGCGCTCGGATTTGCGCGCGTGTTCGCCGAGACCGTATCGGCCGTGCTCATCACCCTCGTGCTCGCATACTCACTTGAAGAGTTGTGGCTCGAGCTCGTGCTCGCCACACTCGTGATGACGGCCACGACGTTCGTGCTCGTGGGATCGAGCCCCCGCACAGTCGGTACGCACCACCCTGACGCCGTAATTCGCTTCGCCGCGCCCGCGGTGCGCGCGGTACGCGTGCTGCTCGGCCCGATCGCCACGGGTCTCATGCGCTTTGGCGACCGGGTCACCCCGGGTCGCGCCGCGGGGCGGGCCCGGATCAGGGATGAACAACAGCTCTTATCGATGGTTGACCAGGCGGCAGAGCAGGCCCTGCTTGAAGACGATGACCGTGAGTACATTCACTCGCTCGTCGAATTTGGGGGCACCCTCGTGCGCGAGGTGATGGTGCCCCGCATCGACATGGTGACGTTGCCGGCCGACCTGCCGGTGCGTGAGTCGCTCGAGCAGATGCTGGCATCACGTCACTCGCGTATTCCCGTCATCGCCGACGACGTCGACGACATCGTGGGTGTGGTCTATCTGCGCGACGTGAGTGGTTTCGTGCTGCGCCGCCCAGACGAAGCAGAGACCAAGCCGGTGACGCGCATCGCGAAGCCAGCGATCTTTGTGCCAGAGCTACAGAGGGCCGATAGCCTGCTGCGGCAGATGCAGCGCGAAGCCAACCACCTCGCGATCGTCGTCGACGAATACGGCGGAGTGTCTGGTCTCGTCACGCTCGAAGACCTCATCGAAGAGCTGCTGGGCGAGATAAACGACGAGCACGATCGCGAACAGGCCGAGGTGCAGCCCCAAGCCGACGGCTCGTTTCTGGTGAGCGCCCGCCTGGGGGTTGACGAATTGGGCGAGCTGTTTAGTATCGAGCTCGAAGATGACGAGGTGGACACCGTGGGTGGACTCGTCGCGAAGGGGCTCGGTAGGCTGCCCGACGAGGGCGACACCGTCACCGTGTCGGGTATTGAACTTGAAGCGGTGAGCGTTATGCGCAAACTGCAGCGCCTCACAACCGTGCGGGCGAGCTGGGTGGGAGAACCCGAGGAGAAGGACACAGAATGACCGAACATATCGAACAGGCCGCACAGGCCGAAGACCAACCCACACGAGCGGGATTTGTATCGTTTGTGGGCCGACCCAACGTCGGCAAATCGACACTTACGAACGCTCTCGTGGGCGAAAAGATCGCGATCACGAGCCCCAAACCGCAGACGACGAGGCGCGCGATTCGTGGCATCGCGCACCGTGAGAACGGTCAACTTATCATCGTCGATACCCCCGGTATCCACCGCCCGCGCACCCTGCTTGGCGAGCGCCTGAACGCGCTTGTTGAAGACACGCTTGGCGATGTCGACGTGATCGGGTTCTGCGTGCCCGCGAACGAGAAGCTCGGCCCGGGCGACCGGTTCATTAACGACCGGCTCGACGACTTTCCGCGCGCCAAGAAGGTGGCCGTCTTGACGAAGGTTGACGAGGCTTCGAAGTCTGAGATCATCGACCAGCTCACGCGCCTCGGTGAGCTGCGCGAGTGGGACGCCGTCGTGCCAATCTCGTCGGTGACGCGCGAACAGCTCGACGTGCTCTCTGACGTGCTGCTCGACCTGATGCCCGAGTCACCGCTGCTGTATGAGAGTGACCGCACAACAGACGAGAGCGAAGACGACCGCATCGCCGAACTAATTCGTGAGGCGACGCTGCAGAGCGCGCGCGAAGAGCTGCCGCACTCGCTGGCAGCGACGGTCGACGACCGCGAGGAACGCGAAGACGGGCTGCTCGAGATCTACGCATCGATCTACGTCGAGCGCGACAGCCAGAAAGGTATCGTGATTGGCAAGGGCGGTTCACAGTTGCGCGCCTCCGGCGAGCGCGCCCGTAAGGGCATCGAAGAGCTGCTGGGGCGCCGCGTTTACCTGTCGCTGCGCGTTAAGGTTCTGAAAGAGTGGCAGCGCGACCCCAAGGCCTTGGGTAAGCTCGGTTTCTAACGGAGCCCAAAGATGGGTTGCCAGACAGGGGGAACCAACATGTTCGCGCTAGAAACCATCACAGATTCGACATCACTGGCTGCTTTGAACGGCACGACCACCGTGATCGCACTGATCTGGTACGTGATTATTGTGATCGCGCTGTGGCGGGTGTTCTCGAAGGCGGGGTACCCCGGCATTCTCGCCATCATTCCAATTGTCAACGTCTTCTTCTTGGTGAAGATTGCGGGCTATTCGGCCTGGATGACCCTTTTGCTGTTCGTCCCCATCGTGAACTTCATTTTCGCGATCTTTGTGGCGCTGCGCACCGGTGAACGCTTTGGCAAGGGAGGGGTGTTCTCGATCTTCTTGCTCTGGCTGTTCTCGGCCATCGGGTACCTGATTCTCGGGTTCGGTAGCGCCACCTACAGCCCGCGCAGGCGCTAACGCCCGCCCGAGAACCCGCCACCGCCGCCACCGCCGGCGAACCCGCCGCCAGATGAACCTCCCGAGCTGCTCGAGGTGTAGCTCACCGCAGACGTAAACGACGAAGTGAACGACGAGATCGTACTTTCGATCCCGACGATCCCCGCCGCACTATGGCCGAGGGCAGAGCCAACGACCCACAACGGCACATACCCCGTCGTCTCTTCGTAGCGCACCTCGAGCACTCGACCCCATCGCTTCTGCAGCCCAAACAGCATGGCGTAGGGCAGCAGCCGCTCGTACAGGTGCACAACTGCGACACCGTCGACGTCACGCCGCTCGGCGCCCGCGTATGACTGCAGCACCTCGAGCCGGTCGGCCTCTGCCACCCGAATGAACTCGCGCACACCCAGCAGATGTTCGCGGGCCTCGGCGCCTGCGCGCGTGTGCACCCAGCGGGGTACCGTGCCCAACACACTGCCGGCGAGCGCGCCACCGCCCACCGCGATCGCAATCAGCGGCCACGGTGTTTCGCGTGTAACAAGTGCGGTAAACCCGAGCGCTATCGCGGCGGCCGAGAACACGATTCCCACGATGCCGATGACGCGGCCAGCGGGGGAGTACGCCTGCTCGAAATACCCGCGCGACCGTGCCGCACTGATGCCCGTCCCTTTGAGTTTCTCCATCGCACGCGCAAACTTCGCGTCGCTGCGCGGCACTTCGCGAGCGGCCCCGGGGGTGACGCTCGCGAACGCGCGCGCAAGCGTGCGCTGGTCAAGCGGGTCTACCGCACGTGAGGGGTCAACAATACGCAGGGTCGGCCGCGGCTCTTTGCCGAAGATACCCGGGCGGGCTTCGCCCGCTTCGATCCGAAGAGCGCCCCTAACCGCCAGGTGCACGAACTCCGCGGGCACCGGATGCGGCGAGGCTCCCACGATGCTTGCGGCTACGAGCGGTGGCAGCGCCTCAGGTACCTCGTACTGCGCGACGATCGTGCCGCGCATGGTGCGACGTTTACGGCGCAGCTGCGCCGCGAACGCAAACGATGTTCCGCCGATCACGAGTGCCGTGCCCGCCAGTACGAGCGGCAACGTGTCGAGCACCGGATCGGGGAGCCGCGTGGCAGGCTGCACGACCGCACCCGGCGCGAGGCCGATCGCCACCGTCACACCCTCGTAGGGCGCGAGCTGTCCCGCTTCGACACTCCAAGAAGTCCTTCCGACCGTAGCTTCAACCGCGGTTTCAGGCTCAGGCTCAGTGCCGAGTTCGATCATGCACTCTGTGCCCGTGCCAGCGGCGCCTGCATAGCAGCGGGCATCGCCGGTGAGCTCCTGGGCGAGCTGCTCATCGAACGAGATGTGCGCGGTAAAGCTCGCGACGGGTTGCGCATGTTCGAAGTCCATCAGATCCCAGTAGAACTCGTCTGCGGCCCCGTCATCGCGGGCGAGCACCACGTCGCTCAACGTGTACGAGATCACGTATGTCGTTACACCGTGTACGAAATCGTCGCCTCCCGTGAGAACCGCCGTGAAGCCGTCGTCGCTTTCGAGCTCGAAGGGCACCGCACGCCCCGCTTCGTCGGTGACGCTGAAGTCGCGCGGGTCGAGATTTGCGCCTTGATATCGCTCGGGTATGCCGCGCACAATGCCACGGTTCTGGTCGTGGTCAGGGAACACGGCGGTGATCGTTTCGGTGACGTGCGCGACGGCTCTCCCCGCCTCATCAACACCCACCTCATACTCGACGGCCCAGCTGTCGTACCGGTAATCCTGCACGTCGGCGTGCGCGCCTGCCCCAGCAAACGAGAGCAGAATGAGCGCGATGAAGAGCGCCACGGCGGTGCCAAGGGTACCCCTGAAGGCACGGCGGGCAGGGGGGAAGGAGGAAGCGCGCATGCCTTCTAGGCTAGCGAGGCGACTCGATCCGGATCTCGCTACACGCGCGCAAACCGGGCTTGGAGCTGTGATAGATTGAGCACATGCTGTTCGGCTCGCTCCTCCTTAGCTGCCGCGACGAGGCCTAATTCATCGGCCTTCCTCGTCGCGGTGTTCGTGTTTGGCTGAAGCCCTAGCTAGATGAGAAAGACGAGTCAATGAAGAACACTCAGCAGCCCTCTGGAATGCCGATTCACCGGTACCGCCCCTTCCACGAAATCATCAACGTGGAGCTGCCTGACCGCACGTGGCCCACGAAGCGCATCACCGAAGCGCCGCGCTGGTGCGCGGTCGACCTGCGCGACGGCAACCAGGCGCTCATCGATCCGATGAGCCCCGAGCGCAAGCGCATCATGTTCGATCTGCTCGTGAAGATGGGCTACAAAGAGATCGAGGTCGGGTTTCCGTCTGCCAGCCAGACCGACTTTGACTTTGTGCGCCAGCTAATCGAAGAAGATGCGATCCCGGGCGATGTCACGATTCAGGTACTGACCCAGGCACGCGAGCACCTGATCAAGCGCACCTACGAGTCGCTGATCGGTGCGAAGCAGGCGATCGTGCACCTGTACAACTCGACGAGCATTCTGCAGCGCGACGTCGTGTTTCAAAAGGACCGCGAGGGCATTAAGCAGATGGCCGTCGACGGCGCAAACATGTGCCGTTCGTTTGAGCACATCTGCGAGGGCACCGAGGTGTTCTACGAATACTCACCCGAGTCGTACACGGGCACCGAGCTCGAGTATGCGCTGGAGGTGTCAAACGCTGTGCTCGAGGTGTTCGAGCCGACGCCCGAGCGCAAGGTGATCATAAACCTCCCGGCGACCGTCGAAATGGCGACCCCCAACGTGTACGCCGACTCGATCGAGTGGATGAGCCGGCACCTGAACCACCGCGAGAATGTGATCCTGTCGCTGCACCCGCACAATGACCGCGGCACCGCCGTGGCTGCCGCTGAGCTCGGGTATCTCGCCGGCGCAGACCGCATCGAGGGTTGCCTCTTCGGGAACGGTGAGCGCACGGGCAACGTCGACCTTGTCGCGCTCGGCATCAACATGTTCACGCAGGGCATCGACCCGCAGATCGACTTCTCACGCCTCGACGAGGTGCGCCGCACCGCTGAGTACTGCAACCAGCTGCGCGTGCCCGAGCGTAGTCCGTGGGCGGGCGACCTCGTATACACCGCGTTCTCGGGATCGCACCAAGACGCGATCAAAAAGGGTTTCGAGCGCATGGCGCAAGACGCTGAGGCTGCCGGAGTCTCGATCGACGACATCGAGTGGGCCGTGCCTTACCTGCCGGTCGATCCGAAGGACCTGGGGCGTTCGTACGAGGCCGTGATTCGCGTGAACTCGCAATCGGGTAAGGGTGGTGTCGCATACCTGCTGAAGACCGATCACGCTCTCGACCTGCCGCGTAGGCTGCAGATCGAGTTCAGCGCGGTCGTGCAGAACGTGACCGATTCTGAGGGCGGCGAAGTGTCGAGCGAGTCGATCTGGAGCATCTTCCAAGACGAGTATCTGCCTGTCGCGCTGGCAGAAGGCGGCGACGCCGCGGGCGAGCAGTGGGGCCAGTACGAACTGTTTCGCACGCAGACGACGAGCGCGGGCGACGGCGTCACCGAGCTTTCAGCCGACTACCGTGACGGCTCTGAACGCAAGCAGCTCACCGCTCGCGGCAATGGCCCCGTTGACGCGTTTATTAACGCCCTCAACGATGATGGCCATGCGGTCACGCTGTTCGACTACGTCGAGCACGCCATGAGCTCGGGCGGCGACGCCGTCGCGGCAGCCTACGTCGACCTCGAGGTTGACGGCCAGCGCCTGTGGGGCGTCGGGATCGACGCCGACACGAGCCGCGCGACCCTCAAGGCTATTGTGAGCTCGGTGAACCGCGCTGTGCGCAACGCCTCGGCCAAGGAGCCCGTCGCCGCCACGGCGTAGCGACTCTTGCACCGGCATGACGCCGCGCCGTGCGTTCGGATTTTTGTTCGAACACGCGGCGCGGCGTCGCTGCATATGTCGGGGATGCAACATAGGGTAGGCGTGTGATTGCATCGTTGTCTGGGCCCGTACTGTCGTCGGGCGCCGGTTGGGCCGTGGTTGGTGTGGGCGGTATTGGCATGCGCGTTGAGCTGCCCAGTGGGCGCGTGTCGCAGGCCACAGTGGGGGAGTCGCTCACCGTGCACACCTCGCTCGTGGTGCGCGAGGACTCGCTCACACTCTTCGGTTTTCACACTCAAGATGAGCTCGAAGTGTTTGGCCACCTCATTGGCGTCACCGGTGTCGGCCCGCGCAGCGCACTCGGTGTGATCTCTGCCCTCACGCCAGCCGAGATCTCACGCGCGGTCGCCGCAGAGGACGAGAAGGTGTTTCGTAAGGTCTCGGGCATCGGCCCCAAAACCTCAAAGCTCATCGTGATCTCACTTGCCGGCAAACTCGAAGGCCTCGCCCTCGAGGGTGAGGCTGCGGCGGCCGTCGATGATGCCACCGCACACGTCGCGGCGGTGCAGGAGGGCCTCATGGGGCTCGGCTGGAATGAGAACGCGGCCAAGGCGGCTGTCGAAGACGCCGTCGCGGCGGGCGCCCCCAGTGACAGTGCCGGCCTACTTCGCGCGGCCCTCGCCCTGCTTCAGGCCGCTAAGGGCGGCACGCGATGACGGGCGAACTGTCGGCACAGGCTGCGCCCTCAGAGCAGGGTTATGAGGGCGCGCTGCGCCCTGCGACGCTGTCTGAGTTTGTGGGCCAGGCGAAGGTGCGCAAGCAGCTGGGCCTGCTGCTCAATGCCGCTTCCATGCGCAATCACACGCCGGATCACATCTTGCTTGCGGGCCCGCCCGGGCTCGGGAAGACCACGCTGTCAATGATCGTCGCCGCCGAGGTCGATAAGCCGCTGCACCAAACTTCTGGGCCCGCTATTCAGCACGCTGGAGATCTCGCGGCCGTGCTCTCTGCGCTCACCCCCGGTGAAGTGCTGTTCATTGACGAGATACACCGCATGGCCCGCAGTGCCGAGGAGATGCTCTACCTCGCGATGGAGGACTTCAAGGTCGACATCATGGTCGGCAAAGGCGCGGGCGCGACCTCAGTGCCGCTCGAGCTGTCGCCGTTCACTCTTGTGGGGGCGACAACCCGCGCGGGCCTTCTGCCGAACCCACTGCGCGATCGGTTTGGTTTCACAGCTCACCTCGAGTTCTACTCAGACGACGAGCTCACGAGCGTGGTGACACGGGCGTCACGCCTGCTTGGCTTTGAGGTGTCTGAGGTGGGGCTTGAAGAGATTGCCAGGCGCTCACGCGGTACACCGCGTATTGCGAACAGGCTGCTGCGCCGCGTGCGCGACTACAGCCTCGTACACGACCTGCCGGGCGACACCGCCGCGGTGCAAGCGGCGCTTGCGCTCTATGACGTTGACGCGCACGGCCTCGATCGCCTCGACCGTGAAGTGCTCAAAGCCGTCGTTGAACGGTTCGAGGGAGGCCCGGTGGGCCTCTCGACCCTCGCGGTGTCTGTTGGAGAAGAAGCCGAGACCATCGAAGCGGTGGTAGAGCCGTTTCTCGTGCGCGCTGGATTGCTCACGCGCACACCGCGAGGCAGGGTAGCAACGAGGCTCGGATTCGAGCACGTCTTGGGTCACGCAGCTTAACGCGGGGTGGCTGCGGCGAGCTGCCAGCTAAATCACGATAGGCTGGGGAAATCTGTGCCCCGCGTGCGTGCACGCTCACTGGAAGGACCTCCCTTGGACCCGATTACCCTCATGATGTTCGCGCTCATCGCAGTGATGATCTTCTTCATGTTCCGCAACAGCAAGAAGCGTCAGCGTACGATGCAGGAGCTGCAGAACAACATGCGCCCGGGAGCCGAGGTGATGCTCCAGTCGGGTATCTACGGCACGCTCGAGGACATTGACGAAGAGACCAACCGCGCCACGATTCGCAGCGGTACCACGACGCTCGTGGTGCACCGCAACGCGATCTCACAGGTCGTTACCCCCGTTGAAGGGGCCGACGCCCAGGCCGAGACCGGCAGCCTCGCCCCCGACGATGACCCTGCATTTGGCGAGCACATTGCCGACACTAAGTCTGATGCCGATCAGAGCGCCGACGCTGGCGACGACTCGAACGAGAAGCCCGGCGACGAGCCCGGCGAAGAGACAAACCCCAAGGCGTAAGCCTCGGGGCGATCTCGGCATCCCCTCATTCCCTCATAGAAAGCAGTCACTGTGGCGTCGTCTCCCGCTGTGCGCAGGGCCCGTAAGTCCCTGATTTTCCTCCTTGTCCTTATAGTCGGTCTCGCCGGTCTCATCACCTACGGTGTGTTTCGCAGCGACGCGACATGGACACCTAAACTCGCCCTCGACCTGCAGGGCGGCACCCAGATTCTGCTTGCCGCAGAACAAACCGATGGCAAGGCCATTGCGGGTGAGCAGTTGCAGCAGGCCGTTTCGATCATTCGTCAGCGTGTTGACGCTGCTGGTGTCTCTGAAGCAGAGATCACCACGCAGGGCAGCCAGCACATCTCGGTTTCAATTCCCGGCAAGGCCGACGAGGCGACGCTGCAGCGCATTGAAGCGTCGGCGAAGCTCGACTTCCGCCCCGTGCTCGCGGTGGGTGTTGGTATCGACCTGACGAGCCTCGGGCAGTCGGGCGAAGACGCCGAAGGTGAAGACGCTGAAGCTGCGGCCGCTGAGAAGGCGGCGCAGGAGAAGGCCGCAGAGGGCCCCCTCGATCCGAGCCCGCTGCCGAAGGAGGCCGGTGACCTCGCGTGGGTGACCCCGGCCCTCCAAGCCAAGTTCGATACGTTCACCTGTGCGTCTGACGAAGCACTCGATGCGCGTGACTCGAAGGCGGACCGCCCGCTCATCACGTGTGATGACACTGGCACAGCGAAGTACCTGCTCGGCCCTGTTGAACTGAACGGTGCAGTCATCACCGACGCGACCGCGCAGATGGGTACCACCTCGACGGGCGCAACGACCGGTGAGTGGGTCGTGCAGATCACCATGAACAAGAAGGGCGCCGACAAGTTCGGCAAGATTAGCACGCGCCTGTTCGGTGCTCCCGAACCGCAGAACCAGTTCGCGTTCGTGCTTGACGGCAGCGTGCTTTCAGCCCCGACGATGCAGGGCCAGATTCTCGACGGCCGCCCTTCAATCAGCGGCTCGTTTACCCAGGACTCAGCTCAGGCACTCGCTGATCAGCTGAAGTTCGGTGCGCTGCCGATGGACTTCACCGTGCAGAGCCAGGAAGACATTTCGGCGACGCTCGGCACGAACCAGCTGTGGGCCGGCCTGTTGGCTGGTCTTATCGGTCTGGGCCTCGTGGTGATCTACTCGATCTTCCAGTACCGCGCGCTCGGCTCGCTGACGATCGCCTCGCTCGCGGTGGCCGGTGTGCTCACCTACCTGCTGCTCACGTTCTTCTCGTGGCGCCAGGGGTACCGACTCTCGCTCGCGGGCGTCGCCGGTATTATCGTGGCCGTCGGCTTCACGGCCGACTCGTTTATCGTCTACTTCGAACGTATTCGAGACGCGCTGCGCGATGGCTTCTCGATTGAGAACGCGGTTGAAAACGGATGGAAGAAGGCGTTCCGTACCGTTCTTGCTTCTGACGGTGTGAACTTCTTGGCGGCAGCCATCTTGTTCGTGCTCGCCGTGGGTAGCGTGAAGGGCTTCGCGTTTACGCTCGGCCTCACGACCCTCGTCGACATCATTGTTGTCGCGCTCTTCACACACCCGATGATGACGCTTCTTGCGCGCACCAAGTTCTACCAGTCGGGGCACAAATTCTCGGGCCTCGACCCGCAGGGCTTGGGTGCCGTCTACCGCGGCCGCGCCGCCTTCCGTGAGCCCGCCGCCGCGGGCAAGAAGAAGAACCAGAAGAGCGCCCGCGAAGCAGAACGCCGGCAGACCATCGCGGAGCGCAAGGCCGCCGCTGGAAAGGAGAGCTAACCATGGCTCGTTCATTCGCACAGTTTGGCAACGCGCTCTACACCGGTGAGAAGTCAATCAACTTCATCGGTAAGCGCCGCGTCTGGTACGTCGTCTCGACCGTGCTCATCGTGCTGTCACTCGTGGGCGTGCTCGCCCGCGGCGGCTTCGCCTTCGGCATCGAATTCACGGGCGGCAGCCAGTTCCAGGTACACCTCACCGAGGGTCAAGATCGGGATCCGGCGCTCGCTCAGAAGGCCGTAGAAAAGGTACTGCCGCAGAGCGCACCGCGTGTGAGCCAGGTGGGCCCCACAGACCTGCGCGTGCAGACGGAGGCGCTCAGCGAAGCCGATAACCGCGCGGTTACCGATGCGCTCGCAAAGCAGTACGACATTCAGCCCGACGAGGTCACGTACTCGTTCATTGGGCCGGCCTGGGGTCAAGACATCACCAAGCAGGCGGTCATCGCTCTGTTCGTGTTCTTGATTTTTGCGGCGCTCGTGATGGCGCTGTACTTCCGCACCTGGAAGATGTCGCTCGCCGCGATCATCGCACTGCTACACGACCTCGTGATCACTGCAGGCATCTACGGAGCCTCTGGTTTCGAGATTACCCCCGCCGCGATGATCGGGTTCCTCACGATTCTGGGCTACTCCCTCTATGACACCGTGGTGGTGTTCGACAAGATTCGCGAAAACACGACGAGCGACGCACTCAGTGAGCGCCAGACGTTTGGTGAGGCCGTGAACCTCGGCGTCAACCAGACCCTGGTGCGTTCGATCAACACCTCGGTGGTCGCGCTCTTGCCCGTCGGATCGATTCTCTTCATCGGTGCGTTTGTGTTGGGAGCGGGGACGCTGCGCGACATCTCGCTCGCACTGTTCATCGGTATCCTCGTGGGCGCTTACTCGACGATCTTCATTGCATCGCCTGTGTACGCGCACCTGCGCGAAAGCGAGCCGAGTGTGAAGCGTCACGATGAGAAGGCGTTGAAGCTGCGGGCGCAGGAGCAGGAGGCCGAAGAACCGGCCACCAGCGCGTCGTAGCCCGACAGTTCGCCCGAATTGCCGGGCGTGGTGTAGCGTTCAATCATCGCAAGGAGGTCTCAAGTGGTTTCAGACGTATCGCATGGCGGCACAGCCGCGCTGCGTCGACTTGTGCCCCGGATTTTTTCACGCGGCACCGCGCCCGGCGCGGTAGATCAACTCGTGCGCACTGTGCGCACGAACTATCCGCGCTCAGACCTGAGTGTTATCGAGCGCGCATATACGGTGGCGGAGCGCGCTCACCGCGGCCAGAAGCGGCGCAGCGGTGAGCCCTACATCACGCACCCGATCGCGGTCGCCCAGATTCTCGCAGAACTGGGCGTCGCACCGGTCGCCATAGCGGCCGCCCTGCTCCACGACACGGTAGAAGACACCGATTACACCCTCGACCAACTCACAGAAGAGTTTGGCGAAGAGATCGCGATGCTCGTCGACGGCGTCACGAAGCTCGACAAGGTGAAGTACGGCGACTCGGCCCAGGCTGAGACCGTGCGTAAGATGGTCGTCGCAATGTCAAAAGACATTCGCGTGCTCGTCATTAAACTCTCTGACCGACTGCACAATGCCCGCACCTGGGGATTCGTGCCGAGCGACTCGGCGAAACGCAAAGCGCAAGAGACGATCGAAATTTTCGCGCCGCTCGCGCACAGGTTGGGCATTCAATCCATCAAGTCAGAGCTCGAAGATCTCTCGTTCGCGGTGCTCAAGCCCAAGCTGTACGCCGAGATCGAAAACCTGGTCACTCAGCGCAACCCCGAACGCGAGAAAATCGTGGGCGAGGTGATCGCATCGATCGAAACAGATCTGCGCGACAGCAAGATCCGGGGCGAGGTTACGGGCCGCCCGAAAGAGCTGTATTCGATCTATCAGAAGATGATCGTGCGCGGTCGCGACTTCGACGACATCTATGACCTCGTGGGTATTCGCGTGCTCGTGAACTCAATTCGCGACTGCTATGGCGTGCTCGGTGCCGTGCACGCCCGCTGGACCCCCATTCCGGGCCGGTTCAAGGACTACATCGCGACCCCCAAATTTAACCTGTATCAGTCACTCCACACGACCGTGATCGGGCCAGATGGTCGCGCGGTCGAGATACAGATTCGTACCGTCGAGATGCACCAGCGCGCCGAGTACGGTGTTGCAGCGCACTGGAAATACAAGCAACGGCAGCAGGGCGCGCCCGGGCCAAGCTCCAATGACATGGCGTGGCTCGCGCACATTTCAGACTGGCAGGCAGAAACCGAAGACCCGAGCGAATTTCTCGATGCGCTGCGCTACGAAATCGGCGCGAAAGAGGTATACGTTTTCACCCCCAAGGGCCGAGTGATCGGGCTGCCCGCGGGCGGCACGACAGTCGACTTCGCCTACGCTGTGCACACTGAAGTGGGGCACCGCACGATGGGTGCGCGGGTGAACGGCAGGCTGGTGCCGCTCGAGACGCCGCTGCAAAACGGCGATGTCGTTGAGGTGTTCACCTCGAAGGATCAGGCTGCTGGCCCGAACCAGAGCTGGCTCACGTTCGTCAAGAGCAAGCGGGCGCAGAACAAGATCCGGCAGTGGTTTACCAAGGAGCGCCGTGACGAGGCCGTCGAGGCCGGCAAGATGGACATCGCCAAGGCACTGCGTAAGCAGGGCCTGCCGCTGCACCGAGTGATGAATTCTGAGTCGCTGCAGCAGGTGGCGTTGCAATTGCGCTACGCCGACGTGGCCGCGTTGTACGCGGCAGTGGGCGAGGGGCATGTCTCGGCCCAGTCTGTCGTGGAGAAGGTGACCGCGCTTGTGCTCGACGAGCAGACCTCGTCGGAGCCAGCGCTCGCGGCGCTGCCCATCATTGAGGCACCCCGCGTGTCGAAGGCCGCCGACTCCAGCGGCGTGGTGGTGAAGGGTGCGAGTGACGTACTCGCAAAGCTCGCCAAGTGCTGCACTCCCGTGCCGGGCGACGAGATTCGTGGGTTCGTGACCAAGGGGCAGGGCGTCTCGGTGCACCGCGTCGACTGCCACAATTTCAAGAACCTCGAAGCGCAGCCTGATCAGGTCGTTGACGTCGAGTGGGCGCCCACCGCGAAGAGCGTGTTCCTCGTGCAAATACAGGTTGAGGCGCTCGATCGCTCGGGGCTGCTGTCGGACGTCACGCGTACATTGTCAGAGCACCACGTCAATATCCTCTCGGCGTCTGTCAATACCTCAACGTCTCGACTTGCGATCAGCAAGTTTGTGTTCGAAATGGCCAACGCTACCCACCTCGACCACGTGCTCAACGCGGTGCGCCGCATTGAGGGCGTATACGACGTCTACCGCATCACGAGCTGAGCTCGGCCACTCGCCTGAGCGCTCGCACCCGATTACGTCCGGGGCCGGCCTGGATCGCGCGTTCCCAGCTCTCACGCGATATGCCCTCTCGCAGCACGAGCAGTCTGGTTGCAGCGCGCAGCGGGGCGCCGAATTCGGCTGGGATCCGCACGAGGTCACAGGCGGTGCGCAGTGGACTGGGCAGCAGCAGATTGCTGCAGTGCACCAGGTCGTGGGCCGGGTACCTGTACTCGTGCACCTGAAACAGCGGCTGATGTTTCAGCTTGGGGCGAGCGCCCGCGCGTAGCGCACACACGATGGGGGAGCCCGTGCTGCGCGCTGAGCCCCACACCCAGGCTGCTGCGAGCAGCACGGGCATTAACTGCCCGCCGATCACGCGCAGTAGCGCCTCGGCCCGCGCTTCGCGGGTCTCGGGCCATGCGGCTAGGCGCACCCCCGGCCCGCAGCGCACGAGGGTGCCGCGCGCGAGCTCGGCAGACACCACCGCGGGCGCCCAAGAGTCGATGCACACGCGCTCCGCGGGGCCGCTCATGTTGGCCTGCGCGGGCTCCGTCGTCGCCGCGTCCGCCGGCGGCAGCGGACCCGAGAGCGAGGGGACGTGTGACATACCAGCAATCATGCGTCATCACAACGCTCCGCGCTACCCGCCGCCGCCAACGCTGTGGATAACTCGAACAGCGGGCATAGAACAGCCGCGCTGCGGAAACTTCCCACAGCGCGGCTGTTCTATCGCTGGGCTGACGCCAAGCTGCTTCGAATTGTTAGCCCTCGATCGCGGCGAGCCATGACTGCTGCGTGGCGAGTGCCTCTTCGGCGGCGGCCTTGGCCTTCGCGTCACCCGCCGCGGTCGCCTCAGCGATCTCAGCGGTGAGCTCGGCAATCGACGCCTCAAGCTGCCCGCGCAGACCCTCGCTGCGCGCCTGCGTCTCAGGGTTCGTCTTACGCCAGTGCTCGTCCTCGAGGCCCTTCACGTGGTCCTCGATCTTGCGCAGGCGGCCTTCAATGTCGCGCAGTGACTCGCGGGGCACACGACCCACTTCGTCCCAGCGCAGCTGGATCGCAGTGAGCTGCTTGCGCGCCGCGCCATGATCCTGCACTTCGAGAATGGGGGTCGCCTCGGCAAGAATCTCTTCCTTCGCGGCGAGGTTCGCGGTGTACTCCTCGTTGGTCACCGCAACCTCAGCGGCCTTCGCGGCGTAGAGCACATCGCCTGCGGCCTTAAAGCGCGCCCACAGCTGGTCGTCGAGCTTGCGGCTCGCGCGCCCGGCAACCTTCCAGTCATCGAGCAGCGCGCGGTATGAAGGGATCCCTTCGATACCGCGAGGCGCGAGTGCCTCGGCAGCGGCGATGATGCGCTCCTTGCGCTGCTTTACGTCCTTGTTATTGGCGTCAAGCTGAGCAAAGTGAGCGCGGCGTGCCGCGTCGAATGAGTGGCGGGCCGCACGAAACCGCTTCCAGAGCGCATCTGCCTGTGACTTAGGAATCTGCGGCCCGCTGCGCTGGGCGGCCTGCCAGTCGGTGAAGAGCTGCTCGAATGCCTGGCTCGTGTCCTTCCACCGAATCGAGGTCTCAGGCTGAGCGGCGAGCGCCTCGGCCTCGACCACAATTGCTTCGCGCTTCGCGGCGGCGGCCTGCTTCGCGGCCTCGCGTTCGGCGTGTTGCGCCTCGGTGAGGGCAGCAGTCTTCTCGGTGAGGGCGGCGACGCGCGCGCGCAGCCCCTCGATATCGCCCACCGCAGCGGGCTCGACGAGGTGCTCTTGCAGCTTCGAGACAGTATCGGCGGCCGAGGCGTCGGCGACACCGCGGGCGATGCGCGCTTCGAGCAGGGTCACCTGCCCTTCAAGATCGGCGTACTTGCGCTCGAAGTACGCGAGTGCCTCCTCGGCGGTGCCATCGGGGAAAGAGCCGACGGCGCGTTCGCCCTCGCCCTCGCGCACGTAAACCGTGCGGTCCTCATCGACGCGTCCCCAGGGCTTTGGGCCTGTAGCTTCAGTCACGGTTTTGCTCACCTGTCATGTGGAAGGGGCGGTCGGCTTGCCGACCGTACGGATAGACCACTCCACTATGCCACAGCTTGAGCGTTAAGTAGCATGGCAGAGTGACATCCCAGACACCCGCCGCGCATACTGCGCCGCTCGCAGTGCGCATGCGACCCCAATCTCTCGACGAGGTCGTGGGGCAGCAGCACCTCCTCTCTGCCGGGTCACCGCTGCGCACGCTCGCTCAAGATGGAGGCAGCGGAGTCGTGTCGGTGATTTTGTGGGGCCCACCCGGAACGGGCAAGACGACCCTCGCGCAAGCCATCGCGCACACGAGCGGCCGCAGATTTGTTGAGCTCTCAGCGATCACCGCTGGCATTAAAGACGTGCGCGCGGTGATGGAGCGCGCACTCAACGACCGCGACCTGTACGACATTCCCACGGTGCTCTTTCTCGACGAGATTCATCGCTTCACCAAGGCTCAGCAAGATGCGCTGTTGCCCGGTGTCGAGAACGGCTGGGTAACGCTCATTGCTGCAACGACCGAGAACCCCTCGTTCTCGGTGATCAGCCCGCTGCTGTCGCGCTCGCTGCTCCTCACGCTCCAACCGCTCGAGGAAACCGACTTGCGGGCGCTGCTCGAGCGCGCCATCACCGACCCGCGCGGCTTTGGCGCGACCCTCGACATCGACGATGAAGCGTACGACGCGCTCGTGCAGCTCGCCTCGGGCGACGCGCGCCGGGCCCTCACCGGGCTCGAGGCCGCGGCGTCCTCCGCGCTCGCGCTCGACCTCGGCGAGGACGAGCGCCCGCGCGTCACGGCCGAGCTCGTCTCGCGCGCCGTCAATCGAGCCCTTCTGCGCTACGACAAGAAGGGCGATCAGCACTACGACGTCATCAGCGCATTCATTAAATCGATGCGTGGCTCCGACCCCGACGCGGCAGTGCACTACCTCGCCCGCATGATTGAGGCGGGCGAAGATCCGCGCTTCATCGCCCGCCGGCTGATGGTGCACGCGGCTGAAGACGTAGGTATTGCAGATCCGCAGGCGCTCGTGGTGGCGGTCGCGGCCGCCGAAGCTACGCAATTGATCGGGCTACCCGAGGCGCGCATCCCGCTCGCGCAAGCGACGATCTACATCGCCACGGCTCCTAAATCGGGGGCCGTGATCTCTGCGATCGACGCGGCGATCTCAGATGTTCGGGCGGGCCGGATCGGTCTGGTTCCGAAGCACCTGCGCGACGGGCACTATCCGGGGGCCAAGCGCATGGGCCACGGCCAGGGGTACAAGTTTCCGCACCACGACCCGCGCGGCGTGCTGGCCCAGCAGTACCTGCCAGACGAACTCGTGGGGCGCGAATATTATTCGCCGACCCAGCACGGGCACGAGCGGGAAGTGTCAGAGCGGCTGGAGAAGATCCGGCGCATTACCCGGGGCCAGTAGCCGCCGCGGCCACTAGGCTAGTGGGCATCTTGGATTGTGCTGCGCCCCGAGCGCGGTCGTGGTAGGGTAGTCGTTGGCCAACATCGCGATCATGCACGGCTGCGCATGACACGTACGATGGCAGGTGCCCCGTAGCCGGGTTTCTGCACTGGTCGTTCCCTCACCGAAAACGGTTCGCTACGTCGCGTGCATTAGAGCGGCGGCTTTAGTTTCGACTAGAGCTCGTCCAGTTGATGCGGGCGCAGCACAGCCGAGAGAACGCGTGGCTCATCAGAGTCACGAAATTGAAACCGAAAGGACACACGTGTCGACTACGTCGCGTACGCGTTCACAGACGCGCCTCTCCCGCTCGCTCGGGATTGCACTGACCCCCAAGGCCGCTCGTTACCTCGAGAAGCGCCCCTACGGCCCCGGCCAGCACGGCCGCACCAAGCGCAAGAGCGACAGCGACTACGCCGTTCGTCTGCGCGAGAAGCAGCGTCTGCGCGCCCAGTACGGCATTCGCGAGAAGCAGCTCACCATTGCGTTCAAGGAAGCCCGTCGCCAGGATGGCCTGACCGGTGAGAACCTGGTCGAGATCCTCGAGATGCGCCTTGACGCCCTCGTGCTGCGTGCAGGCTTCGCCCGCACCACCGCACAGGCGCGCCAGATGGTTGTGCACCGCCACATCCTCGTCGACGGCAAGATCGTTGACCGCCCCTCGTTCCGCGTAAAGCCCGGCCAGCTGATCCACGTGAAGCAGCGCTCAGAGGGCACCGAGCCCTTCCAGGTCGCCGCTGCCGGTGGCCACGCAGAGGTGCTTCCCCCCGTTCCCGGTTACCTCGAGGTTGAGCTCGACAAGCTGCAGGCACGCCTGCTGCGTCGTCCGAAGCGCGCCGAGGTTCCCGTGACCTGTGAAGTTCAGCTCGTGGTCGAGTATTACTCGGGCCGCTAAGCATTTCCCAAGACGAGGGGTGACGGAGAGATCCGGCACCCCTCGTTTTGCATATACGCCCCCAGATTGTATGCATCGGCACTCGCCATGCCCGCTAAGCTGGGGTGATGCTTTTGCGCGCGGCGTCGCCGCGCCGGTTCGTTGCAGGAAGGGAGAGCCATGCGCAAGCTGCTCTGGCTATTCAACGGCGTAGTGCTCGGCTTCATCGCCGCACACTTCGTTAATCAAACCCCCGAGGGACGCAGGTTCTTTGACCGCGTCGGCCGCGGGGTCGAAGAATTTGGGCGAGCGTTTTCAAACGGCTACCACGACGCCGAACAAGACGACGCCGAGTTTGAGGCCGCGCTGCGCGATCTCACGTCAAAGAACTAGCGCCCACGCGCTACGCCAGCATTTCACGCACACCCAGAAAGAACATGACACGGATGCAGACCGCCGAAATTCACCGCCGTTGGCTCGACTTCTTCGAAAAGCGAGGGCACACGGTCGTGCCGTCGGCGTCGCTCGTCAGCGACGACCCGAGCCTCATGTTCACCGTGGCCGGCATGGTGCCGTTTGTGCCGTACCTCTCGGGCATGGTGCCCGCACCGTACCCGCGCGCAACGAGCGTACAAAAGTGCATTCGCACGAACGATATTGAAGAGGTCGGCAAGACCCCGCGCCACGGCACCTTCTTCCAGATGTGCGGCAACTTCTCGTTCGGCGATTACTTCAAAGAGGGTGCCATTAAGTTGGCCTGGGAGCTGTTGACGACGAGCGAGGCAGACGGCGGCCTCGGGTTCGACGCGAAAGACCTGTGGGTCACCGTGTACGAAGAAGACGAAGAAGCGATCGCGCTGTGGCGCGAGCACTCCACGCTGCCAGATGATCGCATTCAGCGCCTCGGCAAAGATACGAACTACTGGTCAACCGGGCAGCCCGGTCCTGCGGGTCCCTGCTCTGAGATTTTCTTCGACCTCGGCCCCGAGCACGGCATCGACGGCGGCCCCGCCACCGACGATGACCGCTACGTCGAGATCTGGAACCTCGTCTTTATGCAGTACCAGGTTGCCGATGTGAAGTCGAAAACCGACTTTACGATTCTGGGTGAACTGCCCAAGAAGAACATTGACACGGGCCTGGGCCTTGAGCGCGTTGCGTTCATCAAGCAGGGCGTGAACAACATGTACGAGATCGACCAAGTGCGCCCCGTACTTGATCGTGCGGCCGTGCTCGCCGGCAAGACGTACGGCGCAGATCACGGGGCAGATGTGCGCCTGCGCATCATCGCCGACCACGTGCGCAGCGGCCTGATGCTGATCGCCGACGGAGTCACCCCGTCGAACGAGGGTCGCGGCTACATCTTGCGCCGCCTGCTGCGTCGCGTAGTGCTGCAGATGCGGCTGCTCGGCGTGACAGGTGCGAGCTTCCCCGAGCTTTTCCCTGCTTCGCGCGACGCCATGAAGGGCGCATACCCCGCAGTCGAGGCGGACTTCGACTTCATCTCGCGTATCGCGTACGCCGAGGAGAAGACGTTCTTGCGCACGCTCGCCTCGGGCATTCAGATTCTCGATACCGCCGTCGCCGACGCGACCGCCCAGAAGGCTGCCGTCGCGGGGGACACCGCGTTCTTGCTGCACGACACCCACGGCTTCCCGATCGAGCTGACGCTCGAAATTGCGGGCGAAGCTGGCGTGAGCGTTGACGAGCAAGTGTTTGTGTCGCTGATGCAAGAGCAGCGCGACCGTGCAAAGGCCGACGCGAAAGCCAAGAAGGGGCAGCGCGCAGACCTATCGGTCTACAAGGAGCTGCGCAGCCTCGGTGAGACCGTGTTCACCGGCTACACCGAGCTCAACCACGAGAGCCGCGTGCTCGGCGTCGTGGTCGATGGGGTTCCCGCCCGCGAAGCACACGAGGGACAGATCGCCGAGATCGTGCTCGCCGAGACGTCACTCTGGGCTGAGGCTGGCGGCCAGGACTCTGACCAGGGCCTCATTGTGGGCGATGGCTTCGAGGCCGAGGTGCTCGATGTGCAGAAGGCCGTGCCCGGCCTCGTTGTGCACACCGTGAAGGTAACCGTCGGCACGATTGCCGTCGATGCGCGGGCTGAGACACGAGTGGACGCAGAGTACCGCCGCGGGGCGACCCAGGCCCACTCGGCCACCCACCTCGTGCACGCGGCGCTGCGCGATGTGCTCGGCGACACGGCCCACCAGGCGGGCTCCTACAACAAGGCCGGTTACATGCGTCTCGACTTCTCGCACAGCGAGGCACTGTCGACCGCGACGAAGAGCGAGATCGAAGAGATCTCTAACCTCGCGATTCGTTCTAGCTATGACGTCGTGACGCGTGAAATGCCCATCGATGAGGCAAAGGCGATGGGCGCTATGGCGCTGTTTGGCGAGAAGTATGGCGATACGGTGCGCGTCGTCGATATCGGCGGCCCCTGGTCGCGCGAGCTGTGCGCGGGTACTCACGTGTCGAACTCGGCTGAGATTGGCCTCATTAGCCTCGTATCAGAATCGAGCGTCGGCTCCACCAACCGGCGTATCGAGTCGCTCGTCGGCATGGACGCGTTTCGTAACTTCGCCGCCGAGCGCGCGATTGTGCAGCAGCTTACGAGCGGCCTCAAAGTACCGCGCGCCGAGCTCATCACGAAGGTGCAAGACCTGGGCGCCCAGCTGCGCCAGGCCGAAAAGAAGGTCGCGGCGCTTGAAGCTGAGAAGCTCGCCGCCCGCGTGCCCGAGCTGCTGGCTCAGGCAGAGACCGTCGCGGGCCACCGCACCGTGCTCGCACACCTCGGCGCCGTCGGATCCGCAGACGACCTGCGCGGCCTCGCGCTGCAGCTGCGCGAGCGCGTAGCGAGCGAAGACGGTGTGATCGTGCTCGCGGGCGCGATCTCGGGCGGCGACGGGCCGGCAAAGCCCGTACTCATCGCCGCGACGACACCGCTGGCACGCGAGAACGGCGTCAAAGCCGGTGACCTCGCAAAGCTCGGCTCCAAGGTGCTCGGCGGTGGTGGTGGCGGCAAGCCCGACCTCGCTCAGGGCGGCGGCACCGACACCGGCAAAATCGGTGACGCTCTCGCCGAGATTCGCCGGAGCCTGGGAGCCTAATGCGCGCGGGAGTACGCCTCGGCATCGATGTTGGCAAGGCCCGAGTGGGGGTCGCACGCTGCGACCCCCACGCCATGCTCGCGACGCCTGTCGAAACTGTGCCGCGCGATCTAGGCGGCGATGCAGACCTGATCCGGATCGAGCAGATCGCGACCGAGCTTGGCGCGATGGAGACAGTCGTGGGGCTGCCGCTCAACATGCGCGGTGAGCGCACCCTGTCGACCGATGACGCGGTTGAATTTGCCGAGCGGCTCGCGGTGCGGCTCGCACCCGCGGGCATCACCGTGCGGCTCGTCGATGAGCGACTGTCGACCGTCTCGGCGCAGGGCCAGCTGCGGCAGGCAGGCAAGAAAACGAAACAGAGCCGCGGCATCATTGACCAGGCCGCGGCGGTCGTCATTTTGCAGCACGCGCTCGACACTGAGCGTGCGCGCGGCACCGCGCCGGGCGAGGCCGTTGAGGTAATCGAGACTGGCGACGGAGCCGAAGCAGGTGACGCTGCCGTGGCAGCCGAAGTTGCACAACGCAGCGAAGGGACCCCCGCGTGAACGCACGTCATACAGAGGCCTCGGGCAGGCAAGGCAGGGCGGGCAGAGTCGTCAAGCGGCTCTTGATCACGCTGCTCGTGGCTGGGGTGCTGCTCGGTGGTCTGGCCGTGGCGGGCACCTACCTGTGGTCGCAGTACGGCCCCAGGATCTCGCTGGCCATGGGCTGGACCACGAACGACTACGAGGGCGACGGCACCGGCGAGACCGTGGTCGTCGTGACCGAGGGCGAGATCGGTGAAGACGTTGCTTTGGCGTTGGCTGAGGCCGATGTGGTGAAGACGAGCGAGGCGTTCTACGAACTGCTGCTCGAGCAAGAGCCAGCGGTCGAGTTTTTGCCCGGGTCGTACCGGGTCAAACTGCAGATGAGCGCGCAGGCGGCGCTTGATGCGCTGCAGGATCCCGAGAACAGGCTCGCTTTTACCGCGATGATCCCCGAGGGTAAGACGGTCGCTCAGACCCTCGAGATCGTGTCGGCGGGCGCAGACATTCCGCTCGAAGAGCTCCAGGAGGCCGCCAAAGATCCCGCGGCCTATGGCCTTCCTCAGGGCGTCGACTCGCTCGAAGGGTGGCTGTTCCCGGCGACCTACGAGTTCGAAGAGACGACGACGGGCCAAGAAGCAATCGCGCGCATGGTGGACCGCCAGCGCGAGGTGCTCGACGAGCTTGGCGTTGCAGAAGGCGACCGCGAGCGCGTGCTCACGATCGCCGCGATGGTGCAGCGCGAGGGCGGCCGCATCGAAGACTTCGGCAAGGTTGCTCGCGTGATCGACAATCGTCTCGCCGACGACATGCTGCTGCAGATGGATTCGACCGCGCAGTACGGCATGGGTCAGCACGAAGACGGTAGCGTGTGGTCGACTGACGAAGCACTCACCGACGACAACCCCTGGAACACATACGTGCACAAGGGGCTGCCGAAGGGGCCGATTGCGAACCCGGGCGCCGATGCGATCGAGGCGACCCTGAACCCCACACCGGGGGACTGGCTGTACTTTGTTGCGATCAATCTCGACACGCGTGAGTCGCTGTTTAGTGCGACCCTCGAAGAGCACGATGCCGCTGTGGCACAGCTCAATGAGTGGTGTGTCGCAAACCCGGGCAAGGGCTGCTAACGGTGCCTGCCACGCAGCTCGCGGTACTCGGGCACCCCATCGCGCACTCGAAGTCGCCGGTCATTCACCGGGCCGCCTACCGTGAGCTCGGTCTTGACTGGCGCTACAGCGCGATTCGGTGCGCCGAGGCGTCGCTGCGTGCGCTGCTGGCGGGCCGCGGCCCCGAGTGGCGCGGCTTCTCGCTCACAATGCCGCTGAAGGACGAGGCCCACGCTCTCGCGCACACGCTCGATGCGTCGGCGCGCGAGAGCGGCGTCGCCAACACGCTGCTGCGCGTAGCGGGTGGCTGGGCCGCATTTAACACCGATGTCGAGGGCCTCGCCCGCGCGATCTCTCGGACGGGGCTCGACGCGACCCGCACGGTCGTGCTCGGCGCGGGCGCCACCGCGGGCTCCGCGGTGCTGGCGGCCCGCAGCCTCGGCGCCCGCCGGGTGACCGTTCTCGCGCGCCGGATCGAGGCCGCGCGCGCCCTCGCCGAGCGCTTTGACGGCGGTGCGGGGCCGGCAGGTTCGCTTACGGTCTCTGCGGGCGTGCTCACAGCAGATCACCCGGGTTCTGCTGGTGCTGCTGTTGCCGCGCCATTGGCGGGGGAGCCGCCCACCCTGGTGATCTCAACGCTGCCCGGGCACGGTGTCGACTGGTCCGAGCTGGCGGTGCCCGCGGGCAGCGCCCCCCTGTTCGACGTCGCTTACAACCCCTGGCCCTCTGCCGGCGCTCGAGTGTGGCGCGCCGCGGGCGGCGCTGCGCACAGCGGCATCGACATGCTCGTTGAACAAGCACTCATTCAGGTACGAATTTTTGTGCAGGGGTCGCCCGACACGCCGTTGCCCGACGAAGATCGCGTGCTGGCTGCCATGCGTGAGGCCGCCGCGTAATCATACGGCGTCATCTGCGACGCCCTCGAATATGTTTGAGGGCGCCTGGTATGGGAAGATGGTCGGTATGCTGCGTTGGCTCACTGCCGGAGAATCTCACGGCCCAGAATTGATTGCTGTCCTCGAGGGCCTACCCGCGGGCGTGCCCGTTTCGCTTGACGAGATCCGTGCCGATCTCGCGCGGCGCAAGCTCGGGTATGGTCGCGGCTCGCGGATGAAGTTCGAACAAGACGAGCTGAACCTGTCGGGCGGTGTCGTGCAGGGTGTCTCGATCGGCGGCCCCGTCGCGATTCGTATCGGCAACACCGAGTGGCCCAAGTGGACCGAGGTGATGTCGGCTGAGAAGACAGAGCTGTCTGAAAAGAGCCGTGGCCGAGGCGCTCCGCTCACTCGTCCCCGGCCCGGTCACGCCGACCTCACGGGCATGCAGAAGTACGGCTTCAATGAGGCTCGCCCCGTGCTCGAGCGCGCGAGCGCACGCGAAACCGCCGCGCGCGTGGCGCTCGGTGCTGTTGCGCGCGCGTTCCTTGCTGAGCTCGGTATTCGCCTCGTCAGCCACACCGTGTCGATCGGTGACGTTGAAGCACCCGCGGGTACGGCTCTGCCGCGCCCCGAGGACGTGGCGACGCTTGATGCTGATCCGCTGCGCTGCTTTGATAAGGCCACGAGTGATCTCATGGTCGCCGAGGTTGACGACACGAAGAAGTCGGGTGACACGATCGGCGGTATCGTCGAGGTGCTCGCGTACGGCCTGCCCCCCGGGCTGGGTTCATACGTGCACTGGGACCGCCGCCTCGACTCGCGCCTCGCCGGGGCGCTTATGGGCATTCAGGCGATCAAGGGCGTCGAGGTGGGCGATGGCTTCGAGACCACGCGCCGCCGCGGCTCTGTGGCACACGACGAGTTGCACATCAACGACGGTCAGATTGCTCGCGAAACGGGTCGTGCTGGCGGCATCGAGGGGGGCATGACTACCGGTCAGGTGCTGCGCGTTCGTGCGGGCATGAAGCCGATCGCGACGGTGCCACACGCCCTGCCTACGATCGACACCGAAACCGGTGAAGAAGCGAAAGCTCACCACCAGCGCAGTGATGTCTCGGCAGTTCCCGCTGCTGGTGTCGTTGCTGAGGCGATGGTGGCGCTCGTGCTGGCAGACGCGGTCACCGAGAAGTTCGGGGGCGACAGCGTCAGCGAAACGCGCCGCAATCTCGAGTCTTATGTCGCGGCGATTCCTGAACGGCTTTCGACCGTCATCGAATCGTGAGCGCGTCGCGGCGGGCCTGGCGTCAGGCGGGCCCGCCCAGCCAACAGCCCAAACCGGCGCCGCCCACGGCGCCGGTCACTCTGCCGCGCGTGGCCGCTGCGGCCGCGGCTGCCCCAGCGGCAGATGCTGCGCCCCCGCGCGCGCCTCGCCCGCGGCGCAGGCGACGCAAGCGGGCGGCGCCACGGGCCGAGCACAGGGTGCTCGTGTTCGTTGGCCCTATGGCGGCGGGTAAAACGAGCCTCGGTAAGCGGGTTGCTCGAGAGCTCGGTGTGCCATTTGTCGACAGTGACGCCGTGTTTGTGCGCAGGCACGGCGCTATTACCGAGTTCTTTGCGGTGCACGGCGAGGCTGAGTTTCGCCGCATTGAGGCCGAGGTCATCGCAGAAGAGCTCGCAGCTGGCGGCGGAAAAGTGCTGGCGCTCGGCGGGGGAGCAGTGCTCACCGCTTCGACACGGGAGCTGCTCGCGGCTCACCCTGTCGTGCTGCTCATGACGACGCAAGAGGCCGTACTGCGCACCGCGAACCTGTCGCGAAGGCCACTCTTGCGCGATGACCCCAATGCCTGGGGCCGCATTCTTAAGGAGCGCAAGCCGCTCTACGACGAGGTGGCCGACGTTACTTACCGCACCGACCGTGCGACGAAGGAGCAGCTCGCCCGCCGCGTCGCCAGCTGGGCGCGATCCTATCGCGGCCGCCGCTAACTACTTTCCACTTCAGCATTGCATAGAAAAACGGGGTACCCCATGGACCAGGCCATCACCGAGATTCAGATCACCGGCGAGACGAACTACACCGTCTCTGTGGGGCGCGGTGTGCTTGAACGTGTGCCCGAGGCACTAGGGGATCGTGTCTCCAAGGTGCTCATTGTGCACACGCCCACCGTGGGCAAGGTGGCGTCTGAGCTGCGCGAGTCGCTGCAGGGCCGGTATGAGCAGGTGTTGCTGGCCGAGGTGCCCGATGCAGAATCGGCGAAGCGTATCGAAGTGGCGGCATTCTGCTGGCAGATCATGGGCCAGTCTGATTTCACTCGCACTGACGCCGTCATCGGTCTTGGCGGCGGCGCCGTCACCGATCTCGCAGGTTTTGTTGCGGCGACCTGGCTGCGCGGGGTGAAGCTGGTGCAGGTGCCTACGAGCGTGCTCGGCATGGTTGACGCCGCCGTGGGCGGCAAGACGGGCATCAACACGTCTGAGGGTAAGAACCTCGTCGGGGCGTTCTATGCCCCCGCCGCGGTACTCTGCGACCTTGACCTGCTCGCAACGCTGCCGCGCAACGAACTGCTGGCGGGCTTTGCCGAGGTCGCTAAGTGCGGCTTCATCGCAGAGCCCGAGATTCTCGATCTGATCGAGGCGAACGTGGCAGTAGCTACTGACCCATCGAGCCCCGAGTTTAAGCGGATCATCGAGTTGGCGATCGGGGTGAAGGCGCGGGTCGTTTCTGAGGACTTCAAGGAGGGCGGCCTACGCGAGATTCTCAACTACGGCCACACCCTGGGGCACGCCATCGAGCACGCAGAGCGTTACCAGTGGCGCCACGGTGTCGCGATCTCCATCGGCATGATGTACGCGGCAGAGCTCGGTCGCATGGCAGGCGCGCTCTCAGACGAAGCCGTCGAGCGTCACCGCCGGGTGCTCACGCTGCTCACGCTGCCGCTCACGTACCCGGGAGGCCGTTGGCCGAGCCTTCTCGCCGCTATGCAGCGCGATAAGAAGGCACGCGCCGGCATGCTGCGCTTCATCGTGCTTGACGAGATCGGCAAGCCCCGCGTACTCGCGGGCGTCGACGACTCAGTACTGCAGTTCGCGTACCAAGAGATCTCGAGCTAAGTGATGTCCCTTTCCTGAAAGGGGACATCAGTTGTGGTCATCCTGCGCGGAGCTATAACGCCCTCGTCATCCTGCGCGGAGCTATAACGCCCTCGTCATCCTGCGCGGAGCGAGCTTGCGAGCGTAGTCGCAGGATCCACAACACCTCAATCACACTCAACTTCCGCACATTTTCAACGGCAAATCGCGATGTCGTAGGTCCCTGTTGTAATGGAATCATGCAACATCCTTTCAGTCTCGAAAGCCCCAACCGGGGGCGATTGAACGACCTGGTGACCCGGGTCGTGGAGGTTGATGCGCGCATGCGGTCGCTGCAGGCCGAGCTGACGGTGCTGCTGGCTGAGGCATACAAGTTGGCAGAAGCCGAGGGTGACTGGCCGTTCAAGCCCGCGCCGGGCGAAGACGACGATGCCGGCTCCGAGGGTCATGACGCCGAGGGCGTTGGCACCGCGGGCACTGAGGATGCAGCGGGCGCTTCGTCTGCGGTGGAGCAGCCGGCGTTTGTGCCCGACGAAGCCGTCGTGCGAGCGAGCATCGCCGCCAGGGAAGCTGAGCCTGGCACGAGCGGCAGCGCCGACGACGACACGGGCGGCGGCACGAGCGGCGACGCAGAAGCAGGCGGCAATCGTGCCGTGGGTGGCACCGGCAACACTGACGGCAACACAGGCAACGCTGCGGGTGCGGGCGGGGAGTCGTTTGGTCTACCTGCGATTAGGCTTCCGCGGGGTGCGCAGGTGTGGCGTGACCGGTCGTATCGGGTGGTGCGGGCCGAGATCGCGGCCGCGCTGCGGGTGCCCGAGGGGCGGGTGGGGCATGACATGTCGCACGCGGTTGATGCGGTGGAGCGCTGCCCGGTCATGCTGGGGGCTCTGGCGAAGGGTGAGGTCACTGACCAGCATGTGCGTGGCCTGGTAAACGCGGGCCGCATCATCGGCCACCAGGCGGCGGCACAGGCGGCCGCCCAGTCAAGCGCTCAAGCTGACGCCGTTACAAACAACGACACAGACTCCGGCGCCGCTGCCGCCGCTGCCGCCGCGGCAGCCGATGAAACATCCAGTGGCACGGCTGCCCTCGAAACGGCCGCCGAGCTTGGTGACGGTGTGACGGGTGACGGTGTGACCGCAGGTGAGGTGGCGTACGATGAGGCCGCGGTAGCGCGAGTGGTGGCGCGCCGGTATGCGCTGCTTGATCGGGCGCTGGTGGCGCACGCGAAGCGCGATACCGCGCCCAAGGTGGCTCCGACGGCGAAGCGGATGGCGGAGAAGCTGGCCGGGGTGACGTTTGATGACCGGCACCAGCTGGCCAAGCGTGACCGGCATGTGCGCTTGGTCGAGCTCGATGACGGCATGTGCCAGGTGCAGGCGGTCGTGACGAGTTTTGAGGCGCACGTCATTTTTGATCGTGTCACCCAGTACGCGAAACTCTTGCAAGAACGCGACATGGCCACGGGCAAGCAGGCGGCCGAAGCGGCCGGCACGCCACTTTCGGCAGCCGCGGTGTCGGCGCTGAAGCGGCCGCTGGGGGAGGCGCGGGCCGATAGCCTGGTCGCGCTGCTGGCGCATGGTGACCTCACTGATGAAGATTTCTATGGCGCTGATGTAACCGACGCTGATATGGCAGGTGCGAGCTTTGGGGTTGCGGGTACGGGCCGCACAGCAGAGCGAAAGCGGCTCGGGTTGCGGGTGACCGCGCGGGTACAGGTACTCGTGCCGGTGTCACTCACGGGCCGCCTCGACGGCAGCGTCGCCGGCAGTGCCGCCAATGCCGGCGCCTCTGGTTCAGGGGGCACCGGCGGTACCGGCGGCACCCGGGGTGTGCCTGTGGCAGGAGCCCGGGCGGAAGGCCCGGCCGCTACTTCCGATGACACCGAACGCAACGCTCGCGCGGCAGAACTTACGCGCGGATTCCAGCCCGAGCTCGTGGGAGTCGGTCCCATCGATACCGACACCGCGGTGCGAATCTTGCACGACACTCCCAGCTGGGACATCATCACCGTCACCGACGGCACCGGAACAGGGGCCAGCCCCGACACAGTCACAGACACCGACACCGGTTTGCCCGGCACCATCGGCCAGACCAGCGGCGGGAGCGGCACCGGCCCCACGGATACGACGATCTGCGGCAGCTGCGGCACCGTGAACAGCGGTAACACCACCGTCGGTGACATTCTCGCGGTTGATAGCTACCGGGTGCCGGCCCATCTGAAGCGGAATTTGGCGGCGCGAGACACATCTTGCCGATTCCCGGGGTGTACTCTGCCGATTTACCGGTGCGACATCGACCACGCGGTCGCCGCAGAAGACGGCGGCCCCACCTCGCTCACTAATGTCGGCGCCGCCTGCCGCGGTCACCACGTGATTAAACACCACGGCGGGTGCCTCCCCGTACAGGGCGACAACGGTGACTTCACGTGGACGTTCCCATCGGGTCGTAAGTATCGCACCGAGCCGCCGTCGCGGGTGATGTTTCGCACCGCGCTCGAACCGGCCGATGTGCAGGCTCTCGCCGACGAGCACACCCGCAAGCACCCATTCGGCGAACACGAATGGGACGACCCTGGCAATAACAGCACTGGTGGCAACGACGAGACCGCGGGCGAAGAACCAGGCCCGTTTTAGGAGACGGTGAGCTGTGCTCTCGCGCTGGATTCAGCGACTCCTTCGTCGCGCAGAATGACGATTGTGAGGAGGCTCGGAATGACGGTTGTGAGGAGACTCGGAATGACGGTTGTGAGGGTGCCCAGAATGACGGTTGTGAGGGTGCCCAGAATGACGGTTGTGAGGGTGCGCAGAATGACGGTCGGAGGGTGCGCAGAATGACCGTTGTGAGGGGGCGCGCAATGACGATAGTGCGGGCGCGCAGGAAGAGTGGGCGTGGAACTTCGTCGACTGATCGGGTCACGCACCGGGATTCACCCTCTGAGTGGCTCGATCCGGCTCGCGAGCGCGTCCCAGGTGTCCCAGAACTCCGCGAGCTGAGCGCGGCCGAGGTGGTTGAGGCTGTACACCTTGCGGGGAGGGCCCATCTCTGAAGGCACCTTCTTGACGTCGACGAGCCTTCTCTTTTCGATCCGAATGAGCAGCGCGTACACTGTGCCCTCGGCGATATCAGCGAAGCCCTGTTCACGTAACCGTGCAGTGATGTCATAGCCGTGGGCGGGGCCCGAGCGTAGAGTTGCCAGCACGATTCCTTCAAGCGTGCCCTTGAGCATTTCGGTCATTTGCTTACTCATACCAGCCCATTCTCGCTACTTAGCAGTGTTGATTACCACTACATAGTAACGCTGAGTACCAGCGTTACGCAAGGGTGCTTTGGTTCCACAAAATGGCGCGCCAAAACCGGGCACCCCGCAGTGGAGCGCCCGGCCTGTACGGCGGCGGGGCCTAGCTGATCCGGAACCCCTGGCCAGAGATGATGAGCGCGAGCACCCTGCGATCCTCGGCGTGCATCACGCCCTCGACGAAGCGCGACAGCGCGTGGTCGAGGGTGATGGAGCCGGCGCTTGCGGCAACCTTGTGCAGAATCGCGACGAGCGTGCGCGGCGCGAGTACGGTTTCCTCGAGCCCGGGGCGGCCATCGATGTCGCGCTCTGTCGAGACGTAGTCGCCGAAGCCCTCGCCGTGCGCACCCGCAAATACCTGCTGGCTGACAAACGCGGCGCGGGCCGCGCGCGTGAGTTCATCGGGCGTGATGTGGTGTGGCAGCTCGCCGCGGGCATCGACCACGGCCGCGGCGGCGAGCAGCGCGTTCTCACGCGGAAACTCGTCATAGCTGCGCCCCGCGTCGGGGTAGTGCACCCGGTAACTCCCAGCTCCAAACCGGTTGACGAGCTCGGCGCTCAAGCGATCAAGCCCGCGATACCGGTGGGGTGTCTGCTCGTTGGCGGTCGCGAGGATCACAAAGCCCGGCGCAATCGTCACAGGCCGCCCCGCATTCTCCTGTACGTGCAGGGTGTCGCCCGGCCGCAGCTGCAGAATGCGGTTGAGCCGCTTCAGAAACTCGGCGGGCATCGCGTTCACCTCGTCGAGAATCACGGGCCGTCCTTCGACCATCGCACGCAAAAGTGGCCCCGGCGCAAACTCGGTGACGGTCGCTCCACCCTCTGCGCGCAGCTCGTGTGACCCGATCAGCTGCGCACTCGTGATGTCTCCGTAGCCCGACACGAGCTCGGGCTCGCGCCCAGTCGCAGCGGTCGCGAGGTGCTCGGCGAGCGCGGTTTTAGCTCCGCCGGTCTCACCCAAGAGCAGCACGGGCTCACCCCGCAGCAGCGCCGGAGTCGCCTCAGCAATAATGCCCCGCATTTGCGCGGTGCGCAGCAGGCCCTCACGCAGTTGCGTGCGCGCCTCGCGCAGCCGCATCGCTCCCACCGCCGCAAGTACCTCGTCACGAACGATGTCGCGAACGACGTCACGCACGTCGCCCGTATCGAGCCCGCTCGTCGGGGCGAGCGCTTCCACCCCGCGCGCTTCCACCCCGCGCGCTGCCGCCTCACGCAAGCTTGCCACGCGCGACCGCTCTCGCGTCGTGAGCGCACGCCCGCTCCGGATCGCGCGCGCCACAATCGCTTCGGCGGCTTCGGCGCGCGCGCGATCATCTAGCTCGGCCCGCCGCAACTGCACCGCGTATCTGAGGGTCGCGGCACGCCTGGTGAGCGCACGGCTCACGAGCGCCGCCGTCGCATCGTCTCGCAGCAGCTCCGCGACCTGCGCGTTGATCTCGGCAAGATCTGCCCGGTGTTCTGCCTCTCGCGCCACCCAGGCATCATCAGCGCCGCCAGGACGAGGAGCGTCGGCGGTGTCACTGACTTCTGCGCCATAGCGAGCGCCGTCGCACCGCAGCGCGAGCCGCACCGCGCGAGCTTCACGCTGCAGGTAACGCAGCTGCGCGAGCACCGGGTGCGACAGTGTGTCGTGCGAGAACAGCGTGTCGTGCTCGAACTCTTCGAGTCGCAGAGCGTCCTGCGTCTGAGTCTCGTGCGCTGAGGGGCCGTGTGCGTCAAAGCTCTGCATGCTCGCCACGTTAGCACCGGCCCGGCGTGCACCCGGGCGAACACCCGGCAGCGCGACGCGCTGGCTGTCGCAGGAGCCCGATAGTGTGAGAAGTATGAGCGGTCGAACGGACGAACAGGCAGCGAGCGATGCGCTGCGAGGGGTCGCCGCGATCGTGGGCATACCGGTGACGGTCACAGACGGCGACGAGTGGCAGCTCGATGAGCGCGGGCTGCGCGCGGGGCTTGGATGGTACACCGTGCGTGGCCACAGCCCGGCAGAGGCTGCCGCCCTCGCGCTCTTGCAGCTCTGGGAGGGCGTGCGTGGCGTTCGCCTCGCCCCCGAGCGTGCTGCCCGGTCACAGCTACTCACTGCGGCCAGGCCAGAGCTTGCGCCGCTCGTGACCGCCATCGGGCGTGCGCAGGCCGCTGCCGAGGTCATCGCCGTGTTTCCGGGCATGCGCGGGCCGCTGATCGCCGCCCTCCGTCGAGGCATACCCCGTGATCTCGCCCCCAACCCGCTGGGCGACCAACTGCTCGCGCTCGTGCTGAGCTGCGGGTTCGGTGACCATGCTGGCCAGTACTTCACGGGCGTCGCTGCCGAGGTGCAGCGAGAATGGCAGCTCGCCTCGCACTTCGGTGGAGCCGCGGGCCTGGCTGTACAGCGGGTGCTGTGGCCGGATCCGGAGCGGGCGGCCCTTGAGCGATTTGAGCGGGCGCTCGCGCTGCTCACCCCCGGGTACGAGCGCTTGCTGGCCTTGGCGCGTGCCGGGCTCGGATCAGACGGCGCCGCGGCCCCACCCCACGAGGGTGGGGCCGCGAGCGATGATTCGGGGGCCGCAGCCGACAACGCTGCGGCCGAGCCAGACGCTACGAACGAGGGAGAATCGGGGGACGACGCGGCGCGAGACCAGGGCGCGACCGCCGACGAGCCGCCAGCTCATGCCCGCCCGGGCGGCGGCGATATCGCCGAGGGCGCAGACCTGTTTCAGGCTGAACAAGCGGGCGATGTGACCCAGTTTCTCGATACGCCGCTGCCCGCCGAGGGCGCGCTCACCGCGGCGTTTGCGGCGCTCGAAGCCGAAGCGGGCGACAGCGACGGGAGCGACGTGCGCGCCGGCGCAGGCGGCAGCCTGGGCGTGCGGGGCAGCGACTATGAGGCCCGCACGAGCGCGCTCGCGTCAAGTATCGAAGACATGCGGGGCGTGTGGCACGAGGTCACCGCTGAGCGTGTCGCCAGCGTAGCGGCCCTCGGCAGGACTCCGCAGGCCGAGGGTGAGACGCTCGATACCCGCGCGCTCGCAACTGGGCTCGCTGCTGTGCGCGCCGGCGTCTCCCACCCACGAGTGTTTCTGCAGCGTGAGCACCACACGCGCCGCACTCACCGCGCTGGCAACACCGACTATGTGCTGCTGATCGATCGCTCGTCGTCGATGCAGGGGCGGCCAGCGCGCGCCGCGGCAGACGCCGCCATCGTGATGCTCGAGGGACTCGCCGCGGCCGCACGCGACATCGCGCAGGCAGAGGCCACGAGCGGGCTCGATCTCGAGCTGCAGCTGCGCACCGCGCTGATCGTGTTCGACGCGCGCGCCCACGTGGTGAAATCGCTCTCGGCAGGTGTGAGCGACGACGTGCGCCACAGATTACTCGCGGCCGTTTCGGCGCCCCAGGGGTCAACCAACGACGCCGCGGCGCTCGATGCTGCGGCGGCTCAGCTGCGGGGAGGCAGCAGCGGCAACGGTGCAGGCGGGGCCTGGGCTGGGAGCGCTCTGGGCGCGAAGCAGCGACGCCGGATCGCGTTTGTGCTCAGCGACGGCGGAACGAACGACCCGGTCGCGGCCGCCCACGCACTGCGCAGGCTGCGCGCGCTGGGCACCACTGTGTTTGGCATTGGGCTCGGCAGCGACGACCTGCGTGAGCGGTACGCTCCGCACGGTGCGCGCATCGATAAGCCCGAACTGCTCGCGACAGCGGTGAGCGATCTGATTGCGCGCCACCTGCCCTGGGCATGACGGCAGGCACCAGCGCAAGCACAAACGCAGGCGTAAACGTGGGCTACGGTAACAGCGTGGGGCGCACGAGAAGAAGGCACAGAAGAGAGTCGAGACATCATGCATGACGAGCAGCAGTACGAACGGCAGCGCACGGCGCTTATGCGCGGTCTGTTTCCGGTGCTCGCGCGTGACCTCGATGCGGTGTTCGATGCGCCCCGTCACGGGGGGCCCGGCGAGACGGGAGCGGCAGCAGACTTTGAAACGCAGCTGGGAGCCGAGGTGCATCAGTTTCAGCAGCGGCATGCCGCACTCGCCTGGCACAGCGTCACCGATACTGGTGCACGCACGCAAGTTCTAGACGCGTTCAAGGCCGCACGCGAGGCGCTGCGCGGCAGCAGTATCGAGCTGCCCGCCCCAGAGTCGTTTGCGGCGCTCGTCAGCTTCGATCGCGTCACCGAACTGCTGGGGGCAGACGCCGAGGCCGGTGCTGGGATGGCCGTGGTGCCAGCGCCGCACGGCCTCGGCATCGAGGGCTGGCGAGACCTGTTTCGGCTCGTCGCGCAGCGACAGCCGCACAGGCTCAACCCGAGCGAGCCGCTCATCGTTTCCTCTGAAGCAGAGCGAGAGTTCGAGCGGCTCGACGGGGTGTGCGCTGTCGGCGCCGAAGGTCTCACAGCTGTGGCTGGCACCGCCGGGCCTGATTCAGGTGTGCAGTGGAGCCTGCGGCTCGTACCTGCGGCACCCGCACCGGCGCTGCTCGGACTGAACTTTGAGCACGGGCCGCATGTGACGTTGCCCGAGATGCTCATGCTGCAGCTCATGCGCATTACGACGGGTGACGAGCCCCTCGACCAGGCGAGTTTCACTTGGATCGCGGGTGAACTCGCGGCAGGCAAGCTGGCGGCCCGTCACGTGTACGACGTCGCAGACCGTGCGGTGCGAGTGAGCTGCCGCGAGATCGGCAATCAGGGCCCGCACCTTGGTGCGCGTACACCGGTAGCGCTCGTCTAACTCACTGTTGTTACAGACTGTAAGCAAACAGTGTGTAACGACACTCGCGACTACCAGGCACTCACGGCTTCATCGCGCAGCGACGGCAAACGGGTTTGCTGGCCCCACGCGAGAATTTCTTGTGGCACGACGAGCTCTTCTGGGCGAGCACCCGCCTTCTCGATGACTTCATTCACCGGCACGACGCCACCCGTGCGTCGCAGAATGCGGGCGCGCACAATTGCGCGCGCGTAGACCTCGGGGCGCCGCTTCGCGTCGGGGCGCACGAAGCGCTGCTCCATGTACACGGCCTGCTCATCGAAGCCGAGGATCTTCGATTCGATCCAAAACCGCTGCCACGGGTTCAGTGATTTGCGATACGAGATGGTCTGCCCAACGACCACCGGATACCAGCCCTCACGGCGAAACAGCTCCATGACGCCGTTGCGCTGAATGAGGTCGAAGCGCGCCACGTCCATGATCGAGAGGTACTTGCCGTTATTGAGGTGATTCAGCAGGTCCAGGTCCGTCGGCCACACGCGAAACCGCGACCTCCCCACCGCAGTGAAGCCAAGCTTCGACCCTCGCCTGCCTACGAACAAGAAGTGCCAGAGGGTGCGAAAGAACATGTGCATGGCCGGGAGTTTAGTCGGTGTGAGGGCTCGCAGCCAGATTGTGCAAGACGGGCGTATACTTGATCGGCGCTGAATTCGCGCTCGAACCTTATAGAACCCGGAGAAACCCGCATGGCAACCTCGAACGACATCAAGAACGGCACCGTCATCAAGGAGGCCGGCCAGCTCTGGAGCGTGGTCGAGTTTCAGCACGTGAAGCCCGGCAAGGGTGGCGCCTTTGTGCGCACCAAGCAGAAGAACGTGGTCTCGGGCAAGATCATCGATAAGACCTACAACGCTGGCGCAAAGATCGAAACCGCCAACGTCGATCGCCGCGATTTCCAGTACCTGTACCAGGACGGTGCAGACTTCGTGTTCATGGACCAGTCTGACTACGATCAGATCACCGTTTCGGGCACCGTCGTGGGCGATGCCTCGAAGTACATGCTCGAGAACCAGAAGGTGCAGATCGCACTGCACGAGGGCGAGCCCCTCTATGTCGAGATGCCGGCCTCGGTCGTGCTCGAGGTCACCTACACTGAGCCGGGCCTGCAGGGCGACCGCTCCACCGGTGGCACCAAGCCCGCGACGGTCGAAACCGGCGCTGAGATCCAGGTACCCCTCTTCCTCAACACCGGCACCAAGGTCAAGGTCGATACCCGCACGGGTGACTACCTCGGCCGCGTCAACGACTAAGCCCGGTGTCAGCACGTACCAAGGCGCGCAAGCGCGCCCTTGACATGCTTTTTCAGGCCGATGTGCGCGCGGAGCCCATCGCCCTGATCGTCGCGGCCGAATCGAAGCGCGCCGCCAGCGAGCCGGATCGTGCGGCCTCCTGGCTGTACGCGCGTGAGATCGTTGACGGCGTCACCGATCACCGCGAAGAAATTGACGAGCTGATCGTGAGCTATGCGCAGGGCTGGGCCCTCGACCGCATGCCGCACGTCGACCGTTCGCTTTTGCGTATCGCATCGTGGGAGATCCTCTTCAACGACGAGGTACCCGCCGCCGTCGCTATTGACGAGGCGATCGAGCTGGCCAAGGAGTACTCGACAGAGGACTCGAGCCGGTTCGTGAACGGTGTACTCGGCAAGATCGCCGATCACGGCCAGAAGTAACACGGCAATACCGCATTGAAACGGGCACGTGGCGCATGAGCGCGGCGTGCCCGTTTCAATGCGACTCCATCCTGCGCTAAGATGGCAGGGTTATAGCTTTTCTTTAAGAGTCGTCCAGTGAGGCGAAGAAGGGGGGCTCGAATAATGGGTACGCGAACTGTGCTAGAAAGCGCTGATATCTCGCGCGCGCTGACTCGAATCTCGCACGAAATCATTGAGGCCAACAAGGGTGTTGAGGGCCTCGTTCTCGTGGGTATCCCCACGCGGGGCAGCCTGTTGGCGCAGCGCATCGCCGCCACGATCTCCCGCATCTCTGGCACTGAGATTCCTGCCTGCAGCCTCGACGTGACGATGTACCGCGACGACCTTGCGAGTAAGCCCACGCTCACCCCGCAACCGACTGACATGCCCGTCGCTGGAATCGATGACGCCACGGTCGTGCTGGTCGACGACGTGCTCTACTCGGGTCGCACCGTACGCGCTGCTCTCGATGCGCTGCGCGACCATGGCCGCCCGCGCGCCGTGCGCCTTGCTGCACTCATCGACCGGGGCCACCGCGAGTTGCCCATTCGCGCCGACTACATCGGCAAGAACCTGCCGAGTGCCAAGCACGAGCGCATCTCGGTGCGTCTGACCGGGCACGACGGCATCGACGAAGTCACGATCTCTTCGGGTGACGCACAGGCCACGGAGGCAACAGCGTGAGGCACCTGCTCGACACCCGTACGCTCAGCCGTGACGACGCGATTCTCATCCTCGATACGGCCGAAGACATGTCGGCCACTCAGCAGCGCGAGGTGAAGAAGCTGCCCACGCTGCGTGGCAAGTCGGTCGTCAACCTGTTTTTCGAGGACTCAACCCGCACCCGCATCTCGTTTGAAGCCGCCGCAAAGCGCCTCAGCGCCGATGTCATTAACTTCAGCGCCAAGGGGTCGTCGGTATCGAAGGGTGAAAGCCTCAAAGATACTGCCCAAACCCTCCAGGCGATCGGCGCAGATGGCGTCGTGATCCGGCACCCAGCCTCTGGCGCCCCGGCCCGCCTCGCGAGCAGCGAGTGGATTGATGCCGGCGTTTTGAACGCTGGTGACGGTACGCACGAACATCCCACGCAGGCGCTGCTCGACGCTTTCACGATGCGCCGCCGCATTCACGGCGACGCAAGCCGCGGCCGCGGACTCGACGGTGTCTCAGTCGTGATCGTGGGCGATATTGCGCACTCGCGCGTGGCTCGCTCGAACCTGTGGCTGCTGCGTACTCTGGGCGCGCGCGTGAGCTTCGTGGCCCCTGAGACGCTGCTACCTTTCGGTGCGCGCGGCTGGCCCGTCGAGATTTATCACTCGCTCGATGAGGCGCTGCGCGTCGAACAGCCCGACGTCGTCATGATGCTGCGCATTCAAACCGAACGCATGCACGCCGCGTTTTTCCCGAACGAACGCGAGTACGCTCGCAACTGGGGCCTCGATAACGCACGGCTCGCGCGGCTCACCGAGCGCGCCATCGTGATGCATCCCGGCCCCATGAACCGCGGGCTTGAAATATCTTCTGCCGCCGCCGATTCGCCGCGCTCGACCGTGCTCGAGCAGGTCGCCAACGGTGTATCGGTGCGCATGGCCGCCCTGTATCTACTTCTTTCTGGAGAGCGAGGAACCGCCGCATGAGCGCTGCAGCACCTACCAACCCCGACCTGTTGATTCGCGGTGTGCGCATCGCCGCAGACCTCACGAACCGCCAGGCAGGTGACACCGCGCCCGAGGGCGAGGCGGTCGACCTGCGCATCGTAGACGGTGTCATCGCAGAGCGCGGCGCAAACCTTGCTGGCCGCGGCGAACGTGAGATCGACGCGGCGGGTCTCGTCGCCATGACGGGCCTTGTCGACCTGCACACGCACCTGCGCGAGCCCGGGTTCGAGCAGTCAGAGACGGTTCTCACCGGATCACGGGCCGCGGCCGCCGGCGGGTTCACGACCGTGTTTGCCATGGCCAATACGCTGCCCGTGCAAGACACCGCCGGTGTCGTCGAGCAGGTGCAGGCCCTCGGTGACGCCGCGGGCTACGCGACAGTGCGGCCTATTGGCGCCGTCACCGAAGATCTTGCGGGAGCAAAGCTCTCCGAAATCGGCGCCATGGCACAGTCGCGTGCTGCAGTGCGCGTCTTTTCTGACGACGGCAAGTGCGTGCACGACGCGCTGCTGATGCGTCGTGCGCTCGAGTACGTGAAGACCTTCGACGGTGTCGTAGCGCAGCACGCACAAGACCCGCGGCTCACCGAAGATGCGCAGATGAACGAGGGCGCACTCTCGAGCGAGCTCGGGCTTAAGGGCTGGCCCGCCGTCGCCGAGGAATCGATCATCGCGCGCGACGTGCTGCTCGCCGAGCACACCGGCTCCAGGCTGCACATCTGCCACCTCTCGACCGCCGGTTCGGTTGAGGTTGTGCGCTGGGCGAAGGCCCGCGGCATCGACGTTACGGCTGAGGTCACGCCGCACCACCTGATCCTCACCGAGGACCTTGCTCGGAGCTACGACCCGCGTTACAAAGTCAACCCGCCGCTGCGGCGTGAGGAAGACGTGCACGCACTGCGCCGCGCGGTCGCCGAGGGTGTCATCGACATCGTCGCGACCGACCACGCGCCGCACCCCACCGAAGCGAAGGAGTGCGAGTGGGCCGCGGCCGCATTCGGCATGGTTGGCCTGGAGTCGGCCCTGCCGATCGCACTGCTCACCCTGGTGCGTGAGGGGCACGCGAGCTTCGCTGAGATTGAGCAGCTGCTGTCGCAGCGCCCCGCTCAGATCGGCCGCCTCGAGGGGCACCCGACCGCGCTCGAAGTGGGTCAGCCCGCCGACCTCGTACTCTTCGACCCCGCGGGCGCGAGCGAGTTCGACGTCGCGCGCCTCGAGGGGCTCAGCGTGAACTCACCGTTCCTCGGCATGCAGCTACCCGGTCGGGTCGCCTACACGGTGCGTCGCGGCTACGTGACGCTCGATGCGGGCGAGCTCGTCGCGCCCGAGCAGGTGTCGCAGGCCGCTCGGGCCGCCGGGGCGGTGCAGGCGTGAGCCGCTTAGGCTTTGCACTTTTGATGGCGGGCGTTGCAGCTGCGCTGCTCGCCATCATGTGGCTGGGGTGGCGAAACCGCACCAGGCGCGACGCCGGGGTAGCGGCGGCGGCTCACGCGCTTACGGGGGCGGTGCTCGCGGAGTTTGGTGGCGTGCAATACGTCTCGACCACACTGCTCGGCCACGCGTTTGAGCGAGTAGCCGTCGCGGGACTGCGATACAAGGGGCTCGCCGATCTCACGGTGCGCACCGATGGTGTCTCGATCGCGGTGACGGGGGAGACCCCGGTCACGATTGGCAGCCAAGACCTGCTGGGCACCTCGCGCTCCAGTGGCCGTGTCGGTAAAGCTGTCGAGGCGGGCGGTATCTCGGTACTCGAATGGCGCAGCGCAGACGGTCGCGAACTCGAATCGGGCTTTAGGTTTGGCGGCCCTGCCGAACAGCGTGCCTTCGAAGACGCCATTGCCCAGGCCACCACTCATATTTCCAACAATCTCTCAGATACGACCCAGGAGGACGCGTGACTACGCAGACGACCGAAGTAACGGCGCCGCCGGCAGGTGCGGTGGCCGAAGGCCCCGCAGTGCTGGTGCTTGAAGACGGCACACGATTCACCGGTCGAGCGTACGGCGCAACGGGCCAGACCCTCGGCGAAATCGTGTTCTCCACCGGCATGACCGGCTACCAGGAGACACTTACTGACCCGTCATACGCGGGCCAGATTGTGCTGATGACGGCACCGCACATCGGCAACACCGGCGTGAACGACACCGACAAGGAGTCGCGTCAGATGTGGGCCGCAGGGTTCATCGTGCGCGACCCGGCACGCCGCATCTCGAACTTCCGGGCCGAGCGCTCGCTTGACGAGGACCTCGTCGCCGATGGCGTCGTGGGCATTTCGGGTGTTGACACCCGCGCCATCACGCGCCGCATCCGCTCGGCGGGCGCTATGCGCTCGGGCATTTTCTCGGGCGAAGCGTTCCACCTGAGTGACGACGAGCAGCTCGCGCTCGTCATCGAGCAGGCCGGCATGGACGGTAAGAACCTGTCAGAGCTGGTGACGACCCCTGCGCGGTATGACGTGGCTGTGGCCGAGGGTGTCGACCGGATCGGCACCATCGCGGTGCTTGATCTCGGCATCAAGCAGCAGTCGGTCACCTACCTGTCTGAGCACGGCTTTGACGTGGCCGTGCTGCCCGCATCGACCACGGCCGCCCAGTTGCGAGAGATCGCCCCTGATGCCCTGTTCTTCTCAAACGGCCCCGGGGACCCGGCCGCGAGCGACGCTCAGGTTGAGCTGCTTACCGAGATGCTGCGCGACGGCGTGCCCTACTTTGGCATCTGCTTTGGCAACCAGCTGCTCGGTCGCGCGCTTGGCCTCGCCACCTACAAGCTCCCGTTTGGTCATCGCGGCATCAACCAGCCCGTGCTCGATAAGACCACCGGCAAGGTTGAGATCACGGCCCAAAACCATGGCTTCGCAGTGGAAGCGCCCATTGAGGGCGAGTTCGACTCACCCGCGGGCTTCGGTCGCGTGCAGGTGAGCCACTACAGCCTCAACGACCAGGTGGTCGAGGGGCTCGAGTGCCTCGACATTCCAGCTTTCTCGGTGCAGTTTCACCCCGAGGCAGCCGCAGGCCCGCACGACGCCTTCTACCTTTTTGAACGCTTTGCAGATTCGGTTCGCGCGCACCAGCAGCGCGCAAACGCCGGCACCGAGGAGACCAACTAATGCCTAAGCGCACAGACATCAATTCCGTTCTCGTCATCGGCTCTGGCCCGATCGTCATTGGCCAGGCCTGCGAGTTTGACTACTCGGGCACCCAGGCCTGCCGCGTGCTGCGTGAGGAGGGCGTACGCGTCATTCTCGTGAACTCGAACCCGGCCACGATTATGACCGACCCCGACTTCGCCGACGCCACCTACGTCGAGCCCATCACCACCGAGGTGATCGAGTCGATCATCGCGAAAGAGAAGCCCGACGCAATTCTGCCGACGCTCGGTGGCCAGACCGCGCTCAACGCCGCCATGGCGCTGCACGAGCAGGGGATCCTCGAGAAGTACAACGTCGAGCTCATCGGCGCTAAGCCCGAGGCAATTCAGCGCGGCGAAGACCGCCAGATCTTCAAGGACCTCGTCATCGAGTGCGGCGCAGACGTCGCAAAGTCCTATATCGTGCACACGGTAGAGGACGCCGTCGAGTACGCCAAGGACCTCGGCTACCCGCTCGTTGTACGCCCGTCCTTCACCATGGGTGGTCTCGGCTCGGGCTTCGCGTACACCGAGGAAGAGCTGATCCGCATTGTGCGCGACGGCCTGCACTACAGCACCACCACCGAGGTGCTGCTCGAGGAGTCGATTCTTGGGTGGAAGGAATACGAGCTCGAGCTGATGCGTGACAACGCGGGCAACTCGGTCGTCGTGTGCTCCATCGAAAACTTCGACGCCGTGGGCGTGCACACGGGTGACGCGATCACGCTCGCCCCCGCGCTGACCCTCACCGACCGTGAGTACCAGAAGCTGCGCGACATCTCGATCGACATCATCCGCTCAGTGGGTGTTGACACCGGCGGCTGCAACATTCAGTTTGCAATCGACCCCAAGACGGGCCGCGTCATCGTCATCGAGATGAACCCCCGCGTCTCGCGTTCATCGGCGCTCGCCTCAAAGGCGACCGGCTTCCCGATCGCTAAGATCGCCGCGAAGCTCGCCCTTGGCTACCGCCTCGACGAGATCACGAACGACATCACGCAGAAGACTCCCGCAAGCTTCGAGCCGTCAATCGACTACGTCGTGGTGAAGACACCGCGCTTCGCGTTCGAGAAGTTCCCGGCCGCAGACGACACCCTCACGACCACCATGAAGTCGGTGGGCGAGGCGATGGCGATCGGCCGCAACTTCACAACGGCTCTGCAGAAGTCGCTGCGCTCGCTTGAGAAGCGCGGCAGCTCGTTCCACTGGGGCGAAGAGACCCGTACGGCTGACGAGCTGCTTGCTTCGATGAAGCGCCCCACCGACGGCCGCATCATCGATATTCAGCAGGCGCTGCGCCTGGGGGCATCGATCGAGCAGGTGTTCGCCGCGACCGATATTGACCCCTGGTTCCTCGACCAGATCGCTCTGATCAACGAGGTCGCAGACCGCGTGAAGGCGGCCGCACAGCTGTCGATTGAGCTGCTCACCGAGGCGAAGAACCACGGCTTCTCAGACGCACAGCTGTCGCAGCTGCGCGGAGTCAGCGAGTCTGAGATTCGGGGGCTCCGTCACGGCCTGGGACTGCGCCCCGTGTTCAAGACCGTTGACACCTGTGCCGGCGAGTTCCCCGCGCTCACGCCGTACCACTACTCGTCATACGACCTCGAAACCGAGGTGACCCCCTCTGATCGCAAGAAGGTCGTCATCTTGGGCTCAGGCCCCAACCGCATCGGTCAGGGCGTCGAGTTCGACTACTCGTGTGTGCACGCGTCGTTTGCTCTGTCTGAGGCGGGCTTCGAGACGATCATGATCAACTGCAACCCCGAGACGGTTTCGACCGACTACGATACGAGCGACCGGCTGTACTTTGAGCCGCTCACGCTCGAGGACGTGCTCGAGGTCATTCACGCTGAGAGCCAGACCGGCGAGCTTGTGGGCGTCGTCGTGCAGCTCGGTGGCCAGACGGCACTCGGCCTCGCACAGCCGCTCAAGGACGCGGGCGTTCCGATCCTCGGCACGACCCCCGAAGCGATCGACCTCGCAGAAGAGCGTGGCGCGTTCGCCGAGATCCTCGACCGCGCCGGCATCCTCGCTCCGCGCAACGGTACCGCCATCGACAAGGAGGGCGCGATTCGCGTCGCCGAAGAGATCGGCTACCCCGTGCTGGTGCGCCCGTCGTTCGTACTCGGCGGCCGCGGCATGGAGATCGTGTACGACACCGAGTCGTTGCACGGCTACTTTGAGCGCATCGCAGGTCACGCCCTTGTCGGCCCCGGCCACCCGCTGCTCATCGACCGGTTCCTCGACGACGCGATCGAGATCGATGTTGACGCCCTCTACGACGGTGAGCAGCTGTACGTGGGCGGCGTGATGGAGCACATCGAGGAGGCCGGCGTGCACTCGGGCGACTCCAGCTGCACCCTGCCGCCCGTTACGCTCGGCCATGCCGAGATCGCTCGTGTGCGTGAAGCGACTCAGGGCATCGCCGAGGGTATCGGCGTGCGCGGCCTGCTGAACGTGCAGTTCGCGATCGCTCAGGGCGTGCTCTACGTGCTCGAGGCGAACCCGCGCGCGAGCCGCACCGTGCCCTTCGTCTCAAAGGCACTCGGCATTCCGCTCGCCAAGGCCGCTTCGCGCGTGATGGCGGGCGAGACGATCGCCGAGCTGATCGACTCGGGGCTGCTGCCCGAGCGTGACGGCTCGCGTGTGCCCATCGATGCCCCCATCGCGGTGAAGGAGGCCGTGCTGCCGTTCCAGCGTTTCCACACGAAGGACGGCCAGGTCGTCGATTCGCTGCTCGGACCCGAGATGCGTTCGACCGGTGAGGTCATGGGCATGGACCGCGACTTCCCGACCGCATTCGCAAAGAGCCAGGCCGCCGCGGGCAGCGAGCTGCCCACCGAGGGCACCGTGTTCCTGTCGGTCGCCGACCGCGACAAGCGCTCGGTAGTGCTGCCTGCGCTGCGTCTGCAGGAGCTCGGTTACACGATCCTCGCGACGCAGGGCACCCAGGTGGTGCTCGCGCGCAACGGCATCAAGTCGCAGACCGTGCTCAAGCACTCGGCCCGCGCCGAGGGCGAGACGATCGTTGATCTCATCAACGGCGCACGCGTCGACATGATCATCAACACCCCTTCGGGTGGCTCGGCGCGCGCCGATGGCTACGAGATTCGCGCGGCCGCCGTGGCCGCAGGGATCCCGATCTTCACGACGATCTCTGAGCTGTCTGCAGCAGTGGGCGCACTGTCGGCCGCCGCTGTGAAGTTCGATGTGAAATCGCTGCAGGAGTACGAGGCTGACCGCGTGGCAGCCAAGGCCGCTCAGGCGGCACTGTGACCCACACCGTCACGTTTGGGGGGAGGCTCGCCGCGCAGTTCGCGGCGGGCCGCCACCTGTGCGCGGGCATCGACCCGCACACCGCGCTGCTCACTGAGTGGGGTGTGGCCGATGACGCTGCCGGGGCTGAGCGGATGGGCCGTGACGTCGTCGCGGCCGCCGCCGGCCGCGCGGCGTGCGTGAAGCCGCAGATTGCTCTGTTTGAACGCTTTGGTGCGGCGGGTTTCGCCGCGCTCGAGCGCGTCTTTGCCGACGCCCGCGCGGCGGGTCTGCTCGTCGTCGCAGATGTGAAGCGCGGCGACATCGGCTCGACGTTTGCCGCGTACGCCGACGCCTGGCTCACGCCCGGCGCGCCGCTCGAGGCCGACGCGATGACCGTCGTGGCCTACCAGGGCTTCGAGAGTCTCGCGGGTGGATTCGCGCACGTCGAGCAACACGGCAAGGGTATGTTTGTGCTCGCGGCCACCTCGAACCCCGAGGCGCGAGAGGTGCAGCGAGCGGTACGAAGCGACGGCCGTTCGGTCGCGAGCGCGATGGTCGCAGACGCTGAGGCGTGGAACGCTGCGCACCAGGTCACCCGCGTCGCCGCTGGTCTCGCGGCAGACACCGTCGGCTCGATTGGCGTGGTGCTCGGCGCCACCCTCTCTCTCGCCGACTTCGGCATCGAGACCGGCGCCCGCGCCGCTGGCCCGGCCCTGCCGGTGCTCGCGCCTGGCTTCGGCCATCAGGGCGCCCGCATTGAAGACGCGCGTGAGCTGTTCGGTGGCATCGGCGAGGCGCTGCTCGCGAACGAGTCGCGCAGCATTCTGCGCGGTGGGCCCGAGGGTCTTGCGATCCGGATCGAAGAGCGCGCGAACCTGATTCGCGCAGCGCTAGCGCAGTAATGCGCCGCAGCCCGTGAGGGTGCCAGTGCGAGGCGCCCGGTGAGGATTCTCACCGGGCGCCTCGCGGCGTAATGGCACCTGACCGGCCCAAAGGACGTGTATCGTGGTAGCGATGAGTGAGAAGACGCACCCGGGTGCTCACCCGATGCCCCCCGTCGATCGTGCGGCCGCGAGCCGTGCTGCGGTAGCTGCCCGGCAGGCCCGCGCCGACCTCAAGCGCAGGCTGCGCGCCGGCGAATTAACGCCGCTGCGCGTGCTCGAGCAGTCTCTCGTGCCGGGTACCCCAGCCGCGACGCTGCGCATCACCGATTTTCTACTGTCGTTTCCGGCCATTGGCGAGGTGAAAGCCGACCGTGTGCGCCGCGAACTCGACATCTCAGACAAGAAGCGGCTCGGCGGCCTTGGCAAGTTGCAGCGTGATCGGTTGACCGGTTTTGTGCGCGACCGCATGGGGGTCCAAGGCGTGAGCGATCGCCCGCCGCTGACGGTTTTGGCTGGGCCCACGGCCGTGGGCAAGGGCACCGTCGTGAGCTACATTCACGAGCACTTTCCTGAGGTGCGCCACTCGGTGTCGGCCACGACGCGTGCGCCGCGCCCCGGCGAGGTTGACGGCGTGCACTACTACTTCGTTGATGACGAAGGCTTCGACCGGATGCTTGCGAGCGGTGATCTGCTCGAGTGGGCAACCGTGCACAACAAGCACCGCTACGGCACGCCGCGCGGTCCCGTCGTCGAGGCGGCCGAGCGGGGCGAGATGATGCTCCTCGAGATCGATTTGCAGGGCGCGCGTCAGGTGCGCGCGAGCCTGCCCGAGGCGAAGCTGGTGTTTCTTGCGCCTCCCAGTTGGGACGAACTCGTGAACAGGCTGGTGGGCCGCGGCACAGAAGACGCCGAGGAGCGCGCGCGCAGGCTCGAGACCGCCAAGGTCGAGCTTGCCGCGGCCGAAGAGTTCGACGAGATCATCGTGAACGACGAGGTGCCTCGCGCGGCGGAACAGCTGCTCGACGTGATGCGCGGCGCACGAAGCACCGCCGCATGATCTTCGCACCCCAGGCGTTCGCGGCGCTTGCACTCGTGGGCGCTACCGCTGAGGACGCTGCCACCACGGGGCTGAACCCGCAACAGTTTTGGGGGATTCCGGTCGCCCTGATTGGGGCGGCCTTTCTCGCGTTCGGCGCCCAGTACCAGTCGCGCGGCCTCAACAAGGTCGAACGGCTCACTGGCCGCAGCGCCGGAGCCGGGCTGTCACTCGGGCATGTCCTCAGGTTGCTCTCGCGCCCCTCATGGGTGGTGGGCACGCTCTTGCTGGGCCTCGCGGTCGTGCTGCAGATCGGCTCACTGTCGCTGTCGCCGCTGATCGTGGTACAGCCCATTGGTGTGGTCGGCCTCGTGATCACTTCGGTGCTCAACTCCAGGATGAGCGGTCTACAGCTCGGCAAGCGCGCCCGCGCCTCCGTGGCCATGTGCGTGGCGGGTATCGTGAGCTTTGTCACGATCGCGGCGTTCACCGCCTCCGACCGGCCCGTCACCGACCAGAAGCTGATCACTATTCTGATCCTGTTTGGGGTCGTGTTTGCCGGTGTGGTGGTCACGCTCATCGCGCTGCGTCACCGCGCGATCGCGCTGCTCTACATTGTTGGCGCCGGTGTGCTGTATGGCTTCGTCGCGACATTCGCGAAGGCAGTGATCGGGCGTCTGCAGCAGGGCGAGTTTGAGTGGCTGACCTGGGCGTGTGTGGCCGCGCTCATCGTCGGCGCACTGCTCGGCATGGTGTATGTGCAAAACGCCTACTCGTCGGGCCCACCAGACCTGGTCGTGGCGGGCCTCACGGTCATCGACCCGTTGGTGGCGGTGCTTGTGGGCATCATCGTGCTGGGCGAGGCAGCCGGGGCCTCACCCCTCGCCGTCGCGGGGTTCGTGGTGTCGGGTCTCGTGGCGGTCGTCGGGGTGCTCGGGCTCGCCAAGTTTCACCCGCAGACGGGCCAGTCGGTGGTCGAGCGAGACGCGCAGGTGCGCTAGCGCGGGGCCCCGCGGCCCGGCCTAAACGCCGAGACCGTCGGGTCGTGTGCGATCCAAAACCGCCACGGAAAAGCGGGGCCGCCCGCCACACCCGCGACGCCCACGCGCGGGCCGCGCACAATGCGGCCCGCGTCAAAATCGCTGCCGCGCGGGGAGACCCGAAACGGCGGCGCGAACAGATCATGCCCGTCGTGGGTCGCACGGCTGAGCCCCAGGGCAGCAGCCACGTTGCCCGGCCCCCGCGCCAGCATACGCGCCTGGATCGCTGGGGCCGCGTGGGGGGCCGCGGTGCGCGGATCCGGAGCGTCTCTAACCGCGAGCGTGTGACCCACCCGGCCCTGTTTCAGCAGCCGGCGCTGCTCGGCGAGGCTCGCGCCCGCGACGATCTCACCCGCACGAATCAACACTCCAGAGGCGATGCCGTCGGGGGAGCAGACCATGTTGATCGCGTGGTGCATGCCGTAACTGAAGTACACGTATGCGTGACCCGGCGGGCCAAACATCGAGCCGTTGCGATCGGTGCGGGCGCGGCGGGCGTGGGACCCGGCATCGTAGGGGCCGGGCGCGCCCAGCCCGTGATAGGCCTCGACCTCGGTGATGCGCAGCGTGACTGCACCCTCGGGGGAGTCGACGGTCAGCGCCGCACCGAGCAGCTGCGGCGCCACCTCGAGGGCGGGCGGAAGAAAAAACGTACGGTCCACGCTTCCAGTGTCGCACCGATGCGCGCAGTACAGTGGGAGCGTGAGCATACAGTTTCCACCACCCATGGGCCCCGAAGACCCGAGCGATGCAGCCGCTGGTGCCTTTGGCGCGCCGAGGCCGCGCCGCCCGCGCACCGTCTGGGGGTACATCGTGGGCATCGCCCTGGTGCTCGCCGGGGCGGGTCTCGTCGTGTGGCCGGTATTCTCGGCGACCTGGCTGCTTGGCGTGCTCGTGGGCACCGCGCTCGTCGTCAACGCGATCGGATTGCTCACGCGCGGCGGGCCAGCCGTGATCGGCGGCGCCCTGCTGGGCATTATGGGCGTGTGCGCGTTCTTGCTGCCCGACGCCGTCGCCGTGGCGCTCGTGACGTTCGCGGGCATCGGGTTTCTCGCCCTCGGCGCGATCTGGATCGCGTTTGCCTCGCGCATCGTCGCGGCGGCCGCCGCGCGCACCGGGGGCAGCGGCTGGGGGCGGGCCTCGGCGCTCGTGCCCGGTGTGTTGCTCGCTGCGGGTGGCGTGATCGCGCTCGTCTGGCCGGATCTGGCCCTCGCCGTCGTGGCCGTCGTGGGTGGCCTGTGCCTGATCGCGCTCGGCGCGTTTATCGTCTGGGTGACCCGTAAGCTGCGCCGCGGCGGGCCCGCGTCGCAGACCACGATCATCATGTGATGGGGGAGCGGCCGAGGGTTCGTGCTCGGTTTGTGCGTTTTGAGTGCTCGGCTAGTGCTCGGTGATGTCACCGCTGATCATGTGCATCGTGAAGCGGCGCTGCGCAGTGTGCGCGCCGGCCGCTGCGGCGGCAGTCACTTCGAACGCAAGCGCCAGTGATTCTGTCTTAGCGTCGGCCGCTGTCACGACGTAGTTGCAAGTGAAACTGTGTGTTTCAGTCGCGGCTATTGGCCCGGTGGCTTGCACATCGGTATAGGTCGCTCCGCTTTGCAGGGCGAGTCTCACCTGCGCGGTTTCGGACCCGTAGTTGTGCAGCCGCCCGGCAAACGCGAGCACGTCGCCGGCCTTGAATCCCGTGATGATGGGACCGTAGTTGAGATCTTGCGACTGGCGGTTGGACAGGATCTGCGGGGCGTCTTCTGAGTAACCCTGGCCTACCTCTTTCCACGCCGCTTGGTCCCAATCTCCGTCGGTTTGCGTCAAGACATAAGTCTCACCGGTGCTGCGCCACGTCGCTGGCCTGCCAGGCGTCACCGACCGCAGCACCACGTCGAGGCGCACGTTCCCGGCTCGGGCGGCGCCCGTGTCGTGTGTGAGCTCTGACGTGGGCGAGGCCATCAGCTCGGTCGGATCCACGGTGACAAAAACGATTTCTTGATACCCCTGCCGCTCGTACAACACCCCAATCTGACCGTTGGGCAGCCGCGTGGCGGTGGAGTACTGGGAGCTGCCACCGCTGATTACGACGGCAAAGGGCCACGTGTCGCCGTTGTCCTGTGAGAGTTTCAGCAGGGTGTTGCGCCGCAGCAGCGAGTCATGGTTATGGGTAGCGATGAGCCAGTGGGTGGTGTCTGCCGTCACCAAGGAGTCGACGTTGGGCAGGCCGTCAAAACGCGCCACAGAACCGTTGTCGCTGGGATCGGGGAGTTCAGGGTGCGGCAGCGCGGGGGACCAGGTCGCGCCTCCGTCAGCGGAGCGTGCTGTCAGACGGTACGGGGTGGCGCGGGAGTGCAGTAGGAGCGAGCCATCAGCCAACGTGACGACCTTGTTCTCGTTGGCGCCCAGGACGAAACCTCCCATCGACCACGTCGCACCGTGATCATCGCTAAACGCGCTGGCGGCTTTAATTTCGCCCTCGTGCAGGAGCACGAACTGTTGCACCAGCCGCCCGGTAAATGGACCGGTGTGAATCTGGATTCCCGCCCCGGCGGCAGTAAATAGACCGGTGACCCCGTCGCCCTTCAGCATGTGCGTGAGCCTGCGGTGCCGCCAAGTTTCGCCGTCATCATCGGAGAAGCTCAGGTCGACGTGCTGAATAGCGTGCTCATCAGTGAGCCCCGGGGCGGCTTCGAAGAAGCCCGCGTGCGTGCCTGCGGCGTGGAACAGAAAAATGCGCCCGGTCTGCACATCGACCAGCAACGAAGGGTCCCCGTAGCCGTGGAGCCCGGTGCCCGTGCGCACCACCAGCTGTGGGCCCCAGCTGGCACCGTTATCGGTGCTTCGCCGTATGAGCAGGTCAATGGGGTTGGGCAGGTCATCGAGATTCGGGCGCCCATCGTAGGCCGCAAGAAGCGTGCCGCGCACCGAGACGGCAAGGGCCGGAATGCGGTACTGGCGGTAGCCCGCCACTCCGCGACGAGCTAAGACTGCTTCTGACGGGGTAGGGCGCTCACTCACAACGTTTACTGTAGTGGCTTGGTAGGGCGGACGGGACTTGAACCCGTGACCGAACGATTATGAGTCGTGTGCTCTAACCAACTGAGCTACCGCCCCAAGACAACCCCTCCATCTTACTGGAAAGCCGCCTCCGATCTGCAAAGCCTAGCCTCACCTTGCTTGCGGGCGTGTCAAAAACGCGTAGCGTTAGGGGTGTTCGCACGTACGCGACCAACGAAAGGAACACTCAGATGGCCACCAAGCAGATCACCGTTCCCGCCGCCCAGGGCGACCTTCATCGCCCCTCAGGCGTTGCGCAGTACCTTACCCCGGTCGTGCACGACCTTGTGGCACTTGCCGTCAACGGCAAGCAGGCACACTGGCATGTGCGGGGCGAGAATTTTATGGGCGTGCACGAGTTTCTCGATGTCGTTGTCGCACACGCGCAAGACGCCTCAGACACCGTTGCTGAGCGCATCGTGGCGCTTGGCCTGCCCATTGATGCCCGCATTGGCACCGTCGCGGAGCGTACGACCACCCCGGCCCTGAGCGATGGGTTTCAACGTTCGAGTGTGACGGTGCGCGAAATCGTGGCACAGCTCGATGCGACCCTCGAGACCGTCTACGCCGCGGTGAAGGGTCTTGACGACATTGATCTTGTGAGTCAAGACATCGTGATCGCGGTGGCTCAACAGCTCGACAAGGACCGCTGGTTCTTGGTGTCTCACTTTGCCGAGTAGCTCCACGCCTGGGGTGTGGGACGTTGTGGGGCGCCCTGAGGAGCTCACATAGGGCTTGCGGGCCAAAGCCCGTTTGTCTACAGTAGGAGAATAACCGGGGGAGTCGCTGCGACTGCCCCGGTTAACGACTACAAAGGAGTATTCTGTGAGCAAATTTGATGGACTGCTAAACGACACCTTGCCTGCGCTCAACTTCGAGTTTGAGACCGAGGGTGAAAACGCCGGCATTCCGACGCCTCCCAACCAGGGTGAGGGCTGTGAGCTTGTGGGCTCGCAGACCCAGAACGACACCAAGGTGCACATGACTCACGTGTGGTTTACGGCCGACGATGAGGCGCACCCGTGGGTCGGCGAGCATGTGCACGACTATGATGAGGTGCTCATCTGGACGGGCAGCGACCCCGAGAACCCACGCGACCTGGGCGCTCAGCTCACGATGACCATCGATGGCGAAGAGCGCGTTATTACCCAGTCGGGCTCGATCTACATTCCGGCGGGCACGAAGCATTGCCCGCTGAGCGTCGACCGCGTTACGCGCCCGTTCTTGTTCAACGCGCTGTCAATCGCGCCCGAGTACTCAGCGACGCCGCAGGTCGACTAGCGCACGCTAGTGAGTGCGCACTGACTAGCGCGCACCGATTGGCACACGCTGAGGGGCGGCGGCTGTTTGTTTGCGGCGGCAAAATCGCGCGAACAAACAGCCGCCAACCGGGCTCGGGTGCACTCCAGGGTGAAGTAACGATAATCTGTTTTTCGATATGTTCCAGCAGAGGCACAGTAACCTCTAAGCCCGCTTCGCGGCACTTCTGCACTGCGCGGAACACCTCAGGATCAGGCCCGAGCTGTACGCCCACCGTTTCGGTGTCTACCTCGATAGTGCGGCCACCCTTTTTAAGGCCCCAGTACCCCCAGAAGCGGCCCACAGACCCGGCATCGATCCACAGTTGCGGCGCTTGGTTCTGGTACTCCTTGGACCCGTACAAGCCGTGTTTGGCGTAGTAAATGGCAATACGCTTCGCGTCGATCCAGTTACCCCGCGGGTCGTAGTCAATGCCCGTACCGGCCCGCACATGTTTTTCAGCCTCGAGCGGCCCTAGCAAATCAGCCGTGCGACACGCGCCCGCCCAGGCACGCCCCAGCCACTCCTTAAAGGTCTCACCCGTGCCGCGCGCTTTGCCAGTTGGGGGAGTCGTCAGCAGGTGCAGATGTGGCGCGCCGCGGCGCTGAAATTCCATCTTCCACACGGCCGCCATGCTCGAGCCCCACGAGTGCAGATAATGCGCACGAAATCGACCTATCGCCGCTTTAAAATCTTGCACCGTAGGGGCGATGACTTCCCAGGCGCCCGGCAAGGTCAGCGTGACCATCGCGGGCCGGTTCCCGTCCTTGAAGAGCGGCGAATAATCGAGTTCGCACAGCGTGCGCACCATGCGTGACCGTGCCTGCCTCGTAAACGAGGTGATAGAAGACCGTTTCGCGCCAGTCATACCCCCAGGATACAGACCATCGGATCGCAGCGCCCGCACTTCGCGCGCCCGGTCACCGTGCCGCCGATCCAGTGCCCGCTCTGCCCGGTTACGGTCACGACGCGCGAGGCGCACCACACCCGGCGATATGGTGAGCTCGAGGCGTGGCCCTTCTTGGCCCTGCCAATCGGCCATTGTGCGAGGGATCGCAGCGACAGCGGCCCGCATATCATCAGCACTGATGATGCGTGAGGCTGTTACACTCATGGTGCCGGGTCCTATTCACTCGGTATTCCGAAGCCGTCACCGTGCCAGGTGGCGGCTTCTTCTTTGCCCCACCATACCACCAGACCGAGACGATGCGCAGCTACAATGCGAGCCATGCGCGAAAAACGATTTCTAGTAGTCCTGGCGGTCATCGTCGGCATCGGTGCCGTAGCTCTGTCTATCGATGCGGGCTCGATCGTGCCCGTGTCTATCGCGGCCCTAACAGCGTTTGTGGCGTACCGGTTAGGGCGAGCAGCAGGTGTGCGCGACGGTGCCCGCCGCACGCCGAAGGTCACGCCACCCCGTGACCGCGGCATGTTTTCTCCACCGGACGACCCCCGCAAGTAGTGCAGGAGTTGCTTACCGATGACACCGCGTCCAAAGTGTTGTAGCACTGGAACGCTGGTTCGCGCGGCCCGTACACAAATTCGCGGTTCAGGACTTTAGCGCGGCGTTTGCGGCCCGGGTCCTCTTGGAGCGCCCGAGCGTCGCCCGTGTCAACAAGTGTTTGCGAATCAAACGTAGTCAGCACGAACAGGCGATTAGGTGCCCACATTGACACCGCATCTCGTACGCCGCCGCCGCGCTCGAGGGACCGGTTAGGCAGATGCCCGCGGCACCGCACCACCGCTTGTGACAGTTGGCGTAGCCGTCGGTCGGTATTGTCAAAGTCAATACCGGTCCAGCGCACCATGACGTTAGCGCGCCGCATCTGGGGGAGTAGCCGCCGCACATGCTTAGGCATACCCGAGTCCCGGGCATCCATAATGCCCGTGATTTCGTCCATGAGCACGTCCCCGTCTCGGAAGCCGTGCAGCTGCTCCCACGACGTGAACCGTTCAAACAGTCGGTGAGGTTCGCCTGTAGCGGGGTCAAGAATCGTGACCGTGGACAGGACCCGGCGCCCGAGCGCGAGGGACAGCAGCGAATCGCGCACCATCGAAAAGGTTTTGCCCTGTCCATTCAACCCGACGTAGCCCATGATCGGCGCTGACCGGCGGCGCAGTATGCCACGAGTAGCGAGCGCTTTGTTATGCGGGCTGAGCAGGCGAGCCGTAGCCGGTTCTGCCGTCACTTCGCGCCGCTGGCGCGTCGCTGCCGTGACGTCTGCCACCGGCAACGGCAGCGCCTCATCCAGGTCCGCTAAAAAAAGGCGGTCCATGTTCGTTGTCATTACCCGTTCCCCCCGATAAATGGTACGTGCCCGATTAGCAGCCGTACCGCCTTAATCATTACGCCGATAATCCAGACCGCGGGCGGGATCGCCCCCAGCGTCGCCAACAGTGGCCAGTTCGCCCACGGCTCGAGGCCCTGCCCGAACGCGAACAACTGGCCCAGCATCCCGTCTGCGCTCGCGAGCTCGGGCGGGAGCGTCCAGTCAGGGAAGAGGCCCGCTAGGAACTTCCACAGGCCCACCGCCATTTCTATTAACCATTCGAGGATCATTGCCCGGCCCCATAACCGACCATGCCCGAGATTTGGCGGCGCAGCACCACCACCACAAGAACGACCATGCCCGCTGAGGTAGCAATACGAGACACCGCGGCGACCGGTTCAGACCAGGAGCCCGCGCACGCATCGACCGGCGATATGGACGACTCAAATTGACCGCTAAAGATAGTGACCGTCTTTTTACAGCCCGACGCAGTTGGCGTTACTCTCCATTGGCCGACCGCCCCGGCAATCACCGCAGGGGGTTTCTTCTTCCAAGCAGCCTCACCGCCAGCAAGCCCCACCTCTACGACCGCGGGCCGCGGCACGAACGCCCACTCCAGCGCGCACTGTACCGGGCGCATAATAAACCCGATGGGGTCAAACCCCTTGACGTTGATTTCTTTACAGGTGCGGGCGCGGTCTGGGTTTTGTATCGCGGTGCCGTAGGCGCTTTGATCTTTGCCCTTCGTGTTCACGCCGCCGGACCATTCGCCCGTCTCGGGGTCCGTATATTCCGTGGAGGTGCCAACTCGACCTTCTTCAAACAAACCCGCATACACTGCACATTCTTCGATAGCTACGTCTTTCACGCCGTAGCGGCACTGGTACACGTCATTCTTGTTCGGGTCTTCCCACCAGCCCACGCACCCTTCCTCAATATCGAAGCACGAAGCTTTGGGCTTCTTGATCAGGTCGAGCTTGCACGCCCCTAGCCCGCACTCTGGGAAATTCTCGAACCAGTCTTTTGTCTCTGGTAGTACTTCCTGGCGTGAGACTTCTTCGCCGGTTTCGTCGGTGATTGAAACTTCGTCGGGTATCTTCCCGTCAGGAGTGCCCGGGCACGGAGGCGGGCTAATGAGGCCCGCGCTGGGATAAAAGGATGCGCCTGTAGATGTCAACGATGAACCATCGGTATAAGTTACGGTGCAATCAAAAAAACTTTCTAGTTCTTCTTCATCCAGCGAGAATGCGTTAGACACTTTACCGTCAAGCGCTGTTACTTCAATTCTCTTGATTTCAAGAGTCCCGCGGGGTTCATCATCCTTGAACTTAACGGACCAGGTTATACCTTGAGTACATCCCGAGGGGTGATCAGGTGGTACCGGCCAGCCGCCCCAGTTTTCGGGAATAGTTAGCGCGCCTGGTGCCACTTCCGGCCCCCCTTTCTCGGATACAAAAATTCGCGCTTTCTTGGACACCGGAAATTCTGCTTCGGCCCCCGGGTATCCGACATCTACTAGGCAAAACCATTGCGACCAATTTAACGGGGTGCCCTTCAACTCAGCGAGGCGAACCGCTAGACAAACAACGCTACGATCCTCACCCATACGCACGCAATGCGCTTTCGATGGACCCGGGAATTCATAATCCTTATTGAAGGCAAACACTGATTCGCAATCGCGGCCGGTCAGTAGCTCTACAAACCCGGTATCGATCGACCCCGAACAGGCTAAAGAGTCCCCATCAAACCCGAACCAGCCGCCCACAAGATCGACGCCCGCGGTGCCTAACATCGTGCCGAGGGGGAACGCGGTAAGGGCCATGAGAGCGCCGCCAGCTTTGGCGGTCTTTTGCCACTTCGTCGGCTTCGTCGCCGGAACCGCGTGCGCTTTACCGCCCGTGCCGCCCTTCTGCTTCATTTCTTGTTCCCACTGCGAAATATGGTATTCGTCTACAGTTTGCGGGCGCGTTAAATACTCGGGGTTCTGGCTGTTATAGCCGTGTTTCTTGTTGAGGCCGTCCCAGAAGTTGTGGTTGAACTGGTACTGATTCGCGATCTGTTCGCGCTGCCACGGATCCGGCGCAGCGTTCCCAAGCTGCGACGACAGAACGTTAATCATCCATTTACGCCACTTGCCCTTAGAGGGGTCATAGCCAGGCGGCAGCGCGTCGGCAGATTGCGTAATCGTGTCGGTGACCGCGGAAGCCGCCGACGCTGGCGCGCCGAGGCCCAGCAGCAGCACCGCCGCCAGGACTACCCCTACCCGTAGCCTGTTCCGCATCACACCTGACTCCTTATGCACTCGTAAAAAAAGGGGGAGGGGACCCGCCGCACTGTGGCGGGCGAGTCCCCTAAACATCACCGCGAAGTGACTAGCCGCGCACAAAGCGCTTGAAGAGCTTCCACCCGACGGTTACCGCGATGATCGCGCCCGCCACGGGAAGCGCTACGGGGAGCGCCGCGCCCACCTGAGCGGTAATCTCAGCCGCGGCCGTTGCCAGCGATGCGCCAAGATCAATGCCGCCTTCTGCTGCAAGAAACATATATATTCACCTCCTCAATGACGTCAGAGCGGCCATTAGGCCGATACCCACGCCCCCCGCGAGCGCGAAGAGCACCCATTCCACGGCCTCTGTGACGCTCACGAGTCCACCATGTAACGGAAGATTTGCCAGCCCCGCACCACTGCGAGGACCGACCCAAACAAAACCACGAGCGCAAGCATTAGAGGTGCCTGACTGTGAGTACCGCGAGCAGGAACACGACGAGGGCGACGCCGAGCACGGCAACCGCCGTCATGACCTCGAGGTTGGCGAGCACTTCGGCCCGGTACTCAGCCGCCGCCACGTCGTCGGGTCCCATTACGGCACCGGCTCAGGTGTGGCTATGGACAGCGCCGCCGAGGACACGAACCGTGATTCGCTGCGCGCAATCGCGGCCCGTACCCACACGACGAGAAGCAGCAGCGCGAGCCCGTACCCGATCAGGCACGCGACCAGCAACACCGCCATGATGGGGGACATGTCACACCGCCAGCTCAGCGAGCGCGGCGAGCTCGCTCGCGGTCGCAGTCTCGAGGAGACGAACACTCATTCCTGAGCGGCCCCCGTCCATCGCCCACGGTGTCGGGCGTACCCACCACAGCACCGTGTCGCCCAATGACGGCTTCGAGATCGGGGCGTCAAGAAACAGCTTGACCACAGACATACCATCGCCACTATTCACGACGATTTTGTGACCGCGAAGTTTTCGGGTCCCGTCCTCGAAGGCGAAATCTTCTTCCAGGTCTACGACCGTGCCCGTAAGCAGAACGCGTGAATCTTTTACCTGAGCCATGCTCACCACTCCTTTGTTAGTTCTAGGCCCCGTGCCCTACCGCGGGGGCTGCTTTCAACTATGCGCTATATAACAAGCCCAGCGCACGCCCTGACGGTCAGAGTCAGCAGCGAATGAAATGTGTAAGCGCTGGGGGCGGCTGAGTGTCGGCTGATTTTCGCAGGTCACAGGCCATGTCGTACCGCTTCGCGGGGAGTCGCTGCGCTCCCTTTTCGTAGCGGCTGCGCCGCTCTTTTTCTTTTCTTCCCGTTTGGCCTTCGGCATTGTATCCGTCCACACGTCCACTTCAGCCCCGGGCGCGAACCCCGCCCGTGTCGCTCCTACGTCGCGCCACGCGCGGGAACCGCTGGGCTTCCGTTCCCGTGCTCCCGGATGGTGCTAAAGCACCCAAACGGGAAGAAAAAGTTAGAGGGGGTTATCGTGAATAGGACGACTGAACAGCTCGAGTTCATGACGGGGCGACTCGAGCAAGTACGCGAGCAGCTGCGAGAGCTCGACGACAAGGCGCGCTGGATCGCTGAGAATACGCGGCCCGGAATCGTGACGGCGTGGGATCAGACAGCCCGCGAAATCGTGAATACGCGGGACGCGCTACGACGCATCGAAGACAAAGTGTCTGAGCTGCGGCAGCGGATCGCCAACGACACCACGATTGACGAGGTCGCGGCAGAATTTGGTGTGACCGCGGCGCAGGTGCAAGGCTGGCTTGACCTTGGGCGCGACCTCGAAGCGGCCTACGTGAGCGACTACGGCTACACCGCCGACGAAGTGCGCGACTTCTTGCGGCTCAAGACCGCGCCGCGCCGCGACGACATGAAGCACGGGAAGCTGTAGGCCGTGCAATGTCAGCGTATGAGCTCTGGGAAGTAGCCGCCGCAAGTAGCGCCGAAGTGCAGGCGCTCCTTGCGGCGACGGCGCAACGCATCTGCCGTGCCGCGGATCGCGTGCGCGATGCCGTGATGAGCGGGGACCTCGAGCTTGCAAAGACGCGCGCGGCCATTTATGCCGACGCGCTCGAGGACTTGCACACGCTCCTAGATCAGCAACAACCGTAACGTAACACAATAGCCGGCTATATATTTACGCAACAAACGATGCGTAAATATGTAGCCGGCTATTTACTTGCACTACAATCGTAGCGAAACCCGCCGGCCGGCATCACAGTTTGATAACAGCGACGCTACCCCCGGCCCGCGTCAGTCAACCGCAGCAGCAACACCACGACGACCCCCCACCGAATGCAGCCGCAGCGCCGATGCGGCGAAAAAATTCGCCCGTGCGGCGCTGCGCGCCACACGGGAAAGCTGGGCGAGGTCGCGGGGGAGACGACCCACGCCCGCCCATATTCTACGAGCAGACCGACCGGCCCGCCAGCGTCCACGATGACGCCGTTAGGCTGTCGTCTCAATCCTGCCGTGCGCGTCGCGCAATCGCTGATACATGGAGAACGCCCCGGCAGCATGACCGGTGACTTCGCACCACCAGCTAACAAGCTGCTCGAGCTCGGCGGCGGCAGCGAGCCCGTCATTAACGACCAGGAAGCCTGAGCCGCCCGTGTAGTGCTGTTTACGCCGCTTAACCCGGCGCGTGCTCTCGCGTATTGCGCCCGTGCGCTCGTTAATCCGGTAGCGCGTAACTTCGACCTGCTGAAAATAACTCTGTTGTCTGGCACGCCGCCGAAGATACCGCTCAATGTACGTGCTCAATGGCGCATAAGGTGAAGTCCCCGCGGCGCGGTCGATAATCTATATTATGTCAGCTCTAGGGTTTGACTACCGCGCGGGGGCCGCAATTTCGCCCCCGCGGCGCTCGGTTCACGAGCGGCAAGTTCGCACACTCGACCGCGGTTACTGCACGTCGAACCAGAACGCAGCCGTCGGCTCGGCATCACGCGTGAGCGTCAGCGCCCAGCAGCCGGGTTCATCGAGTGCAAGGTTCATTTGCCACTCATCACCGGGGCCCGCGAGGTCGTCACGATCGCGCGGCTCCGGATCCGCCGAAAGCTGCGCCGGCTTACCGCCGGGCGCGGTGACCTCGGCTCCGAGTTTGCCCTCGCCCGTGACCCGCACCACAAACTTACGCTCACCGGGCTTGGCTTCACCGTTTGTGGCCGCGTCGCCCTTAAAGAAGAGCCCTTGCGCACTGGCCGATTTCGTCAGCGGCGTACCGATGATCGCGAAATGGCGCTCAGGCCCCGCCGCGGGTGACGCGGGCTTGCAGTCGGACTTGCCCAATTCAGGGTTCAGGGAGTCTTCCAGTGACGGGCCCGAGCAGCCCGCCGCGCCAAGGACTACCAGCCCCGCCGCAAGCGCCGAAAGAAATCGTCTCGATGAACCCATGTGTGTTTCGCTCCTGTGTGCCGGGTGTTCTACCGCCAGCGCGCCTTCTTGCAGGCGCGGCTTTCCCTCATCACAGTAGTCGTAGACTAGAGAGGTGACCACTTTGCCCACGCCCGACTCCCCCGCGCTCTACATCAAGATCTGCGGTATGCGCGACCCGCAGCTCACGCAGCGCGCTGTTGAACTGGGCGCAAACGCGATCGGCGTCGTGATGAGCCCCGGCACACCGCGCGACGCGACCGAGGCAGAAGCTCGCACCGTGATCGCGGCCGCAAAGGCCACGAATGCAGCCGTTGACACGGTGCTCGTGGTGAACAAGATGCCCGCGCGCGATGCGGCCGAGATGGCTGCGCGCCTCGGGTTCGATGTACTCCAGCTGCACGGTCGCTACTCGGCCGACGACTTTGCCGCCGCCAAAGCGGTCATGCCGCGAGTGTGGCGGGCGGCCTCCCTCGCCCACTTCCCCGGCATTCTTCCCGGAGAATTTGGTGAGGAGCGCCTACTGCTCGACGGCGCAGACCCCGGATCGGGGGCACGCTGGAGCTTCGAGGGCCGCGCGCCCAGCGAATTTGGCACGAGCTGGCTGCTCGCGGGGGGCCTCTCCCCCGACAACGTCGCCGCGGCGATTGCGCAGCTACACCCCGCAGGCGTCGATGTCTCGAGCGGCGTCGAGTCTGCGCCGGGCGTGAAAGACGCTGCGCGCATTGAAGCGTTCATTGCCGCCGCTCGCGCGAGTGCTGCGGCGTCCCGCCATTCGCTCCCCCAATAGCAAAACATTTGGTTCTGGTGTTTTCAGTAAACCCGATGTAACCTATTCGTTATATTCAAACGCGCCCCGATCGGTGCGCGTCCGCCAATGAGAAAGCCTGCATGACTGACGCACAGCAAGAATCCACTACAGATCTGCCTACACGGCGCAGCCTTCGCGAAGCGATGAGCGGTCAGGGTGAAGAGATCTCGTACCGGGTTCCCCGTCGCGCGCACACCCCCGCGGCAGCTCCCGAGCGTGCTGTCGCACGTGCGCCCCGCACCACCAGGCAGAAGATCGCCGCCGTCGCCGCGGCCTTCAGCGTAGGGGGCCTTGCGCTCGTCGCGGTGCTGCCGATTGCCAGCCAGAGTGACGTGGCCGAGGCGGCCGCCGGCCAGCAGCAGCTGTTCTCGGAGGTGTCTGCCGCAGACATGCCGGGGTCATTCATTGATGTGACGGGCGTCGCGTCTGAAGAGATCACCGAGGCCTCATATACCTTTAACCCCAAGGTGATGGTGAACTACCCGTTTGCCGCGCCCGTCATGCTGACCGACCCGTTTGGCTACCGCACCGCCCCGGTTGAGCAGTTTCACGACGCACAGGACTTCGCCGCCGCGGCAGGCACCCCCATTCAGGCGATCGCCGAGGGTGTCGTGCTTGAAGCCGGCCAAACTTCAGACGGTTGCGGCTTCGGCCTCAAGCTCGAGCACCAGATCGACGGGCAGACCGTCACCAGCCGCTACTGCCACATGATCGATAACTCGCACAGCATTCAGGTCGGAGACCAGCTGGAGATGGGCGATTTCGTGGGCGAGGTGGGCGCCACCGGCATGGCCTTCGGCGCGCACCTGCACATGGCGATCCGGGTGAACGACGAGCCCGCTGACCCGATGCCGTTTCTCGCGAAGTACAACACGACCCCGCGTGAGCTGCCCGCTCGCGCCGACGACGCAAAGCAGTCGTCCAAATAGGTAGAGGCGTCGTAACGTAGTCGAGCCCCCTGCACCGCAAGGTGCCGGGGGCTCAACTACGTTACGAGGGTAAGCGGGGTCAGTGCGCGGGGCGCGCGATCGGGATCCGGTGCCCGCTCACCTGTTCGGCGACGTTCTGTGCGATCTGCGCCGCGGTGAGGCCCGCGGCCTCAAGCAGCTCACCGCGTGAGGCGTGGCCCGGAAACTCGTCGGGCGTGCCCAACTCGCTCACGGCGGTGTCGACGCCTGCGTCTCTCAGCGCCTGCCGGATCCGGGTTCCCACCCCTCCCACACGAATGCCGTCCTCAATGCTAATGAGGAGGCGGTGGTTGCGTGCGATGTCGACCACTGAAGCCGCGACAGGCACGACCCAGCGCGGGTCAATCACGGTGCAGGTGATGCCCTGTGCGCGCAAGATGGCGGCGGCTTCGAGGGCGACCTCGGCCATCGGGCCGACCGTGACGAACAGCACATCGGCCTGCTCCCCCGGCGTATCGGCGAGAAGCACGTCGACGCCGTCGGCCCGGCGCTCGAGCGCGGGCAGCTCTTCGATCACGGCCCCCTTGGGGTATCGCAGCACCGTGGGGCCGTCGTCGATGGTGACGGCCTCGGCGAGCAGCTCCCGCAGGCTCGTCGCGTCGCGAGGGGCAGCGATCCGGATCCCGGGAACGACCTGCAGGGTCGCAAGGTCCCAGACGCCGTTGTGGCTTGCGCCATCGGGCCCGGTGATGCCCGAGCGGTCGAGCGCGAAGGTGACGCCGGCGCGGTGCAGCGCGACGTCCATGAGCAGCTGGTCAAACGCGCGGTTCATGAAGGTGGCGTAGACCGCGACGACCGGGTGCAGGCCCCCGTAGGCGAGGCCGGCCGCGCTCGTGACCGCGTGCTGTTCGGCGATGCCCACGTCGTAGACGCGTTCGGGGTGGCGTTCGGCGAGCAGGTCGAGGCCCGTGGGCTGCAGCATGGCGGCCGTGATGGCGACGATGCGCTCGTCGGTTTCTGCGAGCTCGGCGAGGTGCTCGCGAAACACGCCCGTCCAGGTGGGCGCAGATGACTTGGCGACGGGGGCACCGCTGTCTGGGTCGATCTTGCCGATCGCGTGAAACTGATCGGCAAGATCGTTCTCGGCGGGCGCGTAGCCGTAGCCCTTCTCGGTGATCACGTGCACGAGCGTGGGGCGGCCGTAGCCTTTGGCCTGTGTGAAGGCCTCTTCGACGGCGGCAAGGTCATGGCCGTCAATGGGGCCTAAGTACTTGATATCGAGGTTTGAGTACAGGTGCTCGTTGTTGCTCGCTCGGCTCAAAAAGCCGTGCAGTGCACCGCGGGCACCGCGGTAGAAGCTGCGGCCGGGTTTGCCGAGGCGTGAGAACAGCTTCTCGCTACCCTCTTGCAGGTCGCGGTAGCTGCCGCGCGAGCGCACGCCGTTTAGGAACCGAGCCATGCCGCCGATGGTGGGCGCATAGGATCGACCGTTGTCGTTGACCACGATCACGAGGTTGCGGTCGTTATCGTCGGTGATGTTGTTGAGCGCTTCCCAGGTCATGCCCCCCGTGAGGGCGCCGTCGCCGACGACGGCCACGACGCTGCGGTCGTGCTGCCCGGTGCGGGTAAAGGCGCGCGAGATGCCGTCAGCCCAGCTGAGCGAACTCGACGCGTGCGAGCTTTCGACGATGTCGTGCTCTGACTCTGCGCGCTGCGGGTAGCCGGCGAGCCCGCCACGCTGGCGCAGCCCCGCGAAGTCTTTGCGGCCCGTGAGAATCTTGTGCACGTAGCTCTGGTGACCCGTATCGAACACGATCGGGTCGTTTGGAGAGTCGAAGACACGGTGTAGGCCGATCGTGAGTTCAACGACGCCGAGGTTTGGGCCCAGGTGTCCCCCGGTCTTCGCCACCTCTGCGATGAGGAATTCGCGGATCTCTGCCGCCAGCACCAGACACTCGTCTGGGGTGAGCTGCTTCAGATCTGCGGGAGACTCAATGCGGTCCAGAATCGCCACCCGTTACTCTCCATTTCTTCGCGGGCCAAGGGCCCCGCGCATCCCATCAGTCTACCGCGAAACTTAACGCGGCCCCCGCTTCGCACTGGGCGAGGCGGGGGCCGCGATATTCGATCGCTCGTCTGCTGGGCTATTCGACGGCACCCGTGATCGGCTCGATGATCGCTGATGAACTGGGCCTCGTTGGTTATGGAACCTCAGTCATAGTGTCGGGAAATGTGGTGGACGCGGCACGAACCCTGAATCTCTCACGAGACGAGGAAGGCAATGTCGTCGCGGTGCAGACGTCAGAACGCCACAGGGCCGTGCTTGAGGCCTTGGCGTACATTGCTTACGGCTCAACCCGAGAGGAAAGCGCTGGTCGAGAATGGATCACCGAACAGCGCGAGAAGGCACTAGCGGCTTGACTGGCCAAAACAAAAACTCTCCATAGGCATTCCGCCCGTGGCGCCGCTACGGACGGCGGAAGCGGTGCCTATCTCTGTGCCCTGGCCTCAAGTAACAAGGCTCGGACCTGCTCACTTCAACTCCTGCTTGCGTAGTCACGCGAACCGCCCCGCATGATCCAATCCGTTGGTTCAACGTGGAGACCCTGGCCCGAGGTTCAGTGGAGATAGCCCCCAGCAAGTTCTTTGCGAAATCCAGCATGAGGCTAAAGCGATTCTTTGCACCCCTCAGCAGCTCCGTCTCAATACCGCTTTCACGTGCCGATTCCAAGAGAGAGGCTGCGTTGCCGGTCGACACGGGATTGCCGCCGAAGTACATGGCTCGAATCTGATCGGGGTCGACAAAGCGGCCCCCTAAGGGGTGAGTGGCGCAGTCTTCGACCCAGCGTTTCTCTGCACGGGAAACGGCGACTTCAACACCGACCTCGACGTTAATGATTTTGAGCTGGCGGTATGGTGATGGTGCACCATTGAGCTCGTCAACTGTCTGATCGACAATTCCGCTCCAGGTCAGCGTCCCCTCCATAATGAAGTTTTCACCAGACAGCAGGCATCGCATTCGAATTGCGTCCGCTGCCTCGACGGCCTGAGCATGGATCAGTCCAGAAGCTTCGCGCGGCGACACTGGACCACCGGGAGCTTCTGGGAGGTTCTGCAAGTACCCATCGTCGAGGAGGATCTAAAGAATGACGTCTCTGACATCATCAGGGTCTATTCTCCGATACTCATGTGCCTGAGGAAGGCTCTTCCTGATCTCGTAAGACTTCCCCGCGCCAGGAGGTCCAGCGGTAAACACTGCGGCGAGGCCTTCAGGCTTCCCCTGCCGAGTGCTTGCGACGTGCTGCTCTACAGCCCGATCCAGAATGCCGTCCTACTCATCATCAGCAGGTAGATCAACGCTGTGGGAGCTGTAGTGCAGTTCACCGCCTGGTTGCAGCTCCCGCAACAGCCATTCTCGCCTCTCCCGGCTGGCGAGAAATGTCACCGCTTCTCTCTGAGGCGTGTCGAGATGAGTGCGTAATCCTCCGAGGAAATCAGCTTGAACATCCGAGCTCTCTTGACCTCGTCCCATGATCCGGGAGCGTAAGCGTCATAACCCTGCGGTTTGCCGTACGTGTAATCACGGCTGCATAGATCCTGAAGCATCTCGTCATGGGTAACTTTCCCCAGAGTGAATAGGGCAGTCACCTCAAGGGGCGTGTTGGTTCCGCGTCGGCGGGCACGGCGAGCAATGTTCTCGGCAAGCGTGATCGCAGCGCTGCCCGGAGATGCCTTCATGATTGCCATAGCACTCATTGTAATCGATCCATTAGTGTTTCAGGGGAGCCGATCCAAGCCTCTCAGCCCTGCGTGAGCCCGACCGGCTCCCCGCCATGATTTGACGCGCCGCTACGCCGCGCGCGCGACGCCCTGTAGCTTCATAAACAAGGTGAACGAGCTTCGCCTGGTGCTCGAGGGCGCTCGGCTCGGGCGTCTGGATGGTCTTCGGCAGGGCACTACAAGTCGGGTTCAGAAGCAATGCGCGGCCCGCAGGAGAGCTCGGGAAGCCAGCCGACGTATTTGAGAACGCTTTCGTCTCCCAAGTAGCGCGCCGCCAGCTACTCACCCGCCGTCTGCTGCTGCCCTGCGTTCGTTCGGAACTAATGACCGCACATAGCCTCACGTCAGTTACTAATGGGACATCGCCATTGTCTCCGGCGACTTCGTTCCAGGTGGTCTCCGTGCTTCCAGAATGCTCAACGAGCACCTCGTCAACTCGTTCTTGTATGGCACTCGCCGTGGGATCCGTCTCTATGACATCCGCCGCTAAGCTCATCCCTACGATCGAAGTTCCAATGAGACAGGGCGGTTTCGTTGAGCAAAGATTTCGTGCGTCGCGTAGTGGTCATGGACTACCTCCAAAGTGTGTATGAGATGACAGAATCAGGAGGCAGCGATGCCTCTGGATTCCCACCGGTCATGATGGTTTCTGCGGCAAGGATCTTCCAAGATCTCGTGTCGATCACCAGCTGCTCTGACACACCCTCAGCGTGGTGAGTTCCCCTGCCCAGCCCGATAAGTAGGCCCGGCCGTCCGGCGCGATCAGTGGTCGCGCCCGCTCACTTCAGCTCCCTCGCCGCCCAGAACGGCAGCGATGAGTGATCGTTCGGCGGCCGGGCTGAGAGTCCAGGTTTGCAGCAGCGACACTGCCGCCTGCGCGTACTCTGCAGCCCCGTAGGAAACGTCTGTCGGAAACCCACTGAGGTGCAGGTACTTGTCGAGGTAGTCCCTCATGAGTTCAGGGCTCTCCGGGGGCGCATCAGGAAATCCGCCGAACAGCTCCCCTGCACCCCAATCAAGCTTTTCAAGCATCGATCCTGGCTGCGAAGCCTCCTCGGGGAGCGGCTCGATTGCTGTGCCGTAAGCGTCAACGGGTGTGCCCGCGAACAGCCGGCTAACCCTGATCCATCCGCGTTCGCGATCACCTCTCGTTTTTGAGGCTGAACAAAACCGCTGCTGGGGTTATCAACGTCGAAGATGAAGAACCACCCCTCCAGCGAGGACCCAAGCCGTGATGGCACCCCCGATGCTGCTTCGAACATGCTCACCTCCGCTCGTAGATCACTGATTGTTTGGGTCGCTGATCGTATCGGAAGCGGCTGGAGAGCAACAGCCATGGCCTTGGGCGACGGCTGAAGTACGGCCATCATTGACGCGATCAGCAACACCGCCAACGCCGCAGCACCGGAAAGGAACACCGGAAGCCGCCCCCGAGACCTGCTGAGCTGACCCTGCGACTGGGGAGCCGGCGGGCGTTCGCCGTCAAGGATGCTCGCGAGTGAGGTCTCCGCGGAGATCGGCAGCCGGCCATCTCGGTATGGGTTCGCATCACGGAATCTGCGCGTAACGTCATCCATGAATTTTTCCTCCTTTTGCGCTTTGAGGTTGGGATGATTTCAATTCCTGGTCTTTCAATGCTGAGCGGAGAGCTCTCCTGGCGCGGGAAAGGCGAGCCCAAAACGCCGGCACCGTACACTCCATGACTTGTGCTGCTTCCGGCGCACTAAGGCCGTCCCAATACGTGAGCTGCAGCGCGAGCGAATCCTTCTGCTTCAGCGTGGTAAGCACCAACCTCAATTCGAAGTCTTCGAGATCGCTTTCCCAGGCACCAGCGTTTGCGAGTTCCTCATGAAGAACACGCTGTATATGCGCCTTTTCGGTCACGCGTTTCTGGTAAACATTTCCGACCAGATTGCGCGAAGTGGTGATCAGCCACGGGATCCCTATCTTCACACCTGCTTGATGCTTTTCGTAAGCGCGGTAGAAGACTTCAGAGACTGATCGCGTGGGAGATGACACCGCGCATTACTTACGTAGAGCCACAGTTTGGGGTGCGAGGGGAAACTACGTTGCTGATATCGACTGTATTGAACGACAAATCTACTTGCACCTAACCAGCTCATTCCAGTTTCGGGCAACAAAACCCGCCAGATTCATGGACGGAAAAACACCAATCGTTGTATCAGACCCAAGGCCTGACTCAGGTGCGATGCTGAACTTTCTGTTCACAACTATGATAAGAAATTCAAATTCTTATTTACCGTTGGGGGTAGCGAATGTTTAGGACAGAGGCGTCCAAAACCAGATCTGGAAACTGGTTACTTGAGGCAAATTCCGGCGATGGTCATGCTGTATTTCAAGTTCAGATGCACCCTCGAGGCCCAAATAAGTGCCGCTACTATGGCTTAGATGTTGAGTAGAAGGTAGAGATCACTATGGGGCTTTTTAGCAGGAAATCAAAATCTGTTGCTGTAACTCTCATGTTGGTGAAAGCGACTAGTACGGCAACCCTGCAGGAACTTTTCTCGGCAATTGGTGGGTCTCCGACATTAGAGAGTTTGGCTGAATCTCAGATTCTACGAGTACCAGACACACGTGTCGACAGATCTAGTGCACTGGATACAAAGTACGTCTATTCCATTGATGGAGAAGAGGGGGCGACACTTGAGTTGTATGCGGACCCCGGAACTGAATTTGCTTCAGTTCGCATCAAGGGGTCCGATGCGCTCGTCCAAAGGGCCCAAGGAGCACTGTCATCAGTTAAAGGAACGCTAGAAGCCATGTTCCCTGGAGCAGTCGCCATGGTTCGCTACAGCTAGGGAAGCTACGAAAGTTTGCCATAGGTCCCGAGCACCATGCCTCGCTTGTTCCAGGCCATCGGCTTATGACAGGATCTTTCTGCCTCACTGAGCAGGTAACAGGCATGCCAGTCTCGATGAAGCGTTCTGGGCTTGGCGCGAGCTTTCGTGCACCTATTCGTGGCTTTGGAATTGACAAGGGAAGGTATCCACTATTATTGGATACTTTCCCTTATGTCTGAGCAGCAATCGTGTGGTGACAACGCTAGCCTGCATCCTTTGGGGCTGTAGGTGACCATACATCTCGTCGTGGCGTTGCAGCCGTAGGGGTCTGGTGCACGACGGTCTAATTGATGCCCTCTGGGCTTGAGGAAGGCTCCAGCCTGGTCAAAATTTCCGCTGGCCGGCACGCATCAGCCAAGGTAAGTGTAATTTCGCGAACCCTGGAATTAGAGACAATTCGCACCGGAGGCTGATCACCTGGGAGTTGACAGCGCTGACTACTTACGTAGAGCCAAAGATTGGGGTGCGACGAGAATCTCCACGGATCATCATTCCGAGCCCGATTACCATTTCCGACCAACAAATGATGGCCACGCTTACCCAAACGCTGCACCACTGTGACCCCGGGTTGCCAATCGGTAAAGACGTTAGACCAAATCACTTTTGAACCCCCTTCGAGCATTCGGCAGTGAATACTACCCTCTTAGCCGGTCCTTCAGAACAGGCGGACAAGAGTCAGTCAAGCCCTCGGCAGACCCCTGCTACCTCGCCGGTGGAAATACCCGACGAATGGACAAACTCGTGACGGCCCTCGGGATCCACTCCCCCTCGAAATTACAGGTCTCCCGGATGGCCACAGATCTTGACGAATACGTTGACCAGTTCCGCCACCGTCCGCCGGGCAACACGGGCCCGCTCAGGTTTATCGCCATGGTGCTCGTCGCGAACGGAGTCAACGCTGACGGCAATCATTTCGTCGACTGGAGGAAAATCACTATAGCTCCTCGGTATCTTCACAATTGTTCATTTGGGCGTTAGCATAATTTTGTGAAGTGCTAGTCCGAAAAGATTGAGGGTCCCAAATGGCTAAATCGAACTGCTGCGGCGAAGAAGTTGAAAGTGACAATTCAGGTACGAGACGTTGTTCAAAGTGTGGTGCCGCACAATAGACGTGAAACGCCTTGGTTCTGGCGGCAAAGCAAATTGTCTGACCACGACTACCTTATGCCTTTAGACCAGACAGCGTAGAAATCATAACGCCGGTCGGATTCACCCCAGGGAGTACTTCCGGGGTGAATCCGACCGGCGTTGTCGTCTATGGCTTTCATGGCTTCCTTCGCCGTAATTAAATAAAAGGTGATTATTTTCACATCGGGAAAGGTCGGGTAATTTCCGGTGGCACTTGAAGTGAACCTCTCCTTGGTTCCCCAAAATGCTACCGCTTACCTCTACTACAGGCATCACAATTATGTTTAGATCAATGATGTGAATGTATGCTTCTGACTGTAATTCAATCCGTGCCACACTGGGATGATCTTGTCGGTATCAATGGGCAGGCACTCCGAAATGACACTCTTTCTACCATTGCTGAAGAGATGATCTGTCTAGGCACGCAAGAGCGCCGTCACCTGCTCGAAAGTGGCGTACCGTTCAGGATCGGGAACACGGCGGGTTCGTGCGATCGCGCGATGCGAACAACCGTCATCACATCTCGCTCTGCCGATAAGGGCACTGCTTAGAGAGTATCTGCATGATCAACCGGTAGTCAGCCATGGAGGGCTCCCTTGCATCCGCCCAGGCCAGAATTAGCATGGATGGAAGCAAACTCTTAGTTTCGCTCGGGAGCGTGCTATCGGATACACCCACGGACACTGACAGCTTGACCCACACCTGCTATCTAAAGGTTCGGCTAGACAATCCGTATTCCCCAGGGCAGCGTGAAACAAATCAGAATTTCAACGGGCTCTTATGTGATTACTACCCCAAGGCGCCGATGTTTATACCATAAGCGTTGCGGAGATCCAGACTGCCACCGTTCAGCGCAGTAATCGACCGCGCAAGACCCTCGGATTCCACACGCCCCGCAATAAGATGAACGACCCCCAGTGGTCTTGCACTGACACCCAGAATCTGCAAGGAACTTCAAAACCTAATTATAGTTCAAGGCTGAATTTCAGTTGCCTCCGGACCAACCACGTGTTTCTCCGAATTCCCGTACACCTTCGCTGAATGCTGACCACGGGCCGTCGAACTGGCCCTGAGCCATCTCTTGCATAGCCTGTCCGGCTAGCCACGATCGAAGTGCTTCGTACATGTCTGTGTCAGGGATGACACTAAATCCCCGACGAAACACCTCAAGTGCATGATCTGGAGTAATCTCACCGGTCTGGATCAGGTGTGGGTTGTTGATAATGTTTTGAAGTGCGCCGAACGCAACTTCGCGAGGGTTGTCTCCGAGGTCAGTGGCTCTCCGCACAAGAACCCAAACATATTCTCTAAGTCTATGGGCGTGCTGCAGAAGGAAGCTAACGAAGCTTCGTGCTGTCTGAGCATCCGCAAGTACTAGTTCCCAACCGGGGAACTCTTCCCAAACGTCCTCTCCAATAGCCATTCCGAGCGACCAATAGCCACCCACGGCACCGTCAGGTGTGGCCGGGGTAAGAACAAGGGAGAAGCCATCGTCGCGCTCGCGGAGTGACTCGATATATTCTTGGGCCACATCGATAGAAGCCACCTCAACGCTAATGACGAATCCATCTTCCCGAGGAATTACTGAAATATCATGGGCTCCCCCGGCAGAGTTCCCCGAATCAGTAAGTCTGTAGACACTGCCCATGTTGAGCCCCATCTCGAGTGCGTTGAGCTCAACTGTGAGGCCTTGCTCTATCAAATATGGCCTGAACCCCTTGTCGATAAGCGTCCTAGTTGAATTGTCAATCATGCCTTTATGCCCTCCGGTAGAGGCGTGTTACAGCTCATGCACCGCCCAGTAAAACACCACATGAAGTGAGCGATTACGGCCAGAAGCTAAGACAAAGCTCACGAGACCTTCACCCCTCACGTACCCCAGATCCCAACGTCGGGGCCAGAGAAAGAATCCTATTCCCCCCTAGCCCCGGCATTGCCAATTACTATTGACCAAAATGAAGTTGGTGATCTTGCGTCGCCAAATTTGGTTCGAAGATCATAGAGGATCTATACTTCTCAATTTGGCGAATTATAACGTTGTCTACAAGCTTCATCTAAAACACGCTAGTGTTTTTCAGGAACAAGAACCCCACTGGCAGCTGTGGCTCGATGGCGATTTGCCTTGCGTGATTGCTTCCACACACCAGGCACACTTATTATTCGGGTTTCCCGGGACTTTCCCGGCGCATGCACATGCCATTTCTTTCTCCTTACTAATAGCTTCCAACGAATGTTTCTAGCTTGAATAGAATATTGTCGAGTATCAGAGAAAAGTCAAGACATCGCGTACCTTACGTATATTGATCGCGCACTGATCCGCTCTGGGCTTTTTGTAGTCCCTAACCTGATCTACGTTTCTGCCGACCGGCGCATAAAAACCAAAGCACTCGTAATTTCACCCCCCTCATTAGACAGAATTCGCACCAGATACAGCGACCACGTGTGTCAGCGAGCGTGCCCACATCTGCGCGTCAAGCGCTCCCTTGCCGAGGAGCTCCGTTGTTTAGCAGCCGCTTTTGGTAGCGCCTGTGGGTTGACCCGGTAGCAGACGTGGGAGTGCCCGGTAGCGGTCACGCG
>NZ_JBTJEP020000017.1:0-84519 GCF_054456635.2 Leucobacter faecis
GATGAAACGCCGCTAGGCAGCCAGTCTGGCGGCGTTTTCCCCTGCCCACTTGACAAATCGATCTCCATATCAGGATGACGTAGTGGGTCGCGCAGGATGACGTGGTGGGTCGCGCGGGGCGCGGGGGCGCGGGGCAGCGTGGCCCGGGGCAGCGGGGCGCGGGCTACATCAGGTCGCGCACGCGCACCGACAGGCAGGTCGGGCAACCCTCGAGCTTCTCGTACTCGCCGATCTCGACGGTGGTGACCGTGTATCCGAGTTCGCGCAGCAGGTCGGCGGTCTTGGGGGCAGACGCTGAGATGATCAGCTCGTTGTCGCCCAGAATCACGACGGCGGTGCCGTGCGGCTCGGGCACCGGCAAGAACCGGTCGAAGACGGCGGGGTTGTCGACGAACTCGGGGTAACCGATGACGGTGCCGTCGGGCAGCGCGGTCACGGCGGTCTTCAGGTGCAGCACCTTCGTGACGGGCACGGCGACGACCTTCGCGCCGAGCGGAGTGAGGTGGCGGCGCAGCTGCGCGATACCCTCGCCGTTGGTGCGGCCACCGCGGCCGACGTAGACCGTGTCGCCGATCTTGAGCACGTCGCCACCGTCGAGCGTGCCAGGCTCGCGAATCTCTGCGATCGCGCAACCGAGCTCCTCGAGCGCCTTGCGGGTGCCGTCAGTTTCGGGCTTGCGGCTGTCGGCACCGGGGCGGCTAATCACGGCAACGTTCTTGTACATCACGACGGTGTCTTCAATGAACACCGAGTCAGGGCAGTCGTCTGCGGGCTCAACCTCGATGGTCTCCCAGCCGTGCGCCTGCAGCGTCGCGACGTAGCCGCGCCATTCTTCGCGGGCGCGGTCGATATCAACCGTCACCTTCTCGATGTTGTCGACGATTCCGTCGTCGAGCTTCGAGCTGGGCTGGCGTACGAGGGCGATCTTCGACATGACTTCTATGCTTTCGGTTCTGCGGCTGGCTAACGTAGTAAGCGTACCTGCTGGGACAGCACCCCAGTAGTGGGAGGGGCAACGTGGCAGCGCGCAGCATGTTTCAGCGAGACCGGTCTGAGTTTGACAGGGGGCTCGGTTTTTTCGACGCGATTTACGGGTTCGCCGTCACGCTACTCATCGCCAACGTCGACCTGCCGCCGGCAGAGTTTTGGGCGAATCCAGTGCATCTGCTTTCGAGTGGGCTGGGCACCCAGCTCACGGGCTTTGCCATAAGCTTCGTGGTGATCGCCGTGTTTTGGTACAGCAACACCGAGCTCTTGGGCAAATTTCGGGGCATCGACGGCCCGATCATCGCGGCGAACCTCGTGACAGCGTGTCTGATCGTGGTGTTGCCGTTTACGACCCAGGGCATCAGCGACCCGAGCACGGCAGAGTTGCCGCTCGCGACGGCGATCTACGCGGTAAACGTGGCGCTCGCAATGGTGTCGCAGTCGGTCATGTTTGAGCTGGGGCGTGCCCGAGGGCTCATCGGCGAGGACGTGCCGCGCGCCGCCTGGTGGGCGGGGCGGCTCGATCTGGCGGCCCGCGTCACAGTGTTCGCCGTGTCGATCCCGGTCGCCTACGCTGCCGGGCCGACCTGGGGTCAGTTAAGTTGGTTGCTGCTGGTGCCGGTCGGTGTGATGATGGGCGGTTGGAGCGCTAAGGTCGCAGCCCGCGCGGCGTAGCCGCTGATCCGGTGCTGCGTGGCTCTGCAGCGTGAGCAGAGTGAGCAGAGTCGGTCTCGCGGGCGAGTGCTGTGAGGCCAGCGCCCACCAGCGACAGCACCGTCGCCCCCAGAAACAGCAGCCAGAATGCGCCCGCGGCCGCCACGAGGCCCGCACCGATGACGGGCCCGAGCAGCTGTCCGAGCGAGGCCGTCACGCCGACGACGCCCAGGTCGCGTGCGTTATCGCGTGAGCTCGGCAGCAGATCGGTCGCGAACGCGAGGCCGACGGTCGAGAATCCGCCGTAGCCCACGCCCATGAGCGCCGCCGCGACCATCGTCGCCGCAAACGTGGGCGAGGCGAGAATCACGACGCCCGCGCTCGCCTGCACGACCGCGCACGCGATCGTGAGCAGTCGCCTGTGCCCTACGCGGTCTGAGAGGAGTCCCACCACGATCGACGCGAGCACCACAAACACGGTGTACACGACGATGAGCAGCAGCAGGTTCTCTTCGGCCGCAGCGTGCTGTTGCCCGAGCCCATAGAGCAAAAAGAACAGCAGCAGCGCGGTGCCGAGAGCATTGCCGACGTTGACGATCAGGCGGCCGACGAGCATCCACCGAAAATCGCGGTCGGCGAGCGACGCCCGCAGGCTGCGGGCCGCCCTCGCTGCGATCAGCTCCGGATCGGTGGGCCCGGGCGCTGTAGGCTCGGCCGAGAACTGGGGCGAGAGCTCAGGCGAGAGCTGCGGCGAGAAACCCACGTTGCGCTCGGCAACGGGCGCCGGGACGGTGTGCCCGGAATCTGCGCGCAGTGGCGCGGGCGGATCGGGCAAGAGCAGCGCGGTTGCGGTGCCCACGACTGCGATCATGGCGGCGAGCAAGAGGTAGCCCGCGAGCACGCCGAGGCCGAGCAGCACGACAGCGCCGACGCCCAGCACGATGCCGAGCGCCTGAGATGAGCCGACGGCAGACGACGCGGCGCCGCGCTGCGCGACGGGCAGCTGGTCGGCGATCATCGAGGTGAACGCGGCAGAGGCCGTCGCGATGCCCACAGACACCCCCACCCACGAAGCGCCCACGAGCCAGGGGCCCGAGCTGAACCCGGTGAGCACCAAGCAGCCGGCCGCGAGCCACGCACCGCCGAGCGCCCACGGGCGGCGGCGATGCCCACTACCGCGGTCAGAAAGGGACCCGGCGACGGGGCCCGCGATCACGCCGGCGAGCCCGCCCACCCCCAGTACGATGCCCGATGACACGACCCCAGACACCCAGCCAGAGGCGCTGTCTGGGGTGTCGAGCTGCAGCGGTAACAAGAGCTGCAGCGGGGTGAGCTGCGCCGTCCAGATCACGAGCCACGCGAGCGTAAACAGGGTCAGCCACCACCCGCCCACCCGGCCTGACTTGTTCGAGCCCGTAAGCGATATTGCGGCCCGGGGCGTGCCGGGCACCTGCGCGGTCATGGCAGTAACCGCGAGACGTCGATACGCGAGTGCGCAATGACCCCGCGCAGCCAGTCATACGACGCCTTGGGGGTGCGCTCACCGGTCTCAAAGTCGACGTGCACGAGCCCAAAGCGCTGCGTATACCCCGCCGCCCACTCGAAGTTGTCGATGAGTGACCACACGGTGTACTCCTCGACGTCAACGCCCGCCGCGATCGCGTCTGCCACCGCCTGAATATGCCCCGCCAGGTACGCGATGCGGCGCTCGTCGGTAATGCGCTCGTCGGCCGTGGGGTCGTCGGTGTTGCGCTCGGCGGGGGCGGGCCCGGCTTGATCCGGAGCAGCGGCCTGGCGCGTGAGGTGATCGGGCTCGGGGAACGAGGCGCCATTCTCGCCGATGATGATGGGCGGCAGCGCCGCGCCGTAGGTATCGCGCATGCCGGTGAGCAGTTCGGTGAGCGCCGCGGGCACGATCGGCCACATTTCGCCGAAGCCCGTCGTCTGCGCGCCCGGAGTGGGCACGAGATCGAACGGCAGCGGGCTGCCCTCGGGGGCCGCGGCCACGGTCGTCGGGTTATAGAAGTTCACGCCGTAAAAATCGGGGCGCGCGCTGATCAGCTCCATGTCGCCCGGCTGGGCGGGCATCTCGGGCAGCCCCAGCGCAGCGAGATCTGGGTACTGGCCAGTTAGCACCGGATCAGCAAATACCCGGTTATGGATCACGTCGTAGGCACCCGCCGCGATCAGGTCGTCGACGGAATCTGTGAGCGGGCGCACGAGCGTGTGATTGTTGGTGAGGCCAACCTGCTGCGCGCCCGCCTCGCGCAGCACCCGCATGGCGAGCCCGTGGGCGAGCAGCTGGTGGTGCGCGGCGGGGAGTGCGCCAAAGAGCTCCTGCCTGGCGGGGGCGAGAGTACCGATCGCGTACCCCTCGAGCGCGGTCATGGCGGGCTCGTTGATCGTGTACCAGTGCTTCACGCGGTCGCCGAGGTGCGCGGCCACGACCGCCGCATACTCTTCGAACCTGTACGCGGTGTCGCGGTTCAACCAGCCGCCTGCTGCTTCGAGTGGGCTCGGCAGATCCCAGTGGTACAGGGTGGCAAAGGGGGTCACGCCCGCCTCGAGTAGTGCGTCGACGAGCCTGTCGTAGTAGTCGAGGCCCGCGCTGTTCACGGCCCCAGACCCCTCGGGCACCACCCGTGCCCACGAGATGCCGAAGCGGTAGCGGTCGAGGCCGAGCCCCTGAGCGAGGGCGACGTCTTCTAAGTAGCGGTGGTAGCTGTCGGGGCCGGGGTCTGCGGTCGATGCGTCTAACACCGCTCCAGGGGCGTCGACGAAGTCGTCCCAGATGGTGCGGCCGCGGCCGCCTAACGTGCGGGCACCCTCAACCTGAAACGCCGCGGTGGCCGCTGACCAGCGAATGCGGGGCGGGGCGCCGTCTTGAAGGTCTGGTTCAGCGGGGGTCGAGTGTGCGGTCACGGGCGTCCCTTCGATATACGACGCCCACAGCTCTCGTCGAACGAAGGCGTGACCGCGCACCGTTGCGCGGCGTGAAATTTACTGTATCCGCAGTGGTGCGAATAGGTAAGAGGCGATAAACTTGAGTCATCAACACTCAAGTTTGTTGGAGGGTGTTGCGCGGCACGGCTTGCGGGCGGTGACGCGCAGCGCTGATCCGGCGCTTGCACACAGAGAAAGGACCCCACATGCAGGCAAATTGGCAGCCCGCCCAGGGCGAGGGCGGCGACAGCGCGCTCGAGCAGTTCGGCGTCAACCTCACCGAGGTGGCCCGCTCGGGCAAGCTCGACCCGGTGATCGGTCGTGACGCAGAGATTCGGCGTGTCAGCCAGGTGCTCACGCGCCGCACCAAGAACAACCCGGTGCTTATTGGCGAACCAGGCGTTGGTAAAACGGCCGTCGTCGAGGGGCTCGCCCAGCGCATCGTCGCGGGCGACGTTGCAGAGTCGCTCAAGGACAAAGAGCTGATTTCGCTCGATATTTCAGCGCTCATCGCGGGGGCCAAATACCGCGGCGAATTCGAGGAGCGCATGAAGGCGGTGCTCGCCGAGATCAAGGAATCAGACGGCAAATACATCACCTTCATCGACGAGCTGCACACCCTCATGGGGGCAGGCGGGGGCGAGAGTTCGGTCGCCGCATCGCAGATGCTCAAGCCCATGCTCGCGCGCGGTGAGCTGCGGCTCATTGGCGCGACCACCCTCGACGAGTACCGCGAGTACATCGAGAAAGACGCTGCACTCGAGCGGCGCTTTCAGCAGGTGTACGTCGGTGAACCGACCGTCGAAGACACGATCGCGATCTTGCGCGGGCTGAAGGAGCGCTACGAAGCGCACCACAAAGTGACGATCGCCGACTCGGCGCTCGTGGCCGCCGCGGCGCTGTCGAACCGCTACATTCAGGCGCGCCAGCTGCCCGACAAAGCGATCGACCTGATCGACGAGGCAGCGAGCCGGCTGCGCATGGAGATCGACTCGGCCCCGGTCGAGATCGACGAGCTGCGCCGCGCCGTCGATCGGTTGAAGCTCGAAGATCTCGCGCTCAAGCGTGAGAAAGACGCGGCCTCGAAAGAGCGGCTCGCGAAGTTGCGCGAAGACCTCGCCGCGAAGCAGGCCGAACTGGACGTGCTCGAGGCGCGCTGGGAGCGCGAGCGGGCCTCGCTCAACCGCGTCGGCGAGCTGCGCGAAAAGCTCGACCAACTGCGCATGGAGGCAGAACTGGCGCAGCGCGAAGGCAAGCTCGAGAAGGCCTCGAAGCTGCTCTACGGCGAGATCCCGGTCATTCAGAAAGAGCTCGCCGAGGCTGAGCGCGCAGAGGAAGCGGGATCCGGCGCTGACGGCACCGGCGGCACCGGTGGTTCCGATGGCGATGGCGGCGAGCCCGCCGAGCCGCGCATGGTCAGTGACCAGGTGACCGACGAAGAGATCGCGGGTGTCGTGGCGGCCTGGACGGGCATTCCCGTGGGGCGCCTGATGCAGGGCGAGACCGAGAAACTGCTGTCGCTCGAGCGTGAGCTCGGCAGGCGGCTCATCGGCCAGGCCGACGCGGTTTCGGCGGTCGCCGACGCGGTGCGCCGCACGCGCGCCGGGATTGCCGACCCTAACAGGCCCACCGGATCGTTCCTGTTTCTCGGGCCCACGGGCGTCGGCAAGACCGAGCTCGCGAAGGCGCTCGCCGAGTTTCTCTTCGACGACGAGCACGCCATGGTGCGCATTGACATGTCGGAGTACGGCGAAAAGCACTCGGTGTCGCGGCTCGTCGGCGCCCCTCCGGGGTACGTCGGCTACGAGCAGGGCGGCCAGCTCACCGAGGCCGTGCGGCGTAGGCCGTACTCGGTCGTGTTGCTCGACGAGGTTGAGAAGGCGCACCCCGAGGTGTTTGATGTGCTGCTGCAGGTGCTCGACGATGGCCGGCTCACCGACGGGCAGGGCCGCACGGTCGACTTCAGAAACGTGATTCTGATTCTCACGTCGAACCTGGGCTCGCAGTACCTCATCGACGCCGACCTCACCTGGGACGAAAAGGAGGGCGCGGTGCGCGAGACGGTGCGCCGCGTGTTCAAGCCCGAGTTCATCAACAGGCTCGACGAGATGGTGATCTTTCACCCGCTGTCGGTCGAGGACCTCGCGCAGATCGTCGAGCTATCGATCGACCGCATGCAGGCGCGGCTCGCTGAGCGACGCCTCACGATTGGGGTCACCCCCGCCGCGCGGGCCTGGCTCGCGCAGGCCGGCTACGACCCCGTCTACGGTGCGCGCCCGCTGCGCCGGCTGATGCAGAAGCAGATCGACGACAAGCTCGCGCGCGCGATCCTCGCGGGCGACGTGCGCGACGGCGACACCGTGCGGGTCGACGTGGCGGCCGACGGCGAAGGCCTCGTCATCGCTTAGCGCCCTGTGATCCGGATCGGTGGGCCCGTGGGCTTCGATGTCCCGGGCCCACCGTTCCGGCCCCGCCGTTCTGGGCCTCGTTCTGGGCCTCGTTCCGGGCCCCGTTCCGGGCCCCGCCGATCCGGGCCCCGCCGTTCCGGGCCCCGCCGTTCCGGGCCCCGCCGTTCCGGGCCCCGCCGTTCCGGGCCCCGCCGTTCCGGGCCCCGCCGCACAGATGCCCCAGAAAGTTTGATACTGGGGCCCCTAAACCGAACTAACTGGGGCATTCGTGAGCCCGCGTGTTTGTCAGCCCGGGCCGTATCGCCAACACGAGTATCCTTAAAGCGTGAGTGGCGGGCTTGGACCGACCACGTACACATTCGGAAGCCCCCAATGCTACGGCAGCGGGGGTTTCTTGTTGGCGTCTGTTCCGAGCGACTCTTGTGCCGCCAAACTGGTTGTCGCGGTGCGGCAAAAGCTTCGGTACGAATATTGTGGTGTTTTGGCCTGTTCCGTTCGATATTTGTACCGAAATGCGACCACTCGCGGGGCGTACGCGTGCACACGCAAAACTGCCCATGATCGGCGGCCCTCCGTTCCGGGCCCGCCGTTCCGGGCCCGCCGTTCCGGGCCCCGCCGCACAGATGCCCCAGAAAGTTCGATGCGGGAGCCCCTAAACCAAACAAACTGGGGCATTTGTGGCGAAGTCGACCGTGTGGGAGTCCCGGGCCCACCGATCCGGCGTGAGGACCGCCACTGCGCTAAGCGCGCGGGGCCGCGGTCGAGCTGCGCACGATGAGCTCGGGCGCGATTGTGGGCAGCTCGCCCGCGGGAGCGCCCTCGAGCATCGCGATGAGTCGCAGCGCGGCGGCGCGGCCGAGATCTTCGAACGGCTGCCGCACCGTCGTGAGGGCGGGGGAGGCGTAGGCCGAAAGTGGAATACCGTCGACGCTCACCACCGAGACGTCTTCGGGCACCCGTTTGCCAGCCTCGTGCAGCGCACGCAACACCCCAAACGCCATTTCGTCGCTCGACACAAACACCGCGGTCGCGTCAGGAATAGCGGCGATCGTGCGGCCGGCCCGGTACCCAGACTCGGGGGTCCAGTCGCCCGGAATCACGGGCGGGGGCGTAATGCCGTGCGCTTCGAGCGTGCGCTGCCAAGAGGCGCGGCGCTCGTCGGTCTCAACCCAGTATTCGTCGCCTGACACGTGCCACACGGTCTCGTGCCCGAGGGCGAGCAGGTGTTCGACTGCGAGCTGCGCGATGCGCGACTGGTCAACAGCGAAGGGGGACTGCGGGTCGAGTTCGCTGCGCTCACTACGCACGGTGGGGGTGCGGTCGGTGCGGGTGCGCATCGCCGGGGTGTCGAGATCGATGGGCACTCCGAGAATGACGCCCTCGGCGCCCTGCCGTTCGAGCCGATCGAACGCCTCAAGAAACGCGTCGGTAGAGGCGTGCTCGGCGACCGCGGCGGTGGTCACGGTGTAGCCGTGTGCGGCGGCGGCCTGCTCAATGCCGACGCCGAGAGCGCCGAGCGAATAGCGGTCGTTCGAAACGATGATCACGCCGAGCAGGCGGGTGCGGCCCGAAGCGAGTGACGCGGCGGCGGCGTGAATGCGATAGCCGAGCTCGTCGACCGCCGCGAGCACCTTGCGGGCCGTGTCAGGGCGCACGCTGCCCTGGCCCGACATGACGCGCGAAACGGTTTGGGTGGAGACACCCGCGAGCTTGGCGACGTCGACCTGGCTGGGGGCTTTGTCGTGAGATGGGCGGCGGGGTGGCATGTGATTAATGGTAGCGATCAATCGCCCTCGCTGCCTAGCAAATTGTGTGCATCATTGCGATAATGTGAACGCAAACATTTTTCGAGGAGCCACCCACATGACTTCAACGCACAGCGTCAGTGTTGACGCGAACGTAGCGCCGCTGCTCACTTGGCGCGACGGCCAGCTGTACAGGGGCGACAAGCCGCACCGCATCCTCTCGGGGTCGATGCAGTACTTCAGGGTGCACCCCGATCAGTGGGAAGACCGGCTCATGCGTCTCAAAGCGCTCGGCCTCAACACGGTCGACACCTATGTGGCGTGGAACTTTCACGAGCGCCGCGAGGGCGAGATGGTGTTCGACGGCTGGCGTGACGTCGAACGCTACATCACGCTTGCGGGCGAGGCAGGGCTCGACGTGTTTCTGCGGCCGAGCCCGTACATCTGCGCCGAGTGGTCGAACGGCGGCCTGCCGCATTGGCTCACCGCCCGCACGGCAAACCTGCGCACGAGCGACCCCGTGTACCTGCAGGCCGTCGATGCCTGGATGGACGAGTTGATCGCACGCGTCGCCCCACTGCAGGCTGCCAACGGCGGCCCGATCGTCGCGCTGCAGGTCGAGAACGAGTACGGTTCGTTTGGCAGCGACCGCGCCTACCTCGAGCACCTGCGCGACGGGCTGCGCGCCCGCGGCATCACCGAACTACTCACGACCGCCGACGGCACGACGCGCGACATGCAGCTGCACGGCCAGGTCGCGGGCGCAATGCCCACGTTCACGTTCGGCTCAGGGGTCGACCGCGCCCGCGCGCTCCAGGACCCCGGCGTACCGTTTATGTGCAGCGAAATGTGGGGCGGATGGTTCGACCACTGGGGCGAAAACCACCACGTGCGCAGCGCCGCCAGCATGATGGGCACGATCGACGAGATCCTTAAGATCGGCGGTTCGTTCAGCCTGTACATGGCCCACGGCGGCACCAACTTTGGCTACTGGAACGGCGCCAACTACGACGAAATGCTGCAGCCCACCGTCACCAGCTACGACTACCACGCCCCCATCGGCGAAGACGGCACGCTCAACGACCGCTTCGACGCACTGCGCGCGGCGCTCGCCCCGCTCCACGACGCCCCGCTGCCAGCGCCCCCGGCAAACCCGCGGCTGCAGCCCGCAGCGAAGGCCCGGCTCGCGCACACCGCCTCGCTCACACGGGTGATCGAGGGCGCCCAGCCCGCGGGCGACCCAAGCGCGGCATCGCCTCGCCCGCTCACGTACGAGCAGCTCGGGGCCGAGGACGGCTACGTCGCTTACGAGGCAAACGTGTCATTCGAGGCCGGATCGCGCCTCGCCATCGACGGACTGCACGACCGCGCGGTCGTGCTCCTGAATGGTGCACACGTTGGGGTGCTCGCCCGCGACGGTGCGACCGAGCTCGCGCTCCCGGGGTCAGCCCGCGAGGCGCGTCTCACCCTGCTGGTCGAGAGTCTCGGTCGCATCAACTACGGTTCGCTCACCGGCGAGGGCAAGGGCATCATGCAGGCGGTGCGCATCGGCCGCCGCATCGTGCACGGCTGGACCCACCGCGTGCTCGGCGACGAGGTGCCGCGCGCCCACGCCGCTGCAGAGCTTGTGGGCTCTGCTGAGACCGTGGGCTCTGCTGTCTCAAGCTCCGGATCGACGGCCGACGCTGCCCTCTTCACGGCTGGGCCCGCCGACCCCTCGGGCGACGTCGCAGCAGCACGGCCTACTGGTTCAGCGGCCGCCACCCTCAGCGTGACCGAGCCGCTCGATGCGTGGCTCGCCTTCCCCGGCGGGGTGAAGGGGTCGGTGTGGCTGAACGGATTCTTGCTCGGCCGCTACTGGGAGGTCGGCCCGACCCACACGCTCTACGCCCCCGCGCCGCTGTGGCGTGCTGGCACAAACGAGATCGTCGTGTTTGACGCTGAGCGTCTGCCGTCGGCAGTCGAGGTGCGCGAAGGCCCCGAGTTCGGCCCCGAAGAGGAGTTCATCGGGGTGTGACCCGACCCGTGAGAGTTGGATCCTGCGATCGACTTCGTCGCCGCAGGATGACGTGGCGGTGTGGGGTGTAGCACGGTGCAGAGTCCTGCGGCCCCTCCCGTCATTCTGCGGGCGCCCTCTTTTGGTCATTCTGCGGGCGCCCTCTTTTGGTCATTCTGCGGGCACGGAGTGCATCGCAGAATCCAGCCCTGTCGATGAAGTTTGTGTGGGGTGTGGATCCTGCGATCGACTTCGTCGCCGCAGGATGACGTGGTGTGGTCGCCAGCCGCAGGATGACGTGGTGAGGTCGCCGGCCGCAGGATGACGTGGTGAGGTCGCTGGCAGCAGGATGACGTGGTGGTGTGTGGCGTACGATGGTCGCACCACCGACGTGAACGGGCGAAGGCCCGGTCTCACCGCTTGGTTGGGTCTGGCAGGAGCGGCGGCGAAGCCTGCGCGACCGGAGAGCGGTGAGACCGGGCCTTCGCCCGTTCACGTGACTACTTCAATTCCCCGCGCAGCTATCCCTTGACGGCGCCCGCGGCGAGGCCCGAGCGCCAGTAACGCTGCAGCGTGAAGAACAACGCGATCAGGGGCAGCACGCCCAGCAGCGCACCCAGCATCACCGCACCCTTGTCTGGGGAGAAGTAGTTCATCATGCCGTATAGGCCGAGCGTGACAGGCTTCAGCTCGGGGCTCGACACCATCATGAGCGGCAGCAAGAAGTTGTTCCACGTCGCCACAAAGATGAACAAGAAGATCGTCACCATCGCGGGGGCGAGTAGCCGCAGCACGATCGTAAAGAAGATGCGCGCCTCGCTCGCACCGTCAATGCGTGCCGCCTCGATCAGCTCGTCGGGCACCGACGACTGTGCGTAGACCATGCCCAGAAACACGCCAAAGGGTGAGGCCGCCGACGGCACAATGATCGCCCAGATCGAGTCGGTCAGCCCGAGCGCGTGAAACTCGATGTACAGCGGCACCGTGAGCAGGGCTACGGGCAAGAGCAGCCCACCCATGATCAACCCGACCATCAGTTTCTTGCCGGGGAAGGCGAACTTTGCCACCGCGTATCCCGCCATCACCGCGAGCAGCGTGCCGATCGCACCGGCCGCCGTCGAGTACAGCACCGAGTTGCCCACCCAGCGCCAGAACAGGCCCTGGGTCCAGCTCATCAGGCTGTCGTAGTTCGTGTCGAGGTTCCAGTTCGCAAACCAGAACCCAAACGACCCCGTGAGATCGGCGTTGTTCTTCGTCGACGCGACGATCAACCAGAACACGGGCACCAAGAAATAGAGCGTCGCAATCGAGAGCGCGACGATGCCGGCAACGCGCACCGCGGTCGACGGCGCCAGCGACCGCGGCGGCACGTCGGCCTCTGCCGCACGACGCCTGGCGCGGGCCGCGGCCACGGCGCGGCGATCTGCGGCAAGGGCCGGATCCGGATCGCTGGGCACGGTCGCGATGATCTTCGTCGTGTTGCTCATCAGTTTCCCTTACCGCGCTGCAGCAGCGCGTAGACGATAGCGAGCAGGCCCGCGATGAGAGCCATGAGCAGCGAGAGCGCCGAGGCGGGGCCCGCGCCCGAGGGGGAGACCTCGCCCATCATGGTGTTGTAGGTGAGCATCATGGGGGTGAAGTCCTTGCCCATCCACGAGTTCGCGCTCGCCATGATGACGGGCTCGTTGAACAACTGGATCGTGCCGATGATCGACAGCAGTACCGCGAGCAGAGCTGCGCCGCGCACCAGCGGCACCTTGATCTTGAGCGCGACCTGCATGCCCGAGGCGCCGTCGATGCGGGCGGCCTCGTAGAGTTCGCGGGGAATCGCCTGCAGCGCCGCGAGGAAGATGAGCATGTTGTAGCCGGTGTAGGTCCAGGTGGTCATGTTGGCCATCGACGCGAGCACCGTGCCGGGGCCCATGAAGTTGGTGCCCTCGGGGAGGAACGGCAGGATCGGTGAGACCTCTGGCGTGTAGAAGTAGAGCCACATCATGGCCGCGATGATGCCGGGAATCGCATAGGGCAGAAAGAACGACAGTCTGAAGAGGCCGGGGCGGCGCAGAATGAAGGAGTCGAGCAGCAGCGCGAGGCCGAGCGCGACGACGATCATGACCGGAATCTGGAACGCGGCGTAGAGCACGACGCGGCCCATGCCCGCCCAGAACGAGACGTTTTGGGCGGCGACCACGAAGTTGTCGAGGCCCACGAACGTGTCGACGAGCTCACCGCCGCCGTACAGCCCGCCGCCCGCCGACACCTGGGCGAAGAACGCCTCGCGCACCGACACAATAATCGGTACGAGAAACACGAGCAAGAACAGCAGCGCGAACGGCGCCATGAATGACCAGCCCGTGAACGCCTCACGGCGACGCTTGGTGGGGCGTCGCCGTGAGGGGGCACTGGCAGTGGCAGTGCGAGACATCAATACCTACTCTGACTGATTCTTAATTTACTCGGCGACGGGGAGGCCGAGGTCCTTGAGCGCTGCCACCATCGTGGTGTCTGCGGTGGTGAAGATGTCTGCCACCTTCGCCGAGCCGCTCGCGGCTGCGGCCGCCGTCTCATTCATCTTTGCGAGGGTGGCGAAGCCCGGGGCGTAGACGAAGTCGGGGTTGAGGTTCTCGGTGGCGGTGCCGAGCTCGGCGAGCACGTCTTGGCCACCGAACTGCTTCAGCATCTTCTCGCTCGTCTTCGGGGTGCCGGTCGTGGCGGCGACCACGAGGCCCTGCGAGCCGAGGTCATCGACCTGCGTGTTGAACCAGTCGTTGAACTGCATCGCCTGCTCGACGTATTCGCAGCCCTTCAACACTGCGACGCCCGAGCCGCCGTCGGGGCCGGTGAGCTGACCCGCGCCAAAGTCGGGCAGCTGCGCCACGCGCCACTGTCCCTCGGCATCGGTGCCGTCGAGCGAGTCGAGCATGAAGCCCGCCTCCCAGGCCGCACCAATGTGGCCGATTAGGCTGCCGTCGTCAATGGCCTTGGTGAAGCCCTCGCCCCAGCGCTCGGTGGTGAGGGTCTGCTTGTTGTCGATGAGCCCCTGCCAGAACGAGGCGACGCGCTCGGTGCCCGCGCCGGTCGTGTCGACCTGCCACTCGTCGCCGGCCGTCTTGAACCACGCGTCGCCCGCAGACGCCGCCTGCGCGGTGAGCCAGTTCTGCGCCTCGTCGGGGGTGAACGCGGTGACAAACTTGTTCGCATCGGCGGCGGTTGCAGACGCTGCGGTCAGATCGTCGAGCGTCTTGGGGGCTTCGATGCCCAGCTTCTCGAACTCGGCTTCGTTGTAGAAGTAGACGAGCGGGCCCGTGTCTTGCGGCAGACCGACAACGGCGTCGCCCACCTGCATGCCGGCGTAGGCGCCGCTCGAGAAGTTGCCCTTGTACTTCTCGGCCTCTGCGGCGACGTCTTCGAGCATGCCCTTCACGTACAGCTGCGGCACCTCGCCGTAGCCGACCTGTGCGAGGCAGGGCGCGTTGCCCGCCTTCTGGTCAGTCTCAAGCTTGAGCACCATGTCTTGTGGCTTGCCATCGAACTTGGTGGCCTTGACCTGAATCTCGGGGTGCTCGGCGTTCCAGCGGTCGACGATGTCGCCTACCGGGGTCATGCCCTCGCCATCGGGAAGTCGGTGCATGTACTCGATCGTGACGGGATTGTCGGCCGAGGCCGCTGCGTCGCCGGCCTTGCCGCTGTCGCCGCTGCTGCAGGCCGCGAGGCCAAACGCCGACATTGCGCCGACCGCCACGATGGCGGCCGTGCGAGTGAGTCGTTTGTGAGGTGCCATCTTGCTCTCTCTTCGTTGAGGGTGAGTGTCTCGTTGGGGTGCTTCGGTAACGGAGCTGATGCGGTGCCGTGAAAATCTGCCGCGTGAGTGGCGTGAATCCTAGGGGCCGTACACAACATTAAAGCGATAAATGTTTGCGTTCACAAGTCTAATTTTTGAGAATGTCAAAATGCCCCAACGCCAATGGCGCCGGGGCATACGTGAGAATTGCGCGGGCTACTGCTCGCGCGCGGCCCCTGCGCCCGGGATGACCGCAAACACGTGAGGAGTCGTGAGCCCTTCGCGCGCGAATGCCGCCAGCACCGCCGCGGTCACCTGTTCGGCGAGGGAGACGTCAATGAGTGCGATGGCCGCGCCGCCAAAGCCGCCGCCGGTCATGCGTGCCCCGAGCGCCCCCGCCGCGATTGCCGCCTCGACGGCGAGATCGAGCTCGGGCACCGACACCTCGAAGTCGTCACGCAGCGACACGTGGGACGCGGTGAGCAGTGGGCCGATACTGCGCGGGCCAGTCGCCGCGAGCTGCGCGACGGTCTCTTGCACGCGCGAGTTCTCGGTGACGATGTGCCGTACACGCCTAAACGTCACATCGTCGAGCGTGTGCTCGGCGCCGGGCAGGTCTGCAATCGTGACCGTGCGCAGGCTAGGGTGGCCGAGCGTCGCGGCCCCCTTCTCGCACGAGGCACGACGCTCGCCGTATCCGCCCGTCGCGTGAGCGTGGCGCACACGGGTGTCGATGACGAGCAGCTCGAGGTGTTCGTCACCAAAATGCAGTGGCACGAGATCAGTGGTGAGGTCGCGGCAGTCGATGAGCACGCCGTGGTCGACTTCGCCAAGCAGCGTGGCCGTTTGGTCCATGATGCCGGTGGGGGCACCCACGGCTTCGTTTTCGGCGCGCTGCCCCGCGCGGGCCAGCGTGCGACGGTCAAAACCGAGCCCCCACAGCTCGTTGAATGCGACGGCGGTGGCGCTTTCGAGCGCCGCCGACGACGAGAGGCCGGCGCCCAGCGGCACGTCAGAGGTGAAGAGCAGGTCGTAGCCGGTGAGCGGGCCGGTGTCTGTGGCGGTCTCGGTGTTTCTGCCCGTGTCGGGATGTGAGCCGGTGTCAGTGGTGTTGCTAGCGCCGCCGTTGCTGCCGCCGTTATTGCCGCCGGCCTGCTCGAGCAGCGCCCACGCGACGCCGAGTGGATACGCCGCCCACTCGGGCACCGGGGGCAGATCTGCCGCCCCTGCATCTTCACGCCGCGGAAACAGCCTCGTGAGATCAGCGATGCCTACCTCGACGGCGTCTGCGAACGCGTCGGTCGCGACGCGCAAGCGTGCGTCTGCGCGCGGCGCGGCCGCGACAAAGGTGCGCTGACCGATCGCAAACGGCAGGGCAAAACCCTCGTTGTAATCGGTGTGCTCACCGATCAGATTAACGCGGCCGGGCGCAGACCACACGCCTGCGGGCTCCCGGCCAAACCGTGCGAGAAACTCGGCCGCAGCACGAGGGCCCGCGGGCTCTAGGGGGGATGAAATGGCGTGTGCGTCGCTCATCGGGCGGAGTCCTCTGATTTGGGTGTTGGAAAATCTGGGTACTGAGAAGCTGTGGGTGTTTGGGAGGCGCGGGCGCCTAGTGAGCGGCGTGCGTAGCGGCTGGCGCGACGTCGACCGGCCACGGGGTGCGCTCAAGCGCGGCGCGCAGCGCGGCGGCGGCGGCTTCGGGCGCGACGTCACCGATCCAGGCCCCCATTGCGGCCTCTGATCCGGCGAGAAATTTCAGTTTGTCGGCCGAGCGGCGGGGAGATGTGAGCTCGAGCCGCAGCCGCACTGCATCGCGGCCCACGGCGACGGGCGCCTGGTGCCAGGCGGCGATGTAGGGCGTGGGGGTGTCGTACACGCCGTCGACGGCGCGCAGCAGCCGCAGGTAGAGCGGGGCGAGCTCGTCGCGCTCGGAGGCGGTGGTCTCGGCGAGGTCAGCGATGTGGCGGTGCGGCATGAGATGCACTTCGAGCGGCCAGCGCGCGGCAAACGGCACGAATGCGCTCCAGTGCTCTCCCTCGAAGATGAGGCGCTCGGAGGCGCGCTCGGCGTCGAGCACGCGCGCGAACAGGTCGCGGCCGTGGGTCTCGATGCTGCGCAGGAGCCCGCGGGTGCGCGGCGTGATGACGGGGTAGCCGTAGATCTGACCGTGCGGGTGCGGCAGCGTCACACCGATCTCGCGGCCGCGGTTCTCAAACGGAAACACCTGCGCAATGCCGGGCAGCGCCGAGAGCGAGGCCACGCGATCTGCGAGCGCCTCGATGACGGTGCGGGCGCGCGTCGGCGTGAGGGAAGCAAACGACCCCTCGTGCTCGGGTGAGAAGCAAATCACCTCGCATCGACCGTGTGAGGGCTGCGCAATGCCGGTCGCTGGGTCGGCTGCCTCGAGCGGCACGCCGGTCTCGGTGCGTAGCGCCGGATCAAATTCCCCGGGCAGCGTCGGGCCGAACGACGGTGAGCGGTTCTCAAAGACCGCGACGTCGTACATCGACGGTACCTCTGACGGGTTTGACGGGGTCTGCGGGGCGAGCGGGTCGAGCTCAGCTGGTGGCAAGAAGGCGCGGTTCTGGCGGTTGGTGGCCACCGAAACCCAGTCTCCCGTGAGCACGTCGTAGCGCATGTGCGCGGTCTCGGGGCGCGGGTCGAGCGGGCGGGGGTCGACGTGCCGTTCGGCTGCGAGCCGCGTGTTGGGGTCGTCGAAGTAGATGAGCTCGCGGCCGTCGGCGAGCTGTGTGGAACGCTTGGTGACGCCCGCGCCAAGCTCTGTCACTCGCGCCGCTGCAAGAGTAGTGCTCGGCTCGCTGGCGGGGGTGCTGGCGGGGGTGCTGGCAGAGGTGCTGGTAGCGGTGCTGGCAGCGTCGGCAGCGTCGGCGGCATCAAAAATGTTCACGCAAACATCGTACGGTTTGGCGGGGTGCGCGGTCAATGCGTGGGGTCATTGTGCGCGGCAGGCAGGCGGTGTCTGGTCTCGTGCGCCAGGTTGTGGGCTGAAGGCCCGGCATCGAAATAATGAGACGGCACGTTAAATACGAAATTACCGTGGTGTCTCGATATCTACGTGCCGGGTCGTTCGACCGAGTGCTAAAGTGCCGCGATGCGCCACGTCACCTCGTGCGATGCACCCGGTGCGAGGGTCACGAGCCCCGTGTCGAACGGGTAGGCGCCCGCGTTGAATGCGTCGGGCGCGCAGGTTTGCGGCTCAACCGCGAGTGCGGCACGGTTGCCCTGTACCTCGTCGCCCAGATCGCAGGTGAACACCTGCACCCACGGGCAGGTGGAGTCCCAAGTGAGTTCGACGCCGGTAAAGCCGTTGCCGTTCTCGTTGTCGTTGCTGTTGCCGGGGGCCGGGGCGGTCACGCGGGCGCGGGCTGTGCGGCGGACCGCGCTGCTCTCGCCCGCGCTGCCTGCGCTGCCCGCGCTGCTCTCGCCCGCGCTGTCCGCGTCGTCCCCCCAAGCGATGCCGGTGAACGCGTGATCGATGCGTGAAGTGCCCAGGGGGGCCGCGAACCCGGCCCACGGGGCGAGCCGTTGCGGGATCAGGCGATCCGGCGCGACCTCGAGACGCGAAGCGACCTCGAGCTCGAGGGTCCAGGAGTCGACGGGCCCCTCGCCCGCGATGAGATAGGGGTGCGTGGCGGCGCCGTAGGGCGCGGGCTCGCGCGAGAGGTTCTCGGCGGTGAGGCCGTAGCGCAGGCCGTCGTCGCCGAGCGTGAAGTGTGCGGTGAGGCGCAGTTGCCAGGGGTATCCGGGGGTGGGTTCGAGCGTTGCCGTGAGCTCGAGCGTGTTGGCCGTGTGCGGCCTCGCGGGCGCGAACGTGAGCGCGTGCGCGAGACCGTGTATGGCGTGGTGTCGGCCCTGCTCGTTGATGGGTAGCTCGCGCACCTCGCCCGCGAACAGGTAGCGGCCGTCGACCACGCGGTTGGGCCAGGGCGCAAGCAGAGCGCCCGCGAAACCGGGGGCGTGGGGCGCGTCGGCGGGGGCGATAAGGTCGCGGCCGGCGTGGGTGAGCCTCGAGAGGGTGGCGCCCGTGGCGAGCACTTCGGTCGCGTAGTCGCCGTGGGTGAGGCGGTAGCTGTGCTGAGCGTTAGGTGCATGCTGGTTGTGAGTCACCGGGTCTCCTCGTGGTCGGAGCTTGTGTGGTCTAGGGCTGGCGGGGCGAACCCCTGCCCCGACTCTACGGCCGGGCGGTCAGCGGCGTCTATGGCCGTGAGCGCGCAGCAGACGAATCAAAAACCAATGTCACAAAACGATAACGAATTGGGTTAGGCTGTCTGAAATTGCGCAACGAAGCGCAAGAGAGAGGCGCACATGCAGACGAGTTCTTGGCAGCGGTTACCACCGCGCACAGGGCTGATTGCGTGGTTGCTCGTCACCGCGCTTTTGGTGTTGTTTGGCGCCGCTCCGCAGGCTTCAGCCTCGAGCATTATGCAGCTGCACGGTGCGCTGCACCGCGATGGCAGCGTCAGTATCGTCTCGCACAGGGGCGCGGCCGCGCTCGCCCCCGAGAACACGCTCGCTGCCATGCGCGTCGCCATCGATCAGGGCGTCGACTTCGTTGAAACCGATGTGCAACTCACGAGCGATGGAGTGCCGGTGCTGCTGCACGACCTTACTCTTGATCGCACCACCAATGGCAACGGGCCCGTCGCGATGCGTGACTTCGCTTACGTGCGCTCCCTCGACGCGGGGTCTTGGTTCGATGCCGCCCACGCGGGTGAACAGGTACCCACGCTCGAAGAGTTTCTTGACGTACTTGAGACCGCCAACGTGCGTGCGCTCGTCGAACTCAAGGGGGAGTGGACGAGCGAACAGCTCGCCGCTGTGGGTGACCTGTTGCAATCGCGCTACATGGTGAACCGGGTAGCACTGCAATCGTTCGACGAAGCGACGCTGCGCGGGCTACAAGAAATCGCGCCGCAGTTTGCGCGCGTGATGCTCACGCGGGAATGGGACGAGGCGATGGTGCAGCTCGCGCGCGAGCTCGAAGTCTCGGCGGTGGGCGGGCGGCCGAAGCTCATTGACCGCGACCGTAGCCTGCTGGGTGACCTGCGCAGCGCTGGCATTGGTTCGCTCGCCTACACGCTCAACAAGCCCGGCCGGTGGGACCGCGCGATCGAGCGGGGTATCGATCTGATCGTCACCGATGACCCCGTGCATCTGGGGTCGTGGCGCAGCGACTTAGAGGCGGCCGCAATCGAGGGGGCAGAGGTGTAGCGTGGAACACATGGAGACTATTTCGCTGTCGAATCTAGCAACAGAGCTGTTGGTACTCGCGCGCGCGGCTTCAAATAAGCGCTTCGCCCGCACCCTCTACGGCGGGCGCGGGCGGGCACTGCGGCAAACGGTCATCGCCATGCGTGGCGGCGAACGCATGGCCGAGCACAAGAGCCCCGGCGAAGCGACGCTGCAGCTCATCACGGGCCGGATCGAGCTGCGCGGTCTCACCGAGTCGTGGCTGCTTACGCCTGGCGACATCGTCGAGATTCCCGACGAGGTGCACTCGGTCGAGGTGCCCGAGGATTCAGTGTTCTTGCTCACCGTTGTCAAGGTCGAAGCCGCGCAGGCGGCTTAAGCGCCCCGCCGCTAAATAGTCGCCCCCGTCGACACCTCACCCACTCACCCAAGGAGCACCAGTGCAGCCTCTCCTCTTGCCGCCCAACCCGATTCAGCATTTCTACCGGGGCGGCGACCGCATCGCGGCGCTGCGCGGCATCGAACAGGCCACCGAGTTTCAGCCCGAGGAGTGGATCGGATCGACGGTGTCGCGCTTCGGTGAACCCGGGGTGGGGCCTGCGATCACGGCCGAGGGCCCGCTCGCAGACCTCGTCGCTGCGAACCCCACTGCCTGGGTGGGCCCCACGGCGAGCAGCGCAACCAGCACGGCAAACCCAGCAGACGTCGGCGTACTCGTGAAACTCCTCGATGCGCGCCAGCGGCTGCCGGTGCACGTGCACCCCGACCGCGCGTTCGCGGCCGCCCACCTCGACTGCCCGTACGGCAAGACCGAGGCGTGGTTTGTGCTCGACGCCGAGCCCGGCAGCGCGCTCTACCTGGGGTGGAAGGACGACGTTGACCCCGCCGAGCTCGCCCGCCGCCGTGACGCTCAAGACAGCGAGTGGATGCTCGCGCACATGAACGAGATTGAAGCCCGCGCGGGCATGGGCGTGCTCGTGCCCGCCGGCACCGCGCACGCGATTGGCACGGGCGTCTTCGTCGCCGAGCTGCAAGAGCCCACCGATTTTTCGATCTTGCTCGAGTGGTCGGTCACCACCTCGACTCGTGACGAGTCGCACCTCGATCTCGGCTTCGATACCGCGATGGGAGCTGTCTCACACGCCCGCCTCGCGGCCACCGATCTCGCCGCCCTCATCGTCGAGACCGACGCCCCGCAGCCCGGGCCCGTGCCCCTGCTGCCCGCCGCGGGCGACCCGTTCTTTCGGCTCCTGCGCGGCACGGGCGGCAGCGGCGAGCTGCCAGCTTCGTACGCGGTCGTGATCGTGACATCCGGATCCGGATCCCTGCGCTCTGCCGCGGGCGAGACCGCGGTCGCGAGCGGTGAAGCCTACGCGGTACCGCACGCATTTGGCCCGTGGCGGGTGACGGGCGACGCGGTCGTGCTGGCGTGCCTGCCGGGCGCGGGCTGGCCGGGCACGCTCTCTGCGTAGCGCCGCGGGCTCTTGCCCGCACACTACCAGGGCGCAGCACCTGGGAGAATAGGCGGGTGACTCACGCCGAAGATCCCACCAACCAGCAGTCCGCCGCCGCCCAGCAGCTCGACCCCGCCGCCGGCGTAACCGGTGCGGCAAGCGCAGCTGGCGCGCACCCCGAGCGCAGCACCTGGGGCGTCGGCCCGTGGCCCGGCGGCGAAACCGAGTGGCCCACCGAGGAGTTTTACGACCGCGAGTTGCTCGCGCACGGCGACTCGCGCAACGTCATCGACCGCTACCGCTACTGGACGATGGACGCGATCATCGCCGACCTCGACGAGCAGCGTCACAGTTTTCACGTGGCGATCGAGAACTGGCAGCACGACATGAACATCGGCTCGATCGTGCGCAGCGCCAACGCGTTCGCCGCCGACACCGTGCACATCGTCGGCCGCCGACGCTGGAACAAACGCGGCGCCATGGTCACCGACCGATACCAGCACGTCGAGCACCACACAGACGTCGAGGCGCTCACCGCCTGGGCGCGCGCGGAGGGTATGCCGATCATCGCGATCGACAACGTGCCCGGCTGCGTGCCGATGGAGACCTTCGACTGGCCCGAGCGCTGCGTCATGCTGTTTGGGCAGGAGGGGCCCGGGCTCTCTGACGAAGCGATCGCGGCGGCCGAGGCGGTCGTCGAGATTACACAGTATGGTTCGACCCGTTCGATTAACGCTTCGGCCGCCGCCGCGGTCACGATGTATAGCTGGGTGCAGCAGCACTCGGCACTGCGGCCGCGGTAACGACCAACTCCAGGCGCCTACTCGACGTCGCCGCGCCACCGCAGTGCCCAGCCCGCGGCGACTGCCACGGCGGCGAGCCCGGCCAGCACCGCGAACCCGGCCCAAATGCCGAGCGCGGCTGAATGCTCACCCGCGGCTGAGGGATCGAGGGCGGCCATGTTGTTCATGACGCTGGCGCCCACGAACGCATCGGTGGCGGCGCCGGGCAGAAACTTGGCGACCTGCGCGCTCCACTCCCAAAACTGGGCGCCCATGCGAGCGACGGGCTCGATGAACTGCGTGAACACGAGCGCGAGCACGATGGCGAAGGCTTGGTTCTTGACGAGCACGCCGACGCCAAACCCAAACACGGCCCACACACCGATCGCGAGCACCACGCGAGTAAGCAGCGCCCAGGTCTCGCCGGTGCCCAGCATCGGGTCGGTGCCCGTCGCGCTAAACACGGGGAGTGCGGCGGCGAGGGCACCCGCGACGCCTGCGACACCGAGTCCGAGGCCGACAGCGAACACGGTGACGGCCTTGCTGGCGAGCACGAATCCGCGGCGCGGCTCGAACAAGAACGCGAGCCCGAGGGTGCGGTGACGTAGCTCTCCCGTCACCGCGAGCGCACCAAACAAGAGCGGTACGACGTAGCCGAACGTCGACACCGACGAGTAGACGAGATTAGCCAGTGTCTGCGGGGGGAGCGCGGCGCCCGGGGCCGCTGCGGCTCCTGCGGCAGCGGCTTCAGCGGCTCCAGCGGCAGCCGCTTCGGGCATCGCGTTAAACATAAACACGAAGACGGCAGCCATCATGGCCGAGTACGCGGCAATGACGAGCGCGAGGATCCACCACAGTTTCGTGGCGCGCACCTTGCGCAGTTCGGCCGACAGGCTGCGAGCGAAGCGGGTCATGATGCGGCTCCTTCGGTGAGCTCAAGGAAACTCTGTTCAAGCCCCGACTCGGGGGCGCTCAAATGCGCGAGCGGCACCCCCGCCGCGAACGCGATCTCGCCGACCTGCTGCGGTGCGAGGCCTGCCACGCTGAGCGGCTCGCGCTGCGCTGACAGTGCCGACAGCGCTGACGGTGCCGACTGCGGTGCCTCTGCTGGCGGCGATGACCGCGGTGCGTGCGCGCCCGGCAGGAGCTGCTCGGGGGCGGGCGATGATCCGGAGCCTTGCGCGTGTGCGCCGTGACCCGCGGTGTCGGTGACGGTCGCGCCCGCTTCGGCGAGGGCCGCAGCGAGCCTCGCGCGGCCCTCGCGCGTGGCCGCGTCGACGAGCACGGTGCGCGTGCCCCGCTGCAGATCGGCGAGCGGGCCCGCGAAGGCGAGCTGGCCGCTCCGGATCACGACGACGTCGTCGACCGTGTGCTGTGCCTCGCTCAGCAGGTGCGACGACAGGAGTACGGTCTTGCCCTGGCTGGCGAGGTGGCGCAGAAAGAGTCTGATCCAGCGGATGCCCTCGGGGTCGAGGCCGTTGACGGGCTCGTCGAGCACGAGTACGTCGGGGTCGCCGAGCAGCGCCGTGCCGAGGGCGAGGCGCTGGCGCATGCCGAGGGAATAGCCGCCGGTCTTACGCTCGGCCGCGTGGCTGAGGCCGACCAGGTCGAGCACCTCGTCGACGCGGGCTTGTTTCGCCCCGATGGCGCGGCGTGCAATGTCGAGGTGGGCGCGGCCGGTATGAGCGGGGTGAAAGTTAGCCTCGAGCGAGGCACCGACGGTGAGGGCCGGGCGTTCGAGCTCGGCGTAGCGCTTGCCGCCGATGGTAGCGGTGCCCGAGTCGGGGCGGGCGAGCCCGAGCAGCATGCTGAGGGTCGTGGTCTTGCCTGAACCGTTGGGCCCGAGAAACCCGGTGACGCGGCCAGCGTGCGCGGTGAAGCTCAGGTTTTGCACGGCGTGAACCGTGCCGAACGATTTGGTGAGGCCTGAGACCTCGATGGTGTGGGGCATGACGCCTCTCCTGGTTTTATAGTTGTATTAGAACTATAACAAACAGGTATTGGCTGGCGTCAAGTGGCTGGCATGGAAAATATGCGCGAGAAGTTCCGCTTATGAGTGGAGCTAAAGCGGAAGTTCTCGCGCATATTTTTGTGCACGGGGCCTGGCCGGGGCCGGCCAGGGGCCGGGAGCCAGGGGCTAGCGGCTAGTGGCCGCCGCCCGTGTACGGGCCGAGCACTGCGAGGCGCTCCATGTGCGACTTCAGCGCGAACCGGGGGTCGACGGTCGTGTCCTCGCCCGCGACCAGCTGCGCTGCCCACTCGCCCAGCTGCGGCACAAACTTGAAGCCGTGACCCGAGAGCCCCGCAATCGTTACGATGCGGCCCGAGTCGGTGCGATCGACGACGGGCAGACGGTCTGGCGTGTACGCGCAGTGGTGCACGCTCTCGCGCACGGGCTCGGGGTTGATGCCGTCGAACAGTTCGGCGGCGCGCTGCCCGATACGGATCAGCTGCTCACGCGTGTGGTGCTTGGGCACCTCTGAGACGTCGCGGTAGACGGGCCAGTCGGGGTTCGTGCACGCCTTAAACGCGTAGCCGTCGAAGCTCGGCGCACCAAAGAAGTGCACCGACCCCACGTCGCGCAGAAACACGGGAAACCGCTCGGGTACGAACAGTTCGGGGCGCTCGGGCATAAACCACGTGAGTCCGAGTACCTGCAGGCGCAGCAGCTCGTCGAGCTCGGGCGAGAGCCTGGACGACCATGATCCGGAGGCGACAACGACCCGCTGGGCCAGCCAGGCCCCCTGCGTCGTACGCACGACGACACCGTTCGGGCGCTCTTCAACATCGATCACCGAGGTGTTAAAGAACAGCTGGGCGCCGTTCGCCTCGGCCACGTTGAGGGCGCTCATGATGGCGACCTCGGGGCGCAGGCCGCCGCCGTGCGCGTCGAGCAGTGCGACGTCGCCGTCGTTGATGCGGTGCTGCGGGTACTCGCGGCGCAGTTCGGCCGTGTCGAGCAGGCGGTGCTTCAGATCGAACTCGCGCACCGTGCCGAGTGCGGTCTCGAAGTCAGGAAAGCCCTCGGGTGCGATCGACAGGCAGCCGACCTCGGTGTAAATGTTGCGGCCCGAGTCGGCCTCGAGCTCGCGCCACAGCGAGCGCGAGCGCTGAATCATCGGCACATACGTGCCGCCCTCGTGCACGGCCGTGCGAAACACGCGCGATTCGCCGGCGTATGAGGCGTGTGAATTGACGCGGCCGTACTGCTCAATGCCGACGACGCTTAAGCCCTCGCGCTTGCTCAGCTGCCACAGCGCCATCGCGCCGACGCTGCCCGCGCCGATGACGAGAACATCGGTTTTCTGGTAATCCATGATGGTTCGCTTTCAAATTTGAGTCGGTGAAAAGTAGGGCCGCAGCGCTAGGCGAGCGCCGGCGTCTCCCACAGGTTGAGCGACGTACCGATGCCGAGCTTCACGGCGTTGCGGTACACGTGGGTCGCCCAGGCGACGTCTTCGACGGGCATACCACCCACCGAGAAGATGAACACCTCGTCGTCGTTCTGGCGCCCGACGGCCGAGCCGCCGATGATCTCACCCAGGTCGCCGAACTCTTCGCGCGTCATGCGGCCGTCGTTCACGCGGTCGACGAGGTGCATGCCCCAGATACCCACGGTCTCGTGCACGGGAGAAGGGATCTCTTCGGCCCACGCCTCGTAGATCTTGCGCGCGTCTGCCACGTGGCGGGCGCGCTGCGTGAGCGACTCCTCGAGCGCGAGGTGTGCCGAGCAGCAGATGAACGCGCCGGGCTTGACCCACTCATCGGCCACGTAGGGGTAGTTCTCTGACCCCATCTTGCTGGGCACCGCGATACTCACGATGTCTGAGTCGCGCACCGCCTGCTCCATGCCATCGACCTGCTCGATCGTGGTGATCTGCGGAAACTTCTCGCGCGCCCACGCGATAAACGTGTCGATGCCGCCCTGGCTGCGGCCCGCCACCTTCACGTGGTTGATCTCGGGGCGCACCGCCATGAACGCCTCGAGCGAGGTGCGGTTCATGGGGCCGGGGCCCACGATGCCCACGACCTTCGCGTCTTCGCGGGCAAGGAATCGGGCGCCCACGCCCGGAATCGCGCCGGTGCGGTACGCGCTCAGCAGGTTTGCTGACATGAGCGCGAGCGGGGCGCCCGTGTCTTTGTCGTTGAGCGTGAACATGAGAATCGAGCGGGGCAGTCCGCGCTGCTTGTTCTCGACGTTCGAGCCGTACCATTTGCAGCCGGTCACCTGGTAGTCGCCGCCGAGATAGGCGGGCATCGCCATGAACCGGCGGTCGGGCCCGTCGACGGGCATGCCGGGGTGCGTCTCGGTCTCGGGGAAGTACACCTGCGCACCGTGCGCGTTGTTCTCGGGGCCGGCCATGCGGTAGTCGCCGCGGGCAAACAGGTCGAGCACGTCGGTCATCGCGTCGACGCACGCGGGCATGTCGGTGACCCCGGCTCGAATCATGTCGGGCTCGTTGAGGTACAGAAAATCGATCTTGGTGTCTGGCACGGCTGCGTGTCCCTTCGGTGGTCACCCGGCTGCTGTGCCGGGTGCGGGGCAACAACGCCCCGCGAGTAGCGCCAGCCTAAAACTATCCAAATGGATAGTCAAGTTCGCGCGCCAAATTGCGCGCTCATCTGCGCGCTATTTTCGCGCCGGATCGCCTCCCGGTGCGGACTACGCGGGGATGGCCTGTCTCACGAGCGTGCGCACGTGCTCGAGCGCGGGCGCGGCATCACCGGGTGCCACGAGCTGCTTAAACACGATGCCGTCGAGCGTAAACCAGATGAGGTCTGCGAGCGGGGAATCGTGTACCCCGAGCCTGGCAAGCTGCGCGACGATCGCGTCGCGGTACGCGGTGTAGTGGCGCGTGGCGAGCTCGTGCAGCTCGGGCCGCCTGCGCGCCTCGAGTAGCAGTTCGTACTGAAACGACTGGATCTCGCTCTCGCGTTCTGCGAGCGAATCGATGCCCGCCGCGAAGTCGTCGACGCTGGTGACAGCCTCGACCATGTTTGAGCCCGCAAGGCTCTCGCCGATCGCAAACTCCATGGCCTCGGCGATGAGCTGGTCGCGCGTACCAAAGTGGTGGCGCACGAGCCCGTGCGAGACGCCCGCCTCGGCCGCAACGGCCCGGTATGTGAGCGCGCGCAAGCCACCACCAGCTACCACCACGATGGTGGCGCGAAGAAGCGCCTGGCGCCCCGCTGCATCAGTCATGCCTCGAGCGTAGCGCTTCGGTGCTCACCGGGCGCCCACCAGCAAACCGCCAGTCGCCCACCAGCAGGCGCTAGCCGATCGCCGCGAACCGCTCGACGTCGGCGGCAGTGCCGCTCACGATGATCAAATCGCGCGGCGACACGACGGTGTCTTGGGTCGCGTGTGTAAACGGCTGGCCGGGTGTTTTTACCCCCACCACGGTAATGCGGTAGCGGGTGCGCACCCCGCTCTCGGTGAGCGAGCGGCCTCGAATCGAGCGCGGCGGGTACATCTTCGCGATCACGTAATTGTCGTCAAACTGAATGAAGTCGAGCATGCTGCCGCTGAGCAGGTGGGCGACGCGCTCGCCTGCCTCGCGCTCGGGGTAGATCACGTGATTTACGCCGATACGCTCGAGGATCTTGCCGTGCGACAGTGAAATCGCTTTCGCCCAGATCTGCGGCACCCCGAGGTCGACCAGGTTCGCGGCGATGAGCACGCTCGACTCGATTGAAGCGCCCGTCGCGACGACTGCGATCTGAAAGTCGTCGGCGCCGATCTGTCGCAGCGCCTCCATCGAGCGCGCGTCGGCCTGCACCGCGTGGGTGACGCGGTCGGCCCACTTCTGTACGAGGCCCGCGTCGGTGTCGACGACGAGCACCTCACGGTCTTGACGGTCAAGCTGGCCCGCGGTGGCGGCGCCAAAGCGGCCGAGGCCGATCACAATTACCGGTGCATCACTGCGAATATCAACCAACGATCGGCCTTTCTTCGGGGAGGGTAAACAGCCTTGAACGGCTGGTAGCGGCAACGGCCGCGGCCAGGGTGACGGTGCCCACGCGGCCAGCCCACATGGTGGCCGCGAGCACATACTTGCCCGCATCGGGCAGCTCGCCAGACAGTCCAGTCGACAGCCCGCACGTGCCAAAGGCAGAGATCACTTCAAACAGCACCACGTCGAGAGATCTGCCGGTCATCTGCATGAGTACGACCGTAGAGATGAGAACGATTGTGGCGCCCCAGATGAGCACCGATACCGAAACACGCAGCACCTCGTTGGGGATCCGGCGGTCAAAGACCTGCATGTCTTTGTAGCCGCGAGCCTCGGCGTAGGCCGCGAGAAACAGCACCGCGATGGTCGTCACCTTGATGCCGCCCGCGGTCGAGGCAGAGCCGCCGCCCACAAACATGAGCATGTCCATGACCAGCATGGTCGACCCGTTCATGTCGAGCGGGTCGACAATGCCGAGCCCACCAGAGCGGGTCATCACCGACATGTAGGCCGAGCTGAACATGGTTTGGCCGAGGCCCTCGTTGCCGAAAGTGGCGGGGTTGTTCCATTCGAGGCCCGCGATGACGAGCCAGCCAAACACCACAAAGATGAGCGTGGTCGTGAGGGTTAGCTTGGTGTGCAACCCGAGGCGTTTGTGCGCGCGCCAGCCGCCGCCCACCACGTAGCGGTACAGCGCAAAGATGACGGGAAACCCGATCGCACCGAGAAACACGCCGATGCCCAACACGCTGAGCATGTACATATCGGTCGCGAACATGTCGAGGCCGCCCTTGAGCGGCACGAAACCCGTGTTCGTGAAGGCCGAGGCAGCGAGGTAGAAACCGTTCCACAGCGCGTGCCAGAAATCGTAGCCCGCGGCCATGAGCCGCGGCGTTATGAGTAGGGTCAGCGCCAGTTCGATGACAACCAAGCTCGTGGCGACGGCAGCGAGCAGCCCGCCAATGTCGCCGAGCCCCACAGCCTGGCTCTCTGACACGTCGCGCCCCATGCGCATCGGGTTCGTGTCGCCCGCCGCCATGAGTCGCTGCCGCAGCCCCAACCGCCTGGTCACGGTGAGGCCCAGGATGCTCGCGAGTGTGAGCACGCCGATGCCACCGATCTGCAGGCCCGCCAGGATGACTATTTCGCCAAACAGCGACCAGTGCAACGCCATGTCGACCGTTGAGAGCCCGGTCACACAGATCGCCGAGACGGCGGTGAACAGGGCGTCGGCGAGCGGGGTGATATTGCCGTCGCGGCTGGCGAACGGGAGTGAAAGCAGAGCCGTCCACAGCAGAATGAGAGCGGTAAACACGAGCAGGGCGAAACGCGCCGGCGATGAGTGGATCATGGCGCTGACCCACGCCTTGGGAGCGAGTGCGACAGAGCCGCGACGGCTCAATCTGAGTGCCCTCACTGCAACTTCTTTCTGCGCGCGTGACGTGCGAGACATCGGGGTGTTAGTGGGCGCATACTGCCGCGCCCAGAGGTTTCATCGTACACACGGTGGCGCTCAGTGTGAAGCGGGGCGCCGGGGCGCCGGGGCGCCGGGGCCACGCGGGCGGTGGCCCCGGCTGCGCCCCAGGCCGTAGCCCTGCAAGTCAGAGCGAGTCGACTACGCTTAGGGTATGCCAGACATTTTTGGAGTCATCGCCGACCAGACGCGGCGCGACATCCTGCAGGCGCTGCTTGAGCGACACCGCACCGATGCCGAGATGAGCGTGTCTGAAATCGTGGCGCAGCTCGAGATTAGCCAGCCCACCGTTTCGAAACACCTCAAAGTATTGCGCGAAGCCGAGCTCGTAACCGTGCGTGAAGACGGCCAACACCGCCTCTACTCACTCAACATCGAGCCGCTCGAAATGGTTGAGGACTTTGTGATCCCGTTTCTTACCGCCGGGTTTGATACCGAGGTGACAGTCGAATATCTCTCAGAGTCGGGCGAGCGGCTGGAAGGCCCGGGTGACGTCGATTCGTTTCAAGAGTTTGACGAAGACGGCGACCCATTGCTGCCCGAAGAAGCCTTTGCTGCGGCCGAACGCATGGGGCGCGCGGCCGCTCGCGCCGAGAGTCGTGTAAAGGAACTGGTTGCGCGTTTCAAGCTGCGCGGCTAAGTTTTCGAGCCGATTGGCAACGTTTTGCGGCGAGTTTGCTTGTGAATTCGCGCTTGGGGTTGGCGATCAGGTACGATAAGTGTTTTGTGGGCCCCGAATCCGACGGCCCTTTAGACGTTGTGAGGTGACCGTGGGTTCAGTAATTAAGAAGCGCCGTAAGCGTATGTCCAAGAAGAAGCATCGCAAGCTGCTTCGTAAGACGCGTCACCAGCGTCGCAACAAGAAGTAGTCGAGGCGCGTAACGCGCAATCGATGGTGGGCGTCGAGTCTTTGGACTCGGCGCCTTTTGCTTTGTTCGCCGCGTAGACTTAAGGCTCGTGAGTACAGTTCAGATCACCCTCATTGGCAAACCCGGCTGCCACCTGTGTGACGACGCACGTGCAGTGATCGAGACGGTGCGTGACGAACTAGCAGCGCGCAACGTGGCGACGACACTCACTGAGCTGAACATCCTGAACGACCCGGCACTCGCGCGCAAGCACTCCGAGCACATTCCGGTCGTGCTCATCGGCGCACGCCGCCACGCGATCTTGCGCGTGGACCAGGCAAAACTCACCGCCGCCATCGAGAAGGCTGCGGCGCGGCCGTCGTGGCTGCGTCGGCCGTAACTCGCCACGCTATCGATACTCCCACCTCGAGTCTCGACCTCGTGTCCCGGCTTCGAGCCCACCGAAAGGACCACCATGACCCTGCGTCACATTGTCAACTGGAAGCTCAGCGGCGACACCCGTGAGGCGCGCGACGCCCATGCCACCGAGATCATCGCGGCGCTTACGCCGCTCGCTGAGCTGGTGCCCAGCGTGCGCGCGCTCTCGGTGCACCGCAACGAGCTGTTCGACGGCGACAACTGGGACGTTACGCTCATTTGTGACTTCGACGACGCGGCTGGCCTCGCCGCCTACGCTTCCCATCCGGATCATGTCGCAGCCGGTGCGATCATCAAGGGGCACGCGATCGGCCGCGTCGCCACCGACTTCACGCTGTAGCGCATGAGCGAGACGGGGGAGCAGTGCACCGCAGCCGGGGGCGTGCCGCAACCAGGGGAGCCGACGGCGCAGCCGCGATCAGAGCAACCGCAGCTGAAGCGCAGCCTGCAGGCGCGGCACTTGCAAATGATCGCCATCGGCGGAGCGATCGGCACGGGGCTGTTTCTCGCCTCGGGTGGCACGATCGCGCAGGCCGGGCCCGGCGGCGCGCTCGTCGCGTATGCGGTGATCGGCATCATGGTGCTGTTCGTGATGCAGTCGCTCGGCGAAATGGCGACGCACCTGCCCGTCTCGGGGTCGTTTCAGACCTACGCCACCCGCTATGTGAGCCCCTCGTTTGGGTTTGCGACGGGGTGGAACTACTGGTTCAACTGGGCGATCACCCTCGCCGCCGAGCTGGTGGCTGCTGGCGTGATCATGTCGTATTGGTGGCCGAGCGTGCCTGGCTGGGTGTGGGCGGCGATCTTCCTCGCCGTACTCACCGGGCTCAACGCCATGTCGGCGCGCGCGTTTGGCGAGGGTGAGTTCTGGTTCGCCGCGATCAAAGTGGCGACCGTGCTCGTATTTCTCGTGCTCGGCGTACTCATGATCCTGGGTGTCATGGGCGGCAAAAGCCCGGGGTTCTCAAACTGGACTACCGGTGACGCGCCGTTTGCGGGCGGCTGGCTGTCGATCGTGTCGGTGTTCATGATCGCCGGGTTTTCGTTTCAGGGCACCGAGCTCGTGGGCGTCGCCGCCGGTGAGAGCGAGAACCCGCGCAAGAACATGCCGCGTGCGATTCGCACGATCTTTTGGCGCATCATGCTGTTCTATATCGCGGCAATCGCCATCATCGGGTTTCTGCTGCCCTACACCGACCCGAGCCTCATTGCGTCGGCCGACGGGGGGAGCGTCGCGGCCTCACCGTTCACGATGGTGTTTGAACGCGCGGGCATCGGTGTCGCTGCGGGGCTCATGAACGCGGTGATTCTCACGGCGGTACTGTCTGCCGGCAACTCGGGGCTCTACGCGTCGACCCGTATGCTGCAGGCGCTCGCGGTCGAAGGCAAAGCGCCGCGTGTATTCGCCAGGCTCAACGAGCGCGGAGTGCCCATCATGGCGCTGGCCGCCACCGCCGCGATCGGCATGTTCGCGTTCGTGTCAAGCATCGTCGGCGACGGCGCGGCCTACGTGTGGCTGCTCAACGTTTCGGGGCTGTCGGGCTTCATCGTGTGGGTGGGTATTTCGTGGTCCCACTTCAGGTTTCGCAGGGCGTGGTTGAAACAGGGTCACTCGTTGAAGGAGCTGCCCTATGTGGCGCCGCTGTTTCCGCTCGGTCCGCTGCTCGCGCTGATCGTCATCATCGTGGTCATACTCGGCCAAAACACGCAGGCCGTGATCGACGGCCGCGTACTCGAGGTGGTCTCCTCGTACATCGGCCTGCCCGTGTTCTTGCTCGTGTGGGCGATTCACCGCATCGTGGTGGGCCGCCGCGCAGGCCTTGTGCCGTTGCGTGATGTCGACGTGCGCGGCTTCGACGCAGAATGACGAGGGAAAGGCGCGCCCCCCACCCCGTCATTCTGCGTGAGCTTGCGAATCGCAGAATCCAGTAGGGCTGCTAGGAATCGCTGCGACCTCGCCCGCTACGCGCTCGCGAGCGCGGGGCTCGGCGCGTGGGGCTGCTCGGGCGCTCGGCTGGGTTCTGTGCTTCGCTCCGGATCGCGGGCGGGGTACGCGTTGCCCTGATAGTCCAGGTAACCGAGCTGAATGTCGATCTGATCGGCGAGGTATTTGGCGTCGTGCCACACGCCCCAGATAAAGCTTGAGCCGCGGCGCGACTGCCAGGGCAGCCCCAAGAAGTAGATGCCCGCCTCGCTCGATACCCCGCGCTGCTGCTTCGGTTTGCCGCCCTCGTCGAACGCGTCGACCTTGAGCCAGCTGTAGTCGGTGCGAAACCCGGTCGCCCACACGATCGAGGTGATGCCCGCTTCGGCGAGGTCGACCTCGAGCACGGGGTGGACAACGCACGCTGGATCCGGACCCAGCACGTGGGCCTCGGGCTCCTCAGGCAGATCGAGGCCGTTGCGCGCGATGAACTCGTCGGCCTCGCGCAGGATCGACAGGTAGTTCTCGTCGCCGCGGTGAATATTTGTGGCGAGGTCGGTGCCAAACGTGACGACACCGTTGGCGTATGCGTTTGCGCGCCCGACGAGCGTGATGCCGTTCGCGGCGAGATCACGAAAATCGATGGTGCGGCCGCCGTCGGCGCCGCTCACCGCGATCGTGACGTGCTCGGCGCCCTGCGGGGGCGCAGCGGCCTCCCACTTGCCGAGCACGCCGAGCCACCACACAAAACCGCGGTCGCGGTAGCGCTGCGGTGGGCGGTCGTGGGGGCCGACGGCGAGGTGCACCTCTCGGCCCGACTGCCGCAGCTCATTGGCGATCTGTACGCCAGAGGATCCGGCGCCCACGACGAGTACGCCGCCCGCGGGCAGCTGACCCGGGTTCTTGTACTGACTCGAGTGGATCTGGTGCACGCCCTCGCCCGCGGGCACGAGCGGTGGGATCGCGGGGTTTTGAAACGCGCCGGTCGCGGCGACGACGTAGCGGGCGTGAATCGTGCCCGCGGTAGTTTCGGCGATGTAGCCCGAGCCGCCCTCGTGCTTGGTGACGCTCAGTACCTCGACGCCGCAGCGAACGGGGGCGTTGATCTTCGCGGCGTACGCCTCGAAGTAGGCTGCGACCTGCTCCTTCGTGGCAAACGCGTCGGGGTCGACGTCTGCGAACTCGAGGCCGGGAAACCGGTCGTGCCAGGCAGGCCCGTTCGCGACGAGCGAGTCCCAGCGCTCTGAACGCCAGCGCTCGGCAATGCGGCTGCGCTCGAGCACAATGTGGGCGATGCCCCGTTCGCCGAGGTGCTCACTCATGGCGACGCCGGCCTGGCCCGCGCCGACGACGAGGACTTCGGTGACCTCGATCTCTTGGCTCGACATACTTCGTTCTCCGCTCGAAATAGCTTGAACCCGGCGGGCCCGGCAAACATCGCTGTTTGCGCCGCACAGTTTGCTGCTGTGTGGCCCGCAGTGGGAGCGCATCGTGCGGGCTCCCCGGGTAGTTACAGCAAACATGAACGGGGGCCACGAGGCCAATACAGCTTCGCGGTGCACTGCATCAGTTTTTCTGATGAAGACGCCGTCGCGTATCGGCAAATCACATGGCGGGCCGGGGCGGGCCGGGGCGGGCCGGGGCGGTTCAGCGTGGGGTAGTTACGCGCCCGCCACGATGTCGCGCACCGCCGCGGCGACCGCGTCTGCCCGGGCCGAACGCTCCACCTGTGAGAGGGTCGACGCCGTCACGCCCAGGCTCGGCACTTGATCGCTGATCTCGACGATCGCGGTGCGGTTGCCCGAGTAAGTCTGGTTGATCTGCGGCCGCTGGTTGAGAATGGAGAACCCAAGCCCCGTGGCGACGAGCGACCGCACTGTCTCGTAGCTCGACGTGCGGTACTTGATGTTGGGCGTGATGCCGTGCTGGCGCAGCATGCCTAGAAAGTAGTCGTTGCTATCGGGTAGATCGAGCAACACAAACGGGTCGCCTGAAAGCTCTGCGAGTGCGAGCTCGGTGCGCGCGGCGAGTGGGTGATCAGCGGGCAAAATCACGTGGGGGCGCACGTGCCCGAGCACCTGGTGCGTTATCCCCTCGGCACTCGTGAGGTTGTACATGATCGCGATCTCGGCGCGGCCCCCGCGCAGCGCAGCCAGGCACTCTTCGTAGTCGCCCTCGAGAATGTCGACGGTGAGCTCGGGGTGTTCACGCTGCAGGGCACCCAGTAGCTGCGGCTGCATAAACGGGGCGAGCGTGTTGAAACAGGCGATGGTGATCGACCCGCGCACCTGATCTTGGTCGGCGCGAATATCTTCGATCGCGTCGGTGAGTAGACCAAAAATGCGGTGCGTGTCGCGCAGCAGGCTCTCGCCAGCCTTCGTCAGTATGAGCCCCTTCGAGTGCTGTCTGATGAAGAGGGCGGCGCCGAGCGACTTCTCGAGGTGCGAGATCGCCGTCGACACGGCCGACTGGGCAACGTGCAGATTGAGGCTGGCCGCGGTCATGTTGAGCGTCTTCGCGCACTCGGCGAAGTAGCCCAGCTGGGTGAGGGTAATGGCGAAGCGTTGCGTCATTGCGAGCGTCCTAACAGTCAATCTGATTTACTGATGACCTATTTATGTTTTGACTATTTTACAGATACTTATGCACCCCGAACAATAGTCGTGAAGCGCAATTAGCGCACCACCCACTCGACGAGGAGAACCACGTGGCTGAGCCGACGCATCTGCGGTTGAGAATGTTCAACACCAAAGAAACGTACCCCGAGCAGAACCTCGACAACGACCTCTGCCAGGCCGTCGTAGCAAACGGCGTCGTCTACCTGCGCGGCCAGATCGGGCAAGACCTCGAGACCCGCGAGTCGGTGGGCATCGGTGACGTGACCGCGCAAACCGAGCAGGCCATGGCCAACATCAAGATGCTGCTCGAAGAAGCCGGCAGCAAGCTCGCAGACATCGTCAAAGTGACGATCTACATCATCGACCCGCGCTACCGCGAAGACGTGTACCGCACCGTCGGCAAGTGGCTCAAGGGCGTCTACCCAGTCTCGACCGGCATCGTCGTGCAGGCGCTCGCACGCCCCGAGTGGCTCGTCGAGATCGACGCCACCGCCGTGATCAGCGAAGCGCCCACCGACGCGCCCACCGACGCGCCCACCGACGCGCCCACCGACGCGCACAGCGAGGTGACGAAGTGACCTTCTCACTCATTCTGCGCGACCCCGCCACCGGCGAGTTTGGGGCGGCCATCTCGTCATCATCACCCGCGGTCGCCGCCCGCTGCCTCAACCTCGCCGACGGCGTAGGCGCCGCCAACTCACAGAACGTGACTGACCCGAGGCTCGGGCCCAAGCTCATCAATGAGCTTCGATCCGGATCGAGCGCAGCAGAAGCGCTCGCCGCCGTGGTCAGTGCGGCAGACCCCGAGACGATTGATTACCGGCAGCTGCTCGTGCTCGATCATGAGGGCCGCGCGGCGGTGCACTCGGGCGGGCGTGCGCTGGGCATCTTCGGGTCGGCCGTGCGCGAGAATGCCGTCGCCGCGGGCAACATGCTCGCGAGCCTCGACGTGCTCGACGCGCTCGTCGACACCGCGCTCGCGACCGGCGGCCGCATCGAGGAGCGGCTGTACGCCGCGATGCAGGCGGCGATGGCCGCGGGCGGCGAAGAGGGCCCGGTGCACTCGGCCGGTCTCGCGGTCGTGAGCGACGCCGGTTGGCGCGTCACCGACCTGCGCGTCGACTGGCACGAAGCGCCGATCGACGAGCTGGGCCGTGTCCTCGCCGAGTGGCTTCCGCAGCGCGACGACTACGTGCACCGCGGCCTCAACCCGGTCGTAGCGCCATCGTACGGGGTGCCGGGCGATGAGTAGCGAGCTGAAGGCGCGCGTGCGCGAGCGGTGCTCGGCCGTGGATGCTGAGTTGGTTGCGCTATCGAACCAGCTGCACGCAGACCCCGAGCTGGGGTGGCAAGAGCACCGCTCGTCGGTCGCCGTCGCCGCGGTCCTCGCGGCACACGGATTCGAGATTGAGCAGCCCTACCTTGGGCTCGAAACCGCGTTTCGTGCGCGGTTTGGGGCGGGCGAATTCACGGTCGGGTTTATGGCCGAGTACGACGCGCTGCCCGGCCTCGGCCACGCCTGCGGGCACAACCTGATCTCGGCGATGTCGGTGGGCGGCGCCCTCGCGCTCGCCGCGGTTGCCTCCGACCTGGGCGTCAGCGTTGAGGTCATCGGCACCCCCGCCGAAGAGGGTGGCGGCGGCAAGATTGAGCTGCTCGAGCGCGGTGCGTTTCAGAACCTCGACTTCGCGCTGATGGCGCACCCCGCCCCCGTCGACGTGGCCGAGGCCCGGCCGTTTGCCGTGGCGCACTGGCACGTACAGTTCGACGGCAAGGCAGCGCACGCGGCCGCCTACCCTGAGCGGGGCGTCAACGCGAACGACGCGTTCTTGATCGCGCAACTCGCCATATCGCTCTTGCGGCAGCAACTGCCCGCATCGGTGCGAGTGCACGGCGTGCAGACCCGCGGGGGCGAAGCCCCCAACGCGATCCCCGAGCGCACTGAGGGCCGCTGGTACGTGCGCGCCGACACGATGGAGCAGCTGCTCGAGCTTGAAGAGCGCGTGCTCAAGTGCTTCGAAGCGGGCGCGCTCGCGACGGGCGCGAAGCTCACGGTGACTCCAGAAAGTGCGCGATACGCCGAGATGCGCACCGACGAGGCCGCCCTCGACTTTTACCGCGCCAACGCGGTCGCACTCGGCCGCGACTTCAACGTCAGCCCCGAAGCGGCGACCATGAACCGCGCGTCGACGGACATGGGCAACGTGTCCCAGGTTGTCAACGCCATTCACCCCTACATCGGGGTCGGCGGCACCGCCAGCAACCACCAGCTGGAATTCGCCGCCGCCTGCGTGGGCGACACCGCCGAGCAAACCCTGCGCGATGGCGCGCTGGCGCTCGCGTGGACCGCCCTCGACGTCGCGCTCGCGCGCCGCGTCTAGATCACTGAAGGTACGAAGGAGTACATCAATGTCCAACTCGCAACCCATGCGCGAGCTCTCAGAGCTCGTCGATAAGAAGAGTCTGCGCAAGAGCGTTGTCGCAGGCTCCATCGGTGTGTTTGTGCACTGGTTCGACTGGGCGGTGTATGCCTACCTGGCGGGCACCATTGCAGTCGTGTTCTTCCCCGAGTCGAATAGCACGACGGGTCTGCTGGCCGCGTTTGCCGTGTTCGCGGTGTCGTTTCTGGTACGGCCTATTGGCGCGATCATTTTTGGCAGGCTCGGTGACCGACTGGGGCGCAAGCAGACGCTCTCAGTTGTGATCCTGGCGATGGCGATCTCGACGCTGGTGCTCGGACTGCTGCCGGGTTATGACACGATCGGATTGGTCGCCCCGATCCTGCTCATCGCGACGCGCGTTGTGCAGGGGCTCGCCGCGGGCGGCGAGTTTGGCAGCGCAGCCGCGTTCTTGGGCGAATTCTCGCCGGCGAAGCGTCGCGGCTTTGGGGTGAGCTGGCTCGAGTTCGGTAGCTTGCTCGGGTTCTTGGCGGCCTCGTTCGTGGTGTTCCTGCTGAACGTTGCCTTCGACCACGCGCAGATCGTTGAGTGGGCCTGGCGTATTCCGTTCTTGATTACGGTGCCGCTCGGATTCATTGGCCTATACATTCGACGCAAGATCGAAGACACCCCAGAGTTTGAGCAGCTGAAGCAGCTCGAGACGGTCTCTCACGCTCCCGTACGTGAGGTGTTCAAGCGCAACAAACGCGAGTTCATTCAGACCTGCGGCATGGAAATCTTCATGAACGTGACCTTCTACGTCGTGCTGGTCTACCTGCTCACGTATCAAGAGGTCTACATTGGCTTTGACGCTGGCCGGGCCGCGCTGCTGTCAACGATGGCATCTGCGCTGGGTCTCATTGTTGTGCCGCTCGCTGGCATGGCCTCGGACCGATTTGGGCGCAAACCCGTGTTGATGACGGCGGCGATTGCACAGACGCTCCTCTCGGTGCCGCTGTTCTTGCTCATGGGCCAGGGCGGTGAAGTCGCGGCGTTCGCATCCACTCTCGGTTTGGCGCTCATTCTTGCGATCATCCTGGGCACTCACGCGGCGACCGTGGTAGAGCTTTTCCCCACACGCACCAGGCAGACGGGGCTTTCGATCGCGTATGCGCTCACCGCCGCGCTCTTTGCGGGCACCTCGCCCTACATCCTCACGTGGCTCCTTGAGATCACGAACAACATGTTGGTGCCCGGTTACTTCCTCACCGCGGTGGGGGTCATCGGCATCATTACCGTCGTTTCGATTCCCGAGACGCGCGGCACCTCGCTCATCAAGCCGCAAGATCTCGAGACAGCGACGGTGCAGTTGCCGGTCGAGCTGCTGGAGCCGAGCGCGGGCGACCGAAACTAGTCGTGGAGGGCCGCCGCGCAGGCCTTGTGCCGTTGCGTGATGTCGACGTGCGCGGCCTCGACGCCTAACTGCCCAGGCTCGCCCCTAACTGATAAATACTTGGCGCTTGTTGTGGTTTCTTACCTAAGAAACCACAACAAGCGCCAAGTATTCGCGTGTGCAGGCTACAATCTCGCGATTTCGCGGCGCGGGCGCACCACCACGTCGGTAATCTGCACGTCGGCGGGCGCGTCAACTACGTAGCGCACCGCGGCCGCCACCGACTCTGGCCGTATGTAGAGCTCGGGCCGGTACGCCGCCTCGCCGACCATGCCGCGCAGCATTGCCGTGTCGGTCTGGCCCGGCGCGACGGTCGCCACGCGCACGAAGTGCGGCTCTTCGTCGATGCGCAGCACGTCGGCCACGGCCTTGAGCGCGTGCTTGCTCGCACAGTACAGCGCGCTGCCCGGCACGGGCCGCGTGCTCGCCCCCGATCCGATGAACACGACCGCACCCCGCGACGCGCGCACGAGCGGCAGCACCGCCCGCGTCAAGAGCGCCGGAGCGGTCACATTCACCGCCAAAATCTGCTGCCACGCTGACTCGTCAGCATCGGCGACGCTCACGTTGTTGCCGATCGCGGCCGCGTGCACGAGCACGTCGAGCCGATCGAGCGTCGCCACGCGCGCCGCCACGGCCGCGGAGTCGGTCAGCTCGAGCTCCCAGCCGGTCGCCCCGTCGCCCGCTTCGGCGACGGCCGCCGCGAGCCGCGCAGCGTCTCGGCCCACCAAAATCACGCGGTGGGTGCGGCCCAGGTCGCGCGCGATCTCGCGCCCCATACCGCCCGAGGCTCCGGTGACGAGCGCGACCGGCCGCTCTGATTCGTTACGCATGCAAAACTCCTTCTCGAGGCGCTGCCAGCGGCAGCATGGCGCGTGAGTGACGTGCGATCCGGATCGCGCTTCGCGCCACCCGATCAGTCTCTCGCAATAGTGGTGGGTCGGTACCCGGCATGGGGCTAATCACGGTGTCGTGCAGGGTCTGGTCGGCCGGAATCCCCGCGACGTGCACCGCAGCGTCAAGGGTTCCGTCGGCGTGCACGATGCGCCCCGACGCGGGGTCGACGTCGAAGCCGCCCGTCGACACACTCTGCGGGGCTTTGCTGTCGACATCGGCGCTGGCATGAGCACTGGGATCGACGTTGGCATCGAGGTTGGGGCGGGTGCCGTCGCCGGCGCTGGCCTCGGCACGGGCAGCGCGAGATTTCACGTGAAACGACCGGGCGCGGCCCGCGCGCAGTAGTCCCAGGGCGACGGGGTCGGCCGACTGATCGAGCGAGTGAAAGTGCATCCACGCATCGACAAGGGCGGTCGCTTCGACGCGTGACCCGGCCACGAGCGGCGACTCGGCGGTGAAGTGTGCGGTTGTCACGCGTGTGGCGGGGGAGCCGTTCTCGCCCGTCACAGTGCCTGCAATTGTGCCTGCAATCGTGCCTGCACCCGCGGCTCCGAGAATTGTCTCGGTAGCGACTTCAACGGTGGCCGCGGGGCCGATAAACCGCACAAGCCCCGCGGCGCTGAGCGCGAGCAGCTGCCGGTTGCGAAATGCGGGCGGGCCCGAGCCGACCATGCCGCCGACCTCAAACAACAGCTTGAACCCCGAGACACGTGACTCGGCGTCGAATCCGCCGAGTGAACCGATGCGGCTCGCGACCGCCCGGGCCGCGCTGATCGACCATAGCCCGGCCTTCACGGGGCTGTCGACGCCCAGCTCAGCTTCGTGCAGGTCGTGCGCGACGCGGCCGCGCACCCACGCGTCAAACTCGCCGGGTGACGCAAACTGCTCGTGCACGGGCGCCGCTTCACCCGCGAGATCAAACCGCAGCGCCTCGTCGGCAATAAACGGCTCGACCACCCGCGCCATGTGCTCGATCGTGTCGAGCAGCGATGCAGTGGCAGCGGCAGTACTTGCACAGGCACCGAGTTCTGCGTCGCGTTCAAGCACCGCCTGCTCGAGCGCGGTTTCGAGCACAGCTAGCTCATCCACGGAGCCCGGGCGCACGCGTTCGAGTGTGGTGGCGTGGTCGAGAAAGGCGTCTGCGACAATGCGCGGCCACAGCCTGCGGTCAAAGTTGATGGGGCGCGGTTCGTGGGCCCAGTCCACGCCGCGCAAGAATCGCTGCGAAGGCCTGGGTGGCAGGCCGCCGTACAGCGACTTTGAACGAAACGGAACACCGCGGCGTGACGTCACGTGTACGACGGGCTCGGCGCCGCTCGCCATGTAGCGCAGGCCGCCCGGGGCACCAGCGTCGTCGACAAACCGACCGCCACGGCCAAGCGTTAAGAGCGAGAGCGTGTCAAAAAAGCTCATGCCGAGCCCCCGCATAATGACGGATTGGCCCGCAGGGATGGCCGAGAGATCCTGCTCGATCGGGCTCGCCGGCCGCACCCAGATCGGGGCTGAAGGGCGGGCGGTTAGGCCCATACCGGAGGTGGGTGCAGTACCTACGGTGGGGGTGCCGCTGGCAGCGGAAGCACCGCCTGCGTCGGGCTCACTGTTTGCGGAGGGCTCGCTTTCTGCAGTCTGCGCACCCATCTGATCTGACAGCGCTCGCTCAGCCCGCGTCTCGGCCACGGGCAGCCAACCGGTCGAGAGAATCACCGCGTCGGCGACCACGGTGGAGCCGTCGTCAAGCGTCAGCCGCTCACGTTCCGTCGAAAATCCGTCGCAAGAGGCACCGACATCACCGACATCACCGACATCACCGCGGTCGTTGAGGGCACCGTGGTCACTGAGATCACCGAGGTCACTGAGATCACTGAGCTCACCGAGGGTGCCGATGCCGCTGAGGTCGCCAATACCACCCGTATAACTGGTGACGCGTGCAACGTCGGTAACGCGGGCCCGGTGTCTGATCACCCGCACCCACGCGGGTAGGAGCGCGAGGGCGCGGTCGAAGCACCACGCGAGGTACTCGCCGTAGAGCGCCCGGCTCGGGTGCGACTCGGGCCGCATGTCGGCGAGCTCTTCGGCGTAGTCCTCGGCGACCCCGGCGCGCACTGGATGCGCTAGAAATTCGTCAACGTGCGTGACGGGAATCCCCGTAAGCACCGAGTCAGAAAAATATGCGCGGGTTGTTCCGCTTATGGGACGGTCTAAAGCGGAAGAACCCGCGCATATTTTGGAGGTGGCGGAGGTGGCGGAGGTGGCGGAATGGCTAGGGGTGGCCGAAAGGTTGGAAGCGGCCGACGAAATGGCGGCGGCCCCGGCCGCGCCAACCGCGCCAACCGCGCCAACCGCGCCAACCGCGCCAACCGCGCCCACCGCGCCCACCGCGCCCGCCGCCCCCACCGCGCCGACCTCACGCACAAGCACCGCCCACTCGTATAGCGTCGGCCCCTCGCGCACCGGCCCCGTGATCGTCGCGCCCGGCTCAGTGAACAACGTAACCGCGTGGGCGAGCGTGTTCATGCACAGGTCGCGGGGCTGATCAGTGCGCCAAATGCGGCCGGGGCCGTGCGGGGCATCGTCGATGACATGAATGTGAAGCCCGGCGGCGAAGCCGCGATCCGGACCCTGGTCGATCGAATCAGCAGAAAGATGCGCGCCGATGCGCTCTAACAGGGACGTGCCGCGGGGGCCAGCGCCCACGACCGCGATCGACGGGGTGGGCGATACATGTTGCTCGTTCATGGCGTTGTGTTACACCGTCGCTTTCATTGTTGTTATGCCAGACATAACAATAGCTTCATTGCGCGGAGCAGATCGAGCGCCGCTGTCACAGAACGGAACACTCATGAATAAGCGTCACTTCTCGTTACTCACCGCCCTGGCGGCGGCGGCCACCGCAGGCGCGATGGCGCTCACGGGCTGCTCAGCGGGCGGGGCAGGCGGCGGGGGTGCGGCGGCAAACGCGGCGGGCGAGAACACCCTCACCTACCTGGAACCACTGACGTGGAACGCGCTGTATCCGCCGTCTGGTGGGTTCTACCCCAACGGCGGCGTGCTGAACCAGATCACCGATCGGCTGCTCTACCAAAACCCCGAGTCGCTCGAGCTCGAGCCGTGGATCGCGGCGGCCCTGCCCGAGGTGAACGCCGACGCGACCGAGTACACGTTCACACTGCGCGAGGGTGTCACCTACTCAGACGGCACCCCGCTTGACGCCGAGAACGTGGTCAAAAACTTTGATCTGTACGGCAAGGGAGACACAGAGCGCGCGCTGCCCGTGTCTGAAGCGATCAACAACTACGACCGCGGCGAGGCAGTCGACGAACACACCGTCAAGTTCTTCTTCACCGCGCCCTCGCCGGGCTTTGGACAGGCGGTCTCGACGATCAACTCGGGGCTCGTCTCAAACGAGACGCTCGATCGCTCGCTCGAAGAGTTTGGTCCGGGCAACGCGACCGAGATCATCGGCAGCGGCCCGTTCGTCGTCGCCGACGAACAGCTGGGCAGCGAGTTGTCGCTCGACGCGCGCCCCGACTACGACTGGGCGCCCGCCTCGCGCACACACCAGGGTGCGGCCCTCGTCAACAGCGTGGATATCATCGTCGCGGGCGAAGACAGTGTGCGCGTGGGCACCGTCGTCGCAGGTCAGGCAGACATCGCTCGCCAAATTCCCGCGCCCGACGAGCCACAGTTTCAGGCCGCGGGGCTCGGCCTCTTGGCCGCCCCCACCAACGGCGTGACGAACAGCTTGAACTTTCGCCCGACGAATGAACTTGTCCAAGACGTAGATGTGCGCCGCGCAATCATCGCGGGCATCGACCGGCAGGCGATCGTCGACACGCTCTTCAGCGACAGCTACCCGCTCGCCACCGGCATTCTCGCGAAGACCGCCGCAGGCTACACCGACACCTCGAGCTTCTACGAGTACGACCCGGCTCAGGCCGCCAAACTGCTCGACGACGCCGGGTGGAAGAAGGGCGCAGACGGCGTACGCGAAAAAGACGGTGCGAAGCTCAGTCTGACCTTCAACGAGGCGCAGCCGCAGCCCCGTTCGAAAGAGGTGATCACGCTGATTCAGGAGCAGCTGGCCCCGCTCGGCGTTGAAGTCAACCTGTTCGCCGGTGACTACGCTGCGCAAGAAGAGGCGGGCCGTGACCCCGGCACGATCCAGGTGTACCACTCGATGGTCGGCCGCGCAGACTACGACGTGCTCAAGTCGCAGCTGCACACGAAGAACCGCAACGTGCTGCGCCAGCTTGCCCCGACGGGCGAAGTGCACGACGCGAAGCTAGACGAACTGCTTGAACAGATCGCTTCGGTACCCACGAGCACCGAACGACAGCAGGCCTCCGCCGCCGCGCAGCAGCACATCGCCGAAAACGCATACGTGCTGCCGCTGTTCGAGGAGCCGCAAACGTACGGTGTGCGCGGTGGCGTTGAAGGCTTTACAACAGAAGCCGTCGGCCGGCCCTCCTTCTACGACGTCAGCCTGAACCAGTGAGCCTGGCCTTCCTCGCGCGGCGCATCGGGCAGGCGCTCGCCGTGCTCGCGCTCGCCTACACCGGCGCGTTCGTGCTTTTGCAGGCGCTGCCGGGCGACGCTGTGATGGCGCGCTTCGGGAGCCCAGATCTGGGGCTCACCACCGAGCAGCTCGCCGAGATCAGTGCAACCTATGGCGCCGACGAGCCGCTCTTCACCCGCTACTTCGCCTCGCTTGCGGGGTTCTTGACGGGCGACCTGGGCACGTCGGTCGCGAGCGGCGCGCAGGTGTCGGCGCTGCTCGCCGAGGCCCTACCGCAGACCCTCACGCTCGCGGTAATCGCAATGACGGGCGCGATCTTTCTCGCCGTCACGATCGCCTTTACCGCGAGCTTTGGCCGCGGCCGGCTGCTGCGCAACGCGGTGCGCAACCTGCCGCCCCTGTTCGTGTCGCTGCCCGTGTTTTGGATCGGCATCGTGCTGATTCAGGTGTTCTCGTTCAAGCTGGGCCTCATCCCCGTGATCGGTGCGACCCCCGGCCAAGCGCTCGTGCTGCCCGCGATCACGCTCATGATTCCCATCGCGGCGCCGCTTGCGCAGGTGTTTCTGCGCAGCATTGACGAGGTACGCGAGCAGCCGTTCGTGAACGTGGTGCGGGCCCGCGGGGCGAGCACGTCGTGGCTGCTGTGGCGCAACGTGGCCCCGAACGCGCTGCTGCCCGCGCTCACCATGGCGGGGCTGCTGTTTGGCGAGCTCGTGGGTGGCGCGATCGTCACCGAGGCCGTGTTCGGCCGCGTCGGCATCGGCAGCCTCACCGCGCAGGCCGTCGCCCAGCGCGACACCCCGGTGCTGCTCGCGATCGTCGTCATCGCCGCGGCCGTGTTCGTGACGATCAACCTGGTCGTCGACCTGCTCTACCCGGTGCTTGACGCCCGGCTGCGGTCCGAAAAGCCCGGCGACAAGGCTGGTAACAAAGCCAGCAAGTCTTCTCGCTCAAGTGCTGAGCCCGCTCTCGAAGGAGCTACGTCATGACCGCCACCGTGTCAGTTTCTGAACAGGCTCCTGCGCACTCTGCTGCGCAATCACCCGCTCTCGCGGGTTCCGGATCAGGCCGAGCGGCGCTCACCCGGCTGCGTGCCACCGCCGGGTTGGTGCTGCCCGCCGCGATCCTGCTCGTTGCGATCGCGTGGGCGCTCGCGCCGGGGCTGTTCACGTCGGTGAGCCCCACCGAGCAGGTGGGGGCCGCGCTGCAGGCGCCGGGCGCGGGCCACTGGTTTGGCACCGACGCGACTGGCCGCGACGTGTACGCCCGCGTGATTTACGGGGCATCGCAGTCGATCACGGCGGCGCTGATCGCGGTGCTCGTGGGGCTCGTCGCGGGGTCCCTCATCGGCGTGACGGCGGGGGCGACCGGCGGGCTCGTGGACGATGCGCTGATGCGAGTCGTCGACGTGCTGCTCGCGATTCCGACCCTCTTGCTGTCGCTCAGCGTGGTCATCTTGCTCGGCTTCGGCACCGCGAACGCAGCGATTGCGGTGGGCGTGACCTCGGTCGCGGTATTTGCTCGGCTTGCGCGAGCACAGGTGGTCAGCGTGCGGGCGAGCGAATTCGTCGAGGCCGCCTACGGTTCGGGCGGCACATTCTGGGGCGTCCTGTGGCGGCACGTGCTGCCGAACTCGGTGACCGCGGTGATCGCGCTCGCCGCCCTGCAACTGGGCTCGGCCATTCTGCAAATCTCGACCCTCGGATTTCTCGGCTACGGGGCGCCGCCGCCCACCCCCGAGTGGGGGCTGCTCATCGCAGAGGGCCGCAACTATGTCGCCACCGCCTGGTGGCTGACCGTCTTACCAGGGCTTGTCGTGGTGCTTGTGGTTGTTGCCACGAACCGGCTCAGCCGCTTCATCGAACGAGGAGAGAACTCATGAGCTTGGACCTCTCGCACACCCGCGATCTTGCCGTCACCGCGGCTACGGAATCATTGGGCACACGTGGCCGTGATCCGGAGCGTGATTCTTTACCCGATCCGGCCGCGAGCGAGGCGCGCGCCGGGGGTGCTGACGCGGCACCGCTGCTTTCGATTCGTGACCTCGCCGTGCAGTACCGCACCAGCGCGGGCGTGGTCGACGCGGTGCGCGGCGTAAGCCTGGACCTCACCGCGGGCGAGGTGACAGCGGTCGTGGGGGAGTCAGGCTCGGGCAAATCGAGCGTCGCACAGGCCGTGATCGGGCTGTTGCCGGCGAACGGGCGCGTGGTGCGCGGCAGCATTGCGTTCAATGAGCGCAGGGCCGGCGTCACCGAGCTGACCGGGCTCGCTGAGCGGCACTGGCACGACCTGCGCGGCCGCTGCATTGCGCTGATTCCGCAGGATCCGCAGGGCTCGTTGAACCCCATCGCGACGATCGGGGCGAGCGTCGCCGAGTCACTGCGCCTGCATGGCTGGCGCGACCGGGCGAAGGTGCGGGCCCGCGTCATCGAGCTGCTCGAACAGGTGGGCATCGACGACGCCCCCAGGCGTGCGAAACAGTACCCGCACGAGCTGTCGGGCGGCATGAAGCAGCGTGTTCTCATCGCGGCGGCGATCGCTTCGACTCCCGAGCTGATCATCGCCGACGAACCGACGAGCGCGCTCGATGTGACCGTGCAGCGCACCGTGCTCGACCTGCTCGACGACCTGCGCCGGGAACAGGGCACGGGCGTGTTGTTCATCACGCACGACCTAGCGGTGGCGGCCGACCGCGCGGACACCGTTGTCGTGATGCGCGGCGGCGCCGTCGAGGAGACCGGGCCGGCGGCGCGCGTGCTGTCTGCCCCCTCTGCTGAGTACACGCGGCAGCTCATTGCCGATGCCCCCGCTTTTGGCAGGGTGGTCTCGCGCGGTGTGGGTCGTACTGCGCCCTCGTCATCGTCTGCGTCTTCCCCAACGTCATCCTGCGCAAGCTTGCGAGTCGCAGGATCCACACCGCTCCCGCCCACCACGCTGCTCGAAGTAACTGGTCTACGACAGGAGTTTCGTGGGCCCCGCGGCGAGACACCGTTTGTCGCGGTTGGAGATGTGAGCTTCACGGTGCCGCGCGGCACCACACACGCGATCGTGGGGGAGTCTGGCTCAGGTAAAACCACGACCGGCCGCGCGATTGCGGGGCTCGCCCGCCCCACGGCAGGAAGCATTCGCGTGCTTGCAGCCGCAGAGGTCGAAGTGACCGGCCTGGCGGGGGCCGCGCTGCGGGAGTATCGCCGCACCACCCAGCTGGTGTACCAAAACCCGTACGCATCCCTCGACCCGCGCCGCACCATCGGCCAGACCCTCGCCGAGCCGCTGCGCAACTTCAACATTGGTACGCGCCGCGACGCGGGGGCGCGGGTAGCGAGCGCCCTCGAACTGGTAGCACTGCCCGCCACCTTCGCGAAGCGTAAACCCCACGAGCTCTCGGGCGGGCAGCGGCAACGGGTGGCGATCGCCCGGGCCCTCATCGTCGAACCTGAAATGGTCGTACTCGACGAAGCGGTGTCGGCGCTCGATGTGACCGTGCAGGCGCAGATCTTGCGGTTGCTCGCCGACCTGCAGCGGGAGCTGGGCCTCACCTACGTGTTCATTTCACATGACCTCGCCGTGGTGCGGCAGATCTCTGACACGGTGTCGGTGCTACAGCGCGGTCGGCAGGTCGAGCACGGCAACGCAGAGCAGGTGTTCACGCGGCCGCAGCACGACTACACCAGGCAGCTGCTCGGCGCTATTCCGGGCCGCGGCAGAACAGCCTCAACACTCACACTGATAGGAAACTCCAATGACTGACACCCTAACCGTGCCAACGGCAGCTCATCACCCGGAAGCCGCCGAAGGTGCAGATACCACGGGACTCCCCGACATCATCGATGCGCTCGCCGCCGTCACACCTGGCAGCGCTGCAGACCTCGCCCGGGCGCGCAGGCCCGAGGCACGCAGCCACGCCCAGGGCAGCTTCACGGCGCTGTTCGTGCCCGCGCCAGACACCGCCCAAGAGGTGACGCTGGCCGAGCGCGCTGCCGTCGCACTCTTCGTGGCGCGGCTGCACGAGCAGCCCGCGGCGGCCCGATTCTATGGGGCGCTGCTGCGTGAAACGGGCGGCGGCCCGGGCCTCGAGCCGCTCATTGTGGCCGAGGCGCGAAACGCGGCGGGCACCGGCCCCTATGGCACGTTTCATGCCGACAACATGACCGAAAGCGTCGCGGGCCCGGTGTATTCGGTGGACTCGGTCGAAGCCGCCTACGCGTTGGGGGACAGGCTCGCAGCGGCTCTCGAGCACGCGCACCTGCTCGTGCTGCACCCTCGCGATGCGAGCCGGGAGCACCTGGGCCGGCTACTTGAGGCTGGCTGGAGCACGACCGGTATCGTCACGCTCTCACAGTTGGTCGCGTTCCTCACCTTCCAACTGCGGGTCGCGGAAGGAATCCGGGCAATAGCGCACGGCGCTGGTGCTGCCCGAGACCTTGAACAATTGGCGCGCGAGGTGGCTGAGGCAGCGAGGCACCGATCCGGAGCGGGTGGGGAGCAACCTGTCTCGGTGCGCGAAGAGCTGCCGACGGCGCCCCGCGTGACCCAGCCGCCGCGCTTCACGCGCGAGGCGCTGGGATGGAAACCGTGGCTCACACCGCTGCCCGCGGCCGAATTTACCGAGCGGCATCATGCCGCACTCATTGAGCCGGATCGCATTCACATGCCGTACTTTCGGCTGTTGGCGCGTGACCCCGAGGCGCTGCGCGAACGCACGCTCACCGACCTCGACATTTTCTTCAACACTGATGCGGGGCTGCCGCGGGCCGAACGCGAGATGGCGGCGGCAGCGTCATCGCGGTTCACGGGCTGCGTGTTTTGCGCCTCGGTGCATGCGCGGGCAGCGGTCGAACAGGGGGCGGCTGCGGGCGATATCGATCGGCTGCTGGGTGAGGGTGTGAGCGGGTTTGCGTGGGCTGGGGGTGCTCCGGCGAGCTACGGGCCCAGATGGGACGCAATTATTGGTGCGACGATCGCACTGACACAAACACCGAGCCGGCTGGGTGCGTCAGAGGTCGCGGCGCTCACCGCGGCGGGCCTTGACGACCTCGAGCAGCTCGACGTGGTGCAGGCGGGGGCTTTCTTTAACTGGGCGAATCGGCTGATGCTGTCGCTGGGGGAGCCGACCGAATAGCAGGCACGGGCCTTTACCGCCCTCTCGCGCGTGCCGCTTTTAGCTGAAGCTCTGCGGGAGTTGCTATTGACTGTCAGCTTTTGGTTGTCATCCTGCGGGAGCTACTTTTGGTTGTCATCCTGCGGGAGCTACTTTTGGTTGTCATCCTGCGGGAGCTTGCGACTCGCAGGATCCACGCCCACGGTCCATGCCCGCTGGTGTCTACGCATACCCGTTGGCTTGTGCGTAGGCCCGCTGGTCGGCTGGTTTGAAGCGCCGCGCCCTCGCGGCGCCGAGTTGCATCCCGTAGGTGATGGGGAGTGGTGTCGCGAGCTCGGTCTGGGTGAGCTCGAAGGTGGGTGCTGCCGCTCGGGCCGTGGTGGCGGCAAGGTCAGGTCGCCCGGTCACACCCGGTGGTGATTGTGGTGCCCGGGTGACTGGTGGGGGTGGGTTTTCGAGGATGATGGGCGGAGTTCTCCCCTCGGTGTCTGGTGGTGGATGGAGCATGAAGGGGCCGCGCCCGTCGCGGGTGATCTTCCATCCGTAGTTATGGAGCTGCAAATGGTGGGTGGCGCATTATGACGACCGGTGGATTATGCCGACTCGGGGCGCATTGGCCTTGTAAACACCAGCTTCCCGCGTCTCGACGGTCGGCATAATCCGGTTCTGTAAGTCATGCTTCTTACTCATCTCGAGTGAAGGAGAAGCAATGGTGAATCGGGTTTCTGTTGTGAGGGTTCGTGGCCCGCTTGAGGGCGTGGCGGACCAGTTTCGGGCAGTGTTGGTGAGAACCGGCTACACGCCGTTGAATGCGACCGATCATTTACGGCTGATGGCGCATGTGAGTAGGTGGATGTCATCTGAGTCGATTGTGGCTTCTGACCTGACCGATGAGGTATTGGACCAGTTTCTGGTGGCACGCCGATCTGCTGGGTACGCAAGCCTATTGACGCGTCGGGGGCTCATTCCGCTAGTTGAGTTTCTGCGCGCTGAAAGAGTGATGCCTCTCGCGGTAACGCCGGAACCGACTGCTTTGGATGTGCTCTTAGACCAGTTTGCGGTGTTCCTGGAGCAAGAACGAGGACTGGTCGCGACGACGATCGCGCAGCGGATACGAACCGCCCGCAGCTTTCTCGCTTCCTGCGAAGCGCCGGAATTGATTGATGCGGCTTGTGTGTCATCTTATGTGAGCGCGCAATGTCGTTCGATGCGAGTGTCGTCTGCGAATTTGATGCTTACCGACGTCAGATCGTTGCTGAGGTTTTTGCATGTTACTGGCCGGCTGGGGACGGATCTTTCGCCGGTGGTACTCGGGGCTGCTGGGTGGCGGCATTCGGGGCTTCCGAAAGGCCTGTCCGACGCAGATGTGTCGGCGTTGTTGGCGGCATGCCAGTCGACGCGGTCCTCAGCGCGACGCGATCGAGCTGTCATGCTGTTGCTGATTCGGCTGGGTCTACGGCGCGTGGAAGTGTCTCGCCTGACGCTGGATGATATTGACTGGCGCGCGGGCGAGCTTGTGATCACGGGGAAAGCGAATCGGATGGAGCGACTCCCGCTGCCTGTTGATGCAGGCCAAGCGATCGCTGAGTATTTAGAGAAGGGGCGTCCCCGCGACGTGGCCACGCGGTCAGTGTTTCTCACAGTGGTGGCACCGCATAGGCCGTTGAGTGCCGCGGGGGTGGGCGGTGTTGTCGCGGTGGCTGCTAGGCGTGCGGGATTACCGCCGGTTGGTTCGCACCGGTTACGGCATACCGTTGCGACTACGCTGCTGAATTCCGGGGCAGATTTGCTCGAGATCGGCCAAGTGCTGCGACACCGAAACCTCTCGACAACGGTCATTTACGCGAAAGTTGATCTTCGCCAGCTTCAGCCGTTGGCTCAGTCCTGGCCGGTTGTCGGTCATGACGTGCTCGGTCAACTTCGATTGCTGGCTCCAGCTTGGCCGGGAGGACAGCCGTGAGCGCGTTAGCTGATGGCGTGGCTGAGTACCTCGCAACGCGGCGTGCTCTCGGATTCAAACTCGAACACACCGAACGATTTCTCCGACAGTTTGTCGCCCATCTTGACCAGGCGGGTTTCGTGACCATCTCTGTCGATGTGACAGTGGCCTGGGCCTGCACACCAGCTGATGCAGATCCCTACTGGTGGGCGTCCAGATTGGCGGCAGTGCGCGGGTTTGCGCGCTGGTGGTCCGTGTTCGATCCAGCTACCGAGATCCCCGGTCCTGAAATACTTCCGTTGTCACAGCTGAGCCGACGCGCAGATCCTTACCCCTACAGTGATGACGATATTGCTGCGCTCATGGCCGCAGCGCGGAACATACCGTCCCCTCTCCGGGCAGCCACCTATGAAACGCTCGTCGGGCTCTTGGCGGTAACGGGGATGCGTGTTGGTGAGGTGATCAACCTGGACCGGTCTGATCTTGATACCGCGCAACAGACGCTGACGATTCGGGGCACTAAATTCGGTAAGACCAGGCTCATCCCGGTCTCTTCCAGCACCCTTGAAGCGCTCACCGCCTATGGCGAGGAACGTGCGCTACATGCGCCTCACCTACACACACCCGCATTGTTCGTCACGGCCCAAGGCAAGCGGCTTTTCTACCAGAACGTCCACCATGCTTGGCTTGGTTTGTGTCAGCGAGCTGGCCTGGAAGCCATTTCGGCACGTTGCCGACCCCGCCCGCATGACCTGCGACACCGCTTCGCGATCAACACACTCATCGGTTGGCATCGTGATGGCGAGAACGTGCATGCCCGACTGCCCGCTTTATCGACCTACCTCGGTCACCTCAACCCCCGCGACACGTACTGGTATCTGCGGGCAGCTCCGGAACTCATGGCGTTGGCCGCGGACTTCCTTGAGAAAGGAGAGCAACAATGACTGCGCTGGCGCCGACTCTGCAAAAGTTCTTTACCGACAGGCTGGCCCGTCAACGTGACGTGAGTTCGCATACCATCGCGGCGTACCGCGACACGTTCCGGCTCCTCCTCGAACACGTCCACACGCACACCCGAGTCTCACCAGCGCAACTTGATCTGACTGACCTTGATGCTGACGCCATTGTGGGTTTTCTCACTCACCTTGAGCAAGACAGGGGCAATAGTGTTCGTACCCGCAACGCGCGGCTTGCCGCGATTCATTCGTTCTACGCATTCGCGTCGTTCGAGCATCCCGAACACGCCGCCCTCATCCAACGAGTCTTGGCGATCCCCGCGAAACGCTACGACAGAGCCCTCATTAGTTGGCTCACTGACACGGAACTCACGGCCCTGATCGGGGCGCCCGACACGAGCACTTGGCTCGGACGTCGAGACCATGCCCTTCTCACCACCGCCGCGCAAACCGGTCTGCGTGTCAGTGAACTCACTGCTCTCACCATTGATGACGTGAAGCTTGACGTTGGAGCTCATGTCGTGCGCCTCGGCAAAGGCCGAAAGCACCGGGCTACTCCGCTCACCGCCAGTACCGTGAAAGTCCTACGGGTCTGGTTCAAAGCACACGACGGGGCTCGCGTCGACCCAGTGTTCCCCACTCGGCAATATCGACGTTTGAGTACTGATGCTGTTGCGAAACTTTTACGCAAGCATGTGGACGCAGCGGCTACCGGGTGTCCCTCGCTGGCAACAAAAACAGTCACCCCGCACACCTTGCGGCACACTGCTGCGATGAGGTTGCTACACGCTGGGGCTGACATCGCCACCATCGCTCTTTGGCTCGGGCACGAAAGCATAGAAACGACCAGTATCTATCTCCACGCCGATATGACGATCAAGCAACGTGCGATCGATCGAACCACTCCGATTGGAGGGAGGGCTGGCCGCTATCAAGCCCCAGATAAGCTCATCGGGTTTCTCGAGAGCCTCTGAATTATGCCGACCCAGGGATCGTGGAGCCCAGTGTTTACGGGCTCATTGTGTCCCTGGTCGGCATAATCCGCCGGTCGTCATAATGCAAATTATGCCGACGTCGGCATAAGGCGCATAGGGCGATCCCTCGATCGATGTCGGTGCGGCCCTGGTCGGAGTGCCAGTGGTCAATATGGTGTGCTTCGCAGTACGAAGAGGGCCGGTCACAGCCTGGCCAGCGACACCCGCCATCACGGGTGGCGAGGGCGATGCGTTGGGCCCCGTTGTAGAGCCGCTGTTCGCGCCCCACGTCGAGGGGGTTGTAGTCTTCGTCGACCGTGACGTGCACGACACCGGCGTTGCAGCGCTGCTTGGCGACGACTGAGTCGGAGGTGATGGTGAGCCCGTCTTCATACCAGGCGACCACCCCGACCGGGTCAGCCGGAGGCTGCGCGGCCGGTGTCTGTGTGTCTGAGGGTTGCTGCGCCTCGGGGGTGGCGCCGCTGGCCGTCTGCCGGAGCGCCTTCTTTGCCGCTTTGGCGGCTTTCGAGGCCGTCTCGGCGGCGCGGGCTTCGGCCTGCTCAGCGAGGTACTCGGCCCGGTTCACGACCTGCACCACCCGCACGCCCACCTGCCTCGTACCGAACACGGTCTGCTGGTCAGCGACCGCGCCCGACTGGAGCAGATCGATGAGCAGGTCGTGCGAGATCTGATGGTGGGTGCGCTCGTCTTGCGCGAGCTCTTCCCCCGCGGCCTGCTCTGCCGGGTCGATGAAGCGGGGCCCGCCCCGTCGGGGGCGCAGCGCGCTCGCAAAGATCGTCTGAATCCACGCCCCCGCGTCATCGTCACAGGTGAGGCGGGCATGGAACTGCCCATTCGGGTCCGTCCACCACCTGAATGAGCGCGCCTCATACCGCTCGTTACGCCGCAGCGTCGCCCCCTCGGGGTCGAGGAGGTCACGAATCGCGCGCGCGTGGCGGCGCAGCTCTTCCACCCGGGTATGCTGGGCGGCCTCGATCAGGTCGAGCCCGGCCTGCCACCACAGCACCAGCAGAGCTGCTTCACACCGGCCCCCGCAGTCCCCGTCATCAAAAAGATCTACCGTGGGGGTGGGCGAATGCCCGGAAGCGTGGAGGGCCGCGTAGGCGGCCGTGTGGAACGCACACGCCGGCGCTACCGCAGCGCCATCTGCCACGGTGCCTACGGCGGGAGTGTTTGGTGCGGGGGTGCGGGGCGGAGTGCCGAGGCCCTGCCTGATCGCATCGTTTTGTGGGTCGGTGAGCAGGTCACGTGACACGGCCCGGTCAAGCACGGAATGCCACGGCACCGCCAACACCAGCTCCGCCTCAGCAGCTGCGGTTTCAAGAGCAGTCGAGCCACCGTCGTCATCATGACCCTCGGCGTCGCTGGCGCTGGCTTCGAGGGCGCGCTTCGCGGCGAGCGCTTCGCGCTGCTCGAGGGCTTCGCGTTCGGCTGTTTCGCCGGTGAGGATGCTTTCTCCTACCCGCACTTTGCGGGAGGCTTCACCCCACGAACTGCCGGTGAGGTGCTGCATCATCTCAACACTCGTTTTGAAGCCGCTCGCCTGCGCGACGCCGGGCTGCCCGGCACGTTTCGCAGACCGCGTTCCCACCGCCCCGGCACTGAGCACCTGCAGCTCAGTGAACTTACGCATCACCTGCGCCACGATCTTTGCGAAGTCGATGGCGCCCTCGTCGGTGAGCGCGTTTACGACCGTGCGGGCGTCTGCGCCGGGGCAGTCGGCCGGGAACAAAGCTTGCACGTGCGCCATGAGCTGCACGATCTCGTCACACTTCGCCTGCATCCCCAGCCCGCTAGTGGCATCCGCCGTGGCGGTTTCAGTGCCCGCATCAGCACCCTCGCTCGCAGCCTCAGTGAAGAGGCCCGCGAGGGGTTCTTCGTGCTGGGGTGAGGGTTTGGCTTCCATACCCTATTGTCTCACGGATCGTAGATTTATTCGAGTGAAGTTATCCACAGATTTGGCGTAATCACGCCAATTTTCGGTCGAAACAGGGGGCTGTGGACGACTCGTCGTACAGAGCGATGGATGCTGCGACTCGCAAGTGCCGAGACCACTTGCACGGGAAGAGAGAAACGCTGGCGCGTTTCTTTCCAAACTTCCCGCCCGCGCAGCATGGCAAAACGGACAGACGCGCAGCATGACTGAACCGAGGCAGGCAGCCGTCCAATGAGAACCGCCCTCAGCAGGGCACCTGCTCGCCACGGTCGGCCCAGGCGACGTTACGCAGCCACTTACCGTGGGTGTTTCCGCCTGCGCTGGCAGCGTCGCGCACAACTTCACAAGTGAGGGAAGTGTCGTTACCGGTGCGCTGAAAGACAAAATAGATGTAGTTATCGTCAGAGTTATCGAGCGCCGGGCGCAAGAAGGAGGTGCATAAGAAATCGGTGCGAGAGTATTCTGAGCCCGGAAACAGCTTGAGATACCGTTCAATGTCGGCCTTGTAATCGGTTGGCGTCCAAGAGGTGCCCACGACCGCTATCTGTGTGCCGTCACAGGCGGGCAGCGAGATTGGCTGCGCGAGCCCCAAGTCACCGCTCGGGCGTTCACGCGATTCTTGGTAGCGGGTCGACATAAAGATGTCTTTCAGCTGCTGGTACAGCGCCGACTTGCTGAACTTCTCTGCATCTGCGTGAGTCTCGAATTTTAAGCGGTCGATAAGCGCGACATCGCTATGTGGTGCGGTGCCATCGTTCACGTCCACCCCAAAGCTGGTGGTGGTTGCGAAACTCAGATCAAAGCGTTCGGTCGGGTTCTCGGACTGTGCGGCAAAGCGCATGGCGACACTGCTGGCCGGTGATTTGCTCTGGTCAGAGGCGTCGAGGACTTCCTCTCCGGTGAGGCCCAAGACGGGGTACAGGCCGCCGTCTGCCGCGGCGGTAGTGAGGTAATAGAAACTAACCGGCCCATGGGCTGAAAGCGCAACAGGCTCTGCATCAATGATCTCGATTGTCGAGACCGCGGGCACGGCCACGCTCCACTCTTGCGGGTAATCGAACCAAACTCCGAGCCCCTCGTGGTGATAGGTCGAAACCGCCTCTGGAGTAGCTGCCTCGCCAGAGGAATCTGCGCTCCGTTCGGCCGTCTGCGGGGCGGCACCCGGCCCCGGCCCTGAACTGTCGCGCGATCCGGAACCAGCTGGCCCAGCGTCGTCCCCGAACAAGCCGGGCACGCCAGCCAATAGTGTGCAGCCCGTGAGTAGCGACACTGCCGCAGCTCCGGCCAGGGCCGCGGCCGCTAGGCGGCCTGCACGCGACGAACGAAGCGGCATAATTTCTTCTCCAAGGTGATTCAGAAGCAGTGCAGATCATTCTGCCAGCTCAGGCATCGATTCGGCATGAGGTTCAACGTCGTGCGCGAACACGATTGCGCGTAAGGCTCGTCGCGGGCCATGCTGGGCATATGGCATCGCACGAACCCACTGACTCGACGGCCCCTCACTTGCCCCCTGCTGCCGCGTGCTCAGCTGAGCACGCTGGTGCGCACTCAGCTCCGGATCCGCAGGCCAACCCTGCTGAGTTCTGGGAGCGGCGCTATGCCGAGGCCGGGCAGGTGTGGTCGGGCAGGGTGAACCGAGTGCTGGCCGAGGTCGCGGAGCGCTGGGAGCCCGGGCGATCGCTCGATCTGGGGTGTGGTGAGGGCGGTGACGTGCTGTGGCTCGCCGAACACGGCTGGAGCGCGACCGGCATCGACCTGTCGCCCACGGCCGTGGCGCGAGGCATCGCCGAAGCCTCGGCCCGCGGGCTCGAGAGCGCGCGATTTATTGCCGCCGACCTGGGGGAGTGGACGCTGCGCGCTGCTGAGGTCGATGGCTCAGGCGAGCCGTTCGACCTCATCACCGCGAGTTTCATGCAGTCGCCCGTTGAGCTGCCGCGGGAGCTGATCTTGCGCACGGCGTTGACGCGGATCGCTCCCGGCGGCCGGCTCGTGATCTTGTCGCACGCGGCTCCGCCGCCGTGGGCGAAGAACCACCCCGGCGAGTTCTTGTCACCGGCCGGTGAGCTCGCATTGCTCACACTGGGGCTCAGCCCAGAGGGGCGAGAGGTCGACGGGTGGATCGTCGAGGTCGCCGAGGTGCGAGAACGCACAGCTGCGGGCCCAGACGGCCACGAACACCACCTTGAAGACACGGTCGTGGTGGTGCGAAAGAACATGCCGCATGACGTATAACTCTTTGTGGCGTAGCCTGGAGGTATCTGCCAGATGGCGGGTTGTCTGAGGGGAGACACAGATGTCTAAACAGGAGAATGTAACAGTGAAGCGTGGCTGGACCAAAGCACGCGCGGTGCTCGCTGGTGGGCTCGTGTTGGGGGTCGGCGCAGCGATAACGCTCGCCGCATGGACCGACCAGGAATGGGCGAAGGGAATCTTCAGCAGCGGTACGTTTGGGATTGAGGGCTCGATTGACGGTGTTATCTTCACAGATCACGCGACAGTAGGCGACGCCGCAACGCTCAACTTTCAGGTCAACGCAGACAAACTTGCGCCGGGCGATGACGTCTATGCCGGGTTTGCAGTGCAGTTGATCGACGGGGCTACCAACGAAGCAGAAGTGACCGTGGCACAGAACGTGGCAGCTGCCATCAGCGGCACGACAGCGAGCTATGTCTACACGACCGCTGCGACTTGTGACGCATCGGCGTACACTGCCGGCACGAACGAAAACGGCACGACGTTCGATCTCGCGGCCGTTGAAACGCCAACCTTCCTGTGCTTCAAGGTCACTGCAGACAACACGATCGAACAGGGTGAGACCGGCACGATCGTGTGGTCGTTCACCGCTGAATCCACCGACGCAATCTAGCGCTGACCATGCAAAAGCGTAGTGCGTCTCGCGCTGCGCATGCGGCGAGGCGTGGCGCGGGTAAGCGCCGCGCCACGCGCAGTTCACGGAGCGCGAGACAGACCTGGTTCACTCGGGTGCGCGCAATTCTCGCGGGAGCGATGGTGTTTGGGGTGGGAGCAACGCTCACCCTAGCCGCTTGGACCGATACAGAGTACGCATCGGGAACGCTGACCGCGAGTGTCTTTGGCGTGGTGGGATCGACTAACGGGACCTCATTTACGGATCACTCGTCAGCGGGATCTGCCGCATCATTGCAGTTCACCCCAAATTTCAACACCATGTCGCCGGGCGTGACAACCTATTCAAAGTTCCTCATTAAGACCACGGCCGCGACAACCGTAGATGGCACTGTATTGCTCGGGGGCGCAGCAAGCCCAGTCCCGGGGGCGCTCGCGCAGCACCTGACCTACGGGGTCAGCGTCATTCCATCAGCTAATGCCTGCAACCAAGCGAGCTTCACAGGCGGCACGGTCATTGTACAAGCGAAGCCGCTCACGACCGGCGCGACCGTGAGCCAGCCGGTAACCAAAGCTGGAGGGGCCACAGTCGCGTATTGCTTCGCAGTCACACTGCCAGCGGGGTCACCAAACTCTTTGCAAGGCACGACTGCCACTCCGACTTGGGTGTTTACCGCGACATCAAACTCTTAAGGAATCAGAAGGCCGGCACACGCTCGGGAGGAAGAAGAAAGGAGAGGAACATGTCGTCGCTGACACACGGGGAACCAGGCCAGCTGAATGTGTCGGGGGAGCCCCGGGGGTCAGCTGAAGTTGCCGAATATGCGGTCCTTAATGAACCGGCAAACAAACGCACACTGGGCAGCTTCGTGGGCGGTACGCTTCTCAACCTCGCGGCGCTCGGTGGGGCAGCATTCATCGTGTTGATAATTCTGTCTGCCGTCTTCAACATCACGTTGATCATGTTTAAAACGGGGTCCATGTCACCCACGATCCCCGCGGGGTCGCTCGCGGTCGTCAAGGAGATCCCCGCGACTGAGATTCAGGTGGGCGACGTGCTCACCGTTGACCGGGGCGCGCGCCTGCCGGTTACTCACCGGGTGACCTCTATCGAAGGCGAGGGAGACGAGCGTACGATCACTATGAAGGGTGACGCGAACGAATCTGAAGATCCGCTCCCATACACTGTCACACAAGCTCGGCTCGTACTCACATCGGTGCCCGGCCTTGCCCACGTTGTCGTGTGGTTTTCTAACCCGGTTGTGCTGGGCGCTCTTACACTTGCAACCTCGGCCTTGGTGACGTGGGCGTTCTGGCCGAAGCGCCAGCGAAGGCACTGATGAACGTACACGGCATATTGATGACGTTCGGTCTGTTGCTCATTTCGCCAGCCGTGACCCCATACGCTACGGCGACAGCAGTGTCGGGGGCCGAAGTCGCAGCAACGGCCGCGAAGTCGATCGACCCAAGTGAGAGTGAAACTGTAACGCGCGGCGAACATCTGACACTCACGTCGATTGGTGACACCGTGAAAATGCGTACGATGCAGCCGGGTGTGCCGGTGCACTGGCAAGTGGGAGTCGCTGTGAACTCGAGCACCGCTGGAAGCGTGCAGGTTTCAGCGGCGGCTCAAGGCTCGGTCGACCTCGGACTAATGCTTGAGTTTCAGACCTGTTCGGTGCGCTGGCACGCTGCCACATGCGCAGGGCAAGAACGCAGCATCAATCAAACGGCGGCCGTGAGCACAGACGGTACATATGCGCCGCTGTTTGAGATGAGGGAGCACGAACTCGAAGAGTGGTTGCTCGTGACCGCGACCATTCCAGAGGATGCAGCTGGCACGGCCAGTTTGACCGTGCGCGCCACGGGGCAAGGAGAAGTCGTTACTGCGGGTCCTGGCGATGTAGCAGCGCTCGCAAGAACCGGTATTGCAACGCAGTGGCCCACAATATTGAGCGTCAGCGCTGTGGGAGCAGGGCTCGCTGCGGCTGGCATTGCGCACGCACACCGCAAAACACACAGGCACAGGAGCGCGGCATGATGCGCGCGCGGGGTTCTGTTCAAAGCTCCAAAGTGCGCAGTTCACGACGAATGCATCGCCGGATCGGAGGCCTAGCAGCAGCGATCATGCTCACTGCGCTGGTCGCCCCGATATCAACTAGTGCCGTGCCCGAGTGGACCGAAGCCGCCTGGACCGACGCGGAACACGCGCAAGGCTCCTTCAAAGCGCTCACCGTCCCGGCTCCAGTCGGCGGCGCTTCGCCACAGTGTCGAGCAGCAAACGTACTTATCTTGGGTAGCCAGCTTACGATTCAATGGCGCGTTCCAAATGACGCGTCCGGGTACACCATCGAGTACGCGAGGCAAGTAGACGGTTTGCTTGATCCAATTACGGGCCCACTGCTTAGCTCAGTGACTACCACGGGAAGTCCCAGTAACTACAAGACAGTCGTTTCTGGAGGGTTGTTGAGTAATACTCTGGGGGGTTCGATTGTTTTTGGTATTCGACTGATAGGCCCAGGAGGGTGGAGTTCGAGTTGGTTAGCTACCCAAGCTTCGTTTCCTAGTGTCATTGGGGTCAACAATTGCACGTTCTATACAATCGCTTCGACCTAAAAAAGGGGAGTGCCCCACGCACAAGCGTGGGGCACTCCCCTTGATCCGGATCAAAACCCGGCACCGTAGCTGCCACGCACGCGGGCAGCTACGGCACGAGCCGTGAAGTTACGGCATGAGGCGCGTCGGGCCGCGGAAGAGGTAGGTCACCTCGCGGATCGAGGACTGCTCGAGCAGCAGCATCAGCACGCGGTTCAGGCCCATGCCGAAGCCGCCGTGCGTGGGCACGCCGTAGCGGAAGAAGTCGAGGTAGAAATTCAACTCGGCGGCGTCCATGCCCTTGTCGGCGATCTGCGCCTCGAGTACGTCGATGCGGTGCTCGCGCTGCGCGCCGGTCGAGATCTCGGTGCCGCGGTAGATCAGGTCGTAGCTGTTCGTCAGCTCTGGGTTGTCTGCGTGGCGCATGTGGTAGAACGGGCGAATCGACGACGCGTAATCGGTGAGAAACACGAAGTCGTGGTCGTACTTCTTCTTGACGTGAGCCGAGATGCGGCGCTCGCCCTCGGGGTCCATGTCGGCGTCGGCGCGGGGAATCTCGTAGCCCTCCTCCTTGACGATCTCCTTGGCCTCGGCCAGGGGGATGCGGGGGAACGGGCGCGCCGGCACGGTCACCTCGATGCCGAAGAGCTTCTGAATCTCCTCGCCGTGCTTCTCCTTCACCGCGGTGAGGGCAGCAACGAGCAGCTCCTCGTGCAGCTCCATGACGTCTTCGTGCGAGTCGATCCACGACAGCTCGGTGTCGATCGAGGTGAACTCGGTCGCGTGGCGCGACGTGAACGAGTGGTCGGCACGGAAGGCGGGGCCTACCTCGAAGATGCCGCCGAAACCAGCGGCCTGTGCCATCTGCTTGAAGAACTGGGGGCTCTGCGCAAGAAACGCCTTGCCCTCGAAGTACTCGACCTCGAAGAGCTCAGCGCGTGATTCAGACGCCGACGCCATGAGCTTGGGGGTCTGAATCTCGATGAAGCCGCGGTCCACCCACACGTTGCGCATCGCGTGCAGCAGCGTGGTCTGAATGCGGAACACAAGGTTCTGCTCGGGGCGACGCAGATCGAGGAAACGCCAGTCGAGGCGCACGTCGATGTTCGAGTCGTCGGCGACGGGGTTGTCGGGCAGCGACTTCGCAACAACCTCGATCGTCTCGATCTGCACCTCAACGCCGCCGAGCTTGACGCGCTCGTTGTGCTGCAGCTCACCGGTCACGGTGATGAAGGTGCCGTGGGTGAGCTCAGAGATCGTGTTCGTGCGGGGCACGAGAGTGTCTGAGCGGGGGTTGTCTGCGTCGGGTTCGCGCAGCACGCCGCCGTTCACGAGCTGCACCGCGCCCGATTCGTCGCGCAGCACTACGAACTGTACGTAGCGCTGATCGCGCACTTTCTCGACCCAACCAGATACGCGCACGGTCGCGCCATTGTCAACGGTGGGGAGGTCCTTAATTAATACGCGCTCAGTCACCCAGACAGTCTAGCCGCCACGCGGCTTGGTTGCGTGCACATCCAAACTGCCCAAGTTCTCAGAGAGCGGCAGTGTGGCGACCGTAGAATGGCGGGTGTGAGCGACAAACTCCTGCATCTGGTGCGCCATGGCGAGGTGCACAATCCAGATCTCGTGCTGTATGGCCGCCTTCCCGGCTTTCGCTTGTCTGAGCGCGGGCATCTGATGGCCGAGGCTGCCGCCCTCGAGATCGCCGCGGCCGATCGCGCGGTCGCCAGGCTCTATGCCTCACCGCTGCAGCGCGCTCAGGAGTCAGCGCGCCCCATCGCGAGCGCGCTGAGCCTCGAGATCATCACTGAAGAGCGCATTATTGAGCCCACCAACTACTTCGAGGGCATGGTCAACTCTGGCCCTGACTCGGCGTTCAAGAACCCGCGCCACTGGCACAAGCTGCTCAACCCGCTGCGTCCCAGCTGGGGCGAGCCGTACCGGCGCATCGCGGCGCGCATGCGAGCCGCGATGGACGACGCCTGGAACACGACGCGCGGCGGCGACATCGTGATGGTCGCGCACCAAAACCCGATTTGGGTGACGCACCTGGACGTCGCTAATAAGCCCCTGTTTCACAGCCCCGCCTCACGCCGTTGTGAGCTCTCGAGCATCACGAGCTTCGAGAAGCGCGGCGAACGCTGGTTTGAGGTGGAGTATCGCACGCCCGCAGCTGGGCTGCAGGGCGATGCGATCGATGTGGGAGCGGTGTAATGAAGCTAGAGAACACGCGTTCGCGCCGGATCGGTGCCGCGCTCGCCCTGTCACTTGCGGGCCTCGTGGGTCTCGCGGGCTGCAGCGGCGGCGGTAACGACCTCGCGAAGCAGTGGCAGGAGTCGAGCGATAAGGGGTACGTGGCAGGCGACGGCTCCTCTGCGAGTTTCGCGCCGTCTGAGCGCACCGAACCTGTCGAGTACTCGGGGGAGACCGAGACCGGCGATGTGTTCAGCTCGGCAGACACCCTCGGCTCTGTGACGGTCGTGAACTTCTGGTACGCCGGCTGCGCACCGTGCCGGTACGAAGCGCCCGACCTGGTGGCAGCCTATGACGAGTTCACGCCGCAGGGTGTGAAGTTCTTGGGCGTCAACACCCGCGATCAGGTTGCCCAGGCGACCCAGTTCTCTGAAGAGTTTGGTATCGAGTACCCCTCGATTATGGACAACCCCGGCGGTCGTACCGTGCAGAAGGCGTTCGCGGGCCAGGTGCCGCTCAACGCGGTGCCCACCACGCTCGTGCTCGACGCTGAGGGGCGCGTGGCGCACCGTGTGCTCGGCATGCTCGCGGGTGAGTCGCAGCTGCGCACGCTCATCAACGAGACACTCGACGAGCAGTCTGCCGGCACGGGAGGGTCTGATTCGAAGCCCTCGGCCGATAAAAAGCCCGCGAGCGAGCAGTAACGGTGGGGGTGCAAGACCTCGTAGCTGATGGCCAGCTGCTCGTCGCGTCACTGATCGCGATCGCGGCGGGTCTGCTTTCGTTCCTGTCACCGTGTGTGCTGCCGCTCGTGCCCGGCTACCTCGCCTATGTGAGCGCCAGCGCGGGAACCGATTCGGGGTCTGGCGCAGACGCGAAGCCGGCGCGCAGGCGTTTGGTGCTGGGCGCGCTGCTGTTCATCTTGGGTTTCACCGTGGTGCTCGTCGCCTTTTTGGCGGCGGCCGGCACGGTGGGCGTGTGGCTGCTCGACTGGGAGCCGCTCGTGACCCGCATCATGGGTGTCTTTGTGGCGCTCATGGGACTCGTGTTCATTGGCGGGTTTGGGTTCATGCAGAACAATAAGAAGCTCAAACTCAAGCCGCGCTTTGGTCTCGTAGGTGCCCCCGTGCTGGGCATCGTGTTCGCGATCGGCTGGACCCCCTGCATGGGACCCACGCTCACCGTGATCATGGGGCTGAGCCTGCAGCAGGGCTCGGTCGGCCGCTCGGTCATACTGGCGCTGTGGTACTGCCTCGGGCTCGGGCTGCCGTTCGTGCTCGCTGCGTTCGGCTTTGGCTGGATGACCCAAACCATGACATTCTTCAAGCGGCATATTCGTGCCGTCAACGTGATCGGCGGCGCGCTGCTGATCCTCATCGGTCTCCTGATGGTGACCGGCCTCTGGAGCAAGATGATGTATGCACTGCAGGCGGTGATTGGCGGATATGTCACGCCCCTCTGATTACGATGACGGCTCTGGCGCGCAGGTCCGCGCGGAGTCACCCGAGCTTGGCCTCAAGGGCTGGGGTCGCTGGTTCTGGCGCCAACTCACCAGCATGCGGGTGGCCCTGATCCTGCTCTTGCTGCTCGCGGTCGCCGCGATCCCTGGCTCCCTGCTGCCGCAGCGCAGTGCAGACCCCAATGGGGTGCTGCAGTACGAAGCGGATCATCCCAAGCTGTTTCCGATTCTCGACGCGTTCCCCGTGCAGGCGTTCGATGTGTACAGCTCGGTGTGGTTCTCATCGATCTACCTGCTGCTGTTTATCTCGTTGATCGGCTGCGTGCTGCCACGCGTCGCCCATCACTGGAAAGCCTGGCGCGGTAAGCCACCAAAGACTCCTGCGCGGCTGGGCCGAATGGCGGGCTTCACCGAGGTGCGCGTCTCGAACCCGAGCGCGACGCCCGCAGAGCGCGAAGAGTTCGCGGCGCGCGCCGTGACTGAGGCGCGCGACGTGCTGAAGCGCTCGCGATACCGCACCGAGGTGCAGCGCGTGACCCGCCGCGGTGTCACCGAGATCTCGGTGTCGGCCGAGCGCGGTTACCTGCGCGAGACCGGTAACCTGCTGTTTCACACCGCGCTGCTTGGCGTGCTCGTGTGTGTAGGGGTGGGCGGCGCGTACACCTTCAACGGGCAAAAAGTGCTCGTCGAGGGCGAGACGATGGTCAACCAGCTGATCGACTACGACACTGTGAACTCGGGTAACGGCTTCGACAGCGAATCGCTTGAGCCGTTCACGCTGCAGTTGAAGTCGCTGCAGGTGGACTACATGACCCCCGAAGATGGCAACGTTGACGCGCTCGGTCAGGTGAAGGACTACATTGCGAGCATGAAGCTCACCGACCCAGACGGCACGGAGTCGGAGGAAGTCATTCGGGTGAATCACCCGCTGCGAGTGCACGGTTCACCGATCTACCTGATCGCAAACGGGTATGCGCCGACCCTTACCATTCGTAACGCCGAGGGCGAGACCGTGTACAGCGAGTCGATGCCGTTTATTCCGCAAGACACGAACATGGTGTCGCTCGGCGTGGTGAAGGTGCCGTACGGCATAAAGAAGGGCGACGGTGAGCGCACCCAGCTGGGGCTGCGCGGGTTCTTCTACCCGACGAAGGTTGACCTCGAATCGGGCGCATACACCTCGAACTTCCCCGACCTTGAGAACCCCGTGCTGACACTTGACGTATTCGAGGGTGACCTCGGCATCGACAGCGGTGTGCCACAGTCGGTGTACGCGCTCGATACCGAGAATATGCAACAGCTCACGGGCCGCGCGATCGATAAGAAGTCGCTCGAGCTCACGATCGGGGAGACGATCGACCTGCCAGACGGCATGGGCACGCTCACGTTCGAGGCCGCGCCCCGCTACGCCGCGTTCGACGTGATGCGCAACCCTGCGCAGACCGGAGTGCTGATCTTCGCGCTGCTCGCGCTCGGTGGCCTCATCTGGTCGCTGTTTGTGCCGCGCCGACGCATGTGGGTGAAGGCGTTGCTGACCGATGATGGTGTGACACTGCAGTACGCGGCGCTCGCACGCGGCGATGACCCGGCGCTCGAGCGCGCGGTCGAAGAGCTGCGCGAGAAGCACGGCGACCGGCTATAGAGGGGGAACGGCGGCCCGAGGGGGCTGGGGCCGCCGCTCTCCGGTCGCGGCGGCTTCGCCGCCGCTCCTGCCAGACCCAACCAATCGGCGGCCCCAGCCCCCTCGGGCCGCCGCTCTGCGCCTTCACCCGTCATTCTGCGCGACTCCGCCCTCCCGTCATTCTGCGCGGCTCCGCCCTCCCGTCATTCTGCGCGGCTCCGCCCTCCCGTCATTCTGCGCGACGGAGGAGTCGCAGAATCAAGCCCCTTCAGCCCCGCTCCGAGGAACGGTGGGGTCGTACTCGGTCAGTAACACTCAAATCAATCGTCGACGCTCGAGCTCAGCATAAGCAGCAGTCGCAAAACCGGGGGAGCCACTTCGGGATAGACGTTCAAGTAGCCCCTTAGGAGTGATCGGCGGTTGAGTCATTGCACACACCTGGCTTAGCAGCACATCGCAAACGGCTGCTGGTGCAAGATCCAGTTGATCTAATAAGAAGTCATCGACTCCAATTGCTTCGAGCTCGAATTTCTGCAGCGCTGCATACGGAAAATCCTTGAGGTTCGCAGTAACGATTGCATCCGCGCGCCCCCGAATAGCTGCTGCGACTACGTGCCTGTCGTTCATGTCAGGTAGAACGATTCCGTCTACAAGTGACTCCCAGGCCTCGACGTTCGCGTCGACGAATGCCTCGTTCATTGACCTCAACCTGCTGTGAAATCGACTCGGATCTATCTCTGGATGCACCCGTTTCAGAGCAGATAGGGCCTCCGCTTGTACACGCCACGACCACAGAGGACGAAACAGCCCCGCGTCTGCGAGCCGCAGCAAGGTGTCGCATTGAACGACTGGCACCAATGTGCATGCGTCAAGAAACGCCGCAAATCGGGCCACGGTCTATGCCTCTCGCGCCTCTGATAGCGCTGCGCGGTATGCAGCAGCGTCTACTTCGTAGAGCCCGTCTTCGTTTGCTTGCCGAGTAAGCTCGTCTAAGCGCTCCCGGCGTTCGCTACGTTTGCGTTCGCGGTAAGCAAGCACGTCTTGGAGCCTTAACCGCCGATGCCTTGCATTGCCCAACCGCTCGTAGGCTAGTTCATGTTCGTCAAGTAGCCGTACGAGCGTATTGCGGCTGATGCCAAGAAGATCTGCAGCTTGCTGTGTTGTCAATTGGCGATCTATAGGCTCGACGCTGACTGAGGCGCCGCGCTCCATAGCTGCAGCAACTTGAACCAAAACTTCGTAGGCCGCCTGTGGGAGCGGCACTTGCTCTCCGTCTGGTCCAACTAGCACTGCGTGTGCCGTATGGCCCTCAAGGAATCGGGCAAACTTAAGCATCTCCGCGAGATCTTGCGGAGGCTGTATGACATGGGCAGCTCTACTAGTGGAAGTCAGTTTTGAGGCCATGCTTTAGTATCTCTCAAATCGCTCAAAACGTCCATAACGATCAAATCGTCCAATTGGGCCATGGATCCTGCGATTCGCAAGCTCACGCAGAATGACGTAGGGGTGTGGCTCACGCAGGATGACGTAAGGGTGTGCGTCAGGCAGGATGACGAAGGGGTGTGCGTCAGGCAGGACGACGTAGGGGTGTGCGTCAGGCAGGATGACGCGGGGTGGGGCTCGCGCAGGGCTGTGCATGTTGGGGGGCGAAGGGCCCGGTCTCACCGCTTGGTTGGGCAGGAGCGGCGGCGAAGCCGCTGCGACCGGAGAGCGGTGAGACCGGGCCCTTCGCCCGTCGCGCCTACTTCAACTCTTTCGCGGCGTTTGCCGAAGCGCGCTGCGAGAAGTAGACCGGAATGAGTGACAGCAGAATGATGAGCGTCGCGACCACGTTCACCTGGTTTGCCTCGTTGGGGCGCCCCATCTGGTTCATGAACCACAGCGGCAGCGTGTCGACACCGGGCGGGGCGGTGAAGATTGTCACGTACACCTCGTCGAACGACAGAGCGAAGGCGAGCAAGCCGCCGGCAATGAACGCACTGCGAAACTGCGGAAAGGTGACTGACCGAAACGTCTGCATGATGCCGGCACCGAGATCCATCGAGGCTTCCTCGAGGTTCGGGTTCATACGGCGCAGCCGCGCGATCACGTTGTTGAACACCATCACGACACAGAACGTGGCGTGGGCGATGATCATGCCCATGTAGCCGACCTTGATGCCGATCGGGTCGAGCACCTGGTAAAAGGTGTTCGACAGCGCGACACCGGTGACGACGCCAGGCAGGGTGATCGGCAGAATGATGATCAGGTTCACGGTCTCGCGGCCGTAAAACTTGAACCGCTGCAGCGCGAATGCCGACAGGGTGCCCAGCAGCAACGCGATCGCGGTGGCAGATGCTGCAACCACCACCGAGTTGAGTACGGCGGCGTGCATCGCCGGGTTGGTGAGCGCCTTCTCCCACCACACGAGTGAGAAGTTAGAGACGGGCCAGCCGGCGACGCGGTTGGCGTTGAACGAGTTCACCACGATCACGAACAGTGGAACGTAGGTGCAGACAATAATGAGGGCGGTGATCACCGAGAGGGTGATCTTGGTACCCCGGCCAAGGCGCAACATTGCGGCCTCCTAGATGTTCTCGATGGCGCCGCTCTTACGAACGACGAGCAGGTAGACAACCACGATCACGATGGGCACGACCGAGAAGGCGGCCGCCACGGGCGGGTTGAGGTTGATGTTGGAAGCGATGATCGTACCGATCATCTGGGTTGATCCACCCACGAACTTCGCGGCGAGGTAGTCGCCGAGGCTGAGGGAGAACGTGAAGATCGATCCGGCGATCAGGGCGGGCTTCAGAAGCGGCACGATGACCGTGAAGATGGTGCGCATGCCGTGCGCGCCGAGGTCGGCCGAAGCGTCGAACAGGTTGTGTGAAACCTGGCTCACCGCGGTATATACCGGAATCGCCATGTACGGAAACCACAGGTAGACGAGCGCGATGATGGTGACGAAGACGCCGTAGCCGGGGCTGTGAATACCAAACGGCCCAAGCACTGAATTGATGAAGCCACCGTCAGAAAATACGATCCGGATCGAGAGAATCTTGACCAGGTAGCCTGCCCAGAGCGGCAGGGTGACCATGACCGCGAGGGCGGCGCGCTGCCAGGGGCGCGCGATCTTGGCCATGTAGATGGCGAGGGGGATCGAGAGGGTAGCGCAGATCGCGGTGACCGCGAGTGCGATGCCGAGCGTGCGCAGCGCAGCATTGAGGTAGGCCGGCACGGTCACGATGCTCGCGAAGTGGTCGAGCGTAAACCCCGGCTTCACCTTTGAAGTGAAGGGGTCAGTCTCCCAAAATGCGGTGATGAGCATCAAGACGACGGCGAGAATATAGACGCCGACGAGCCACACCATGGGAAGTGTCAGCAGCGCGGCGAGGCGGCCCTTGGGGTGCCTGTGCAGGGCTGAGGAGACCGGCTTAGGCCGGGTCTCGAGGAAGGTTGGGGTCGACACGACGATTCCTTACGTGAGTGGATTCGATGGGGTGCGAGTCGTGGGGTGCGATTCGGTGGGTTTGGTCCGGTGGCGGGAATGCTCCCGCCACCGGAGTGTGTGCGGAGACCTTGGGCCTTAGCCCTTAACGGTCATCCAGGCGTCGGTCCACTGCTGGAAGTTGGTGCAGGTCACATCTGTGCGACCGTCGATGCACTGCTCGATGGGCGTCGTCCAGAACCACACCTTTGAGAAGTACTCCTCGTCGGTGGCGTTGAACGTCTCGCAGTGCTCGCGTGCCTCGTCGCTGGTTTCACAGAACGCTGCGTTGGCCGGGGCCATACCGAAGTTCATGGCGATCGCGCCGTTCACGTCAGGGGCCGAGGTGTAATCCATCCAGAGGTAGCCACAGGTGGGGTTGGCCGACTTCGACGCGAGCATCCACGCATCTGACCAGCCGGTCGATCCCTCGTCGGGCAGCACACCCTCGAGCGCAGGGTTCTCAGACAGCTTCTTCAGCACCTCCCATGAGGTGCCCGCCACGACGTCGCCGCCGTTGAACGCGGTGATCTGTGCGGTGGGGTCTGACCAGTAGTCGCCGATGATCTTGTTCTGCTGCTTCAGTAGATCAACGGCGGCCGCGAGCTGGGTCTCGTCGAGGGCGTAGGGGTTCGTGATGCCCAGGTCGGGCTCGTGCGCCATCAGGTAGACGGCGGCATCGGCGATGTAGATCGGTGCGTCGTAGGCGATGATCTTGCCGGCGTAGGGGCTGTCTGACTCCCACGCGATGTCCCAGCTGGTGGGAGCGTCTTTCACCACGTCGGTGTTGTACTGCAGAATGTTGGCGCCGCGACCGATGGGCACACCGTATGACTGGCCGTTGAGAGTGTCGTACAGCTGACCCTTCATGCCCTCCACGATGTCGTCGCCAAAGTTGGGAATCAGGTCGAGGTTGAGCGGCTGCACGTCGCCGCCCACGATGAGGCGCAGGCTCGCATCGCCCGAGGCCGACACGAGGTCGTAGTTGCCGGTGCGCATCAGCTGCACCATCTCGTCTGAGGTGCCCGCGATCTTGCGGTTGACCTTGCAGCCGGTGTCTTCTTCGAACTGCTTGGTCCACTCAGGCTCAACGAAGCCCGACCACGCGACGATGTTGACTTCGCCCTCGGGGTCGCCGAGTTCACCCAGCATGGGTACGTCGGGCACATCGATCTTGAGTTCGCTCGAGCCGCCGCCCGAGGCGTCGCCCCCAGCATCGCCGCTTGAACAGCCCACGAGTGCGAGCCCCAGGGCCGCCGCCATGGCCAGCGGAACGGCCAGCATCTTCTTGTTCATCATGACTCCTTTGTGTGATGCCCCGGTGTCGGGGAAGTGGTTGCCTGCGCAGCAGCTGTGCTGCGCGAAGCGGTAGTGGGTTTATGGGTGGTTGAAGGGACGGCGCCTAGGCCGCGGCCCGGTCGCTGCTCGACGCGGTGCCCGGAATGGGAGTCGCGTGGTCGTAGCGAAACGCTACGTTGACGCGATCGCCGCGGGTCACGCCCTGCGACGCAGACGGGGTGTGCGAGTTGTGCTTCTCTGCGATGATGCGCACGCCCTGGTCGGTGTCGACGAGGTACTTGGTGTTGGGCCCGGCATACACCGCTTCAGCGATGGTGCCGGCGAGCGAAACCACGCCCGGCTCGAGCGGGTCGGCCTGACCGACAAGCTCGACGCGCTCGGGGCGCACGCTGTGAACGCAGGCCTCGCCGAGCAGACGACCCGAAAGCTCTGCAGGCAGCAGGTTCGTGGTGCCCAAGAACTTGGCGACGAACTCGGTTTGAGGGAACTCGTAGACCTCTCGTGGCGAGCCCACCTGCTCGATCTTGCCGTTGTTGAACACGGCCACGCGATCTGAGAGGGTCAGCGCTTCCTCTTGGTCGTGTGTCACGAAGATGAACGTGATGCCCACCTCGCGCTGAATCTGCTTCAGCTCGACCTGCATCTGCTCGCGCAGTTGCTTGTCAAGCGCGCCAAGCGGCTCATCGAGCAGCAGCACGCGCGGGCGCAGGATCAGGGCGCGGGCGAGCGCGATGCGCTGGCGTTGACCACCAGAGAGTTGCGAGGGGCGACGCTCGGCGACCTGCGCAAGCTGCACCTGTTCGAGGGCTTCAAGTACGAGCTTGTCGCGTTCAGCCCGGGGCACCTTGCGCACCTTGAGCCCGTAGGCCACGTTCTCGGCGATGGTGAGGTGCGGAAACAGGGCGTAGTCCTGAAACACCGTGTTGACCTCGCGGTCGAACGGGGCGTCGCGGGTGACGTCGACACCGTGCAGTTCGATGCTGCCCGAGGTGACGGCTTCAAACCCCGCGATCATGCGCAGCACCGTGGTCTTACCCGAGCCTGAGGGGCCGAGCATCGAGAAGAACTCGCCATCGCGAATCTCGATATCGAGATCTTTCACCGCGGTGAAATCGCCGAACTGCTTGGTGACCTGCTTCACCGATACCGCGGTCGTCGCGGTGGTGAGCAGGCTGGTGTGTTCCTCGTTTTTGCGGGGCCTGGTTCGGCTGCTGCCGAACCCTCCCGCAACACCTGGGGAAGAAGTGTGTGACATGTCGTCGCTCCTCAACATCATTGTCGAACCGTTGCAGAAACATTAACATACGTTTTAATAGGTTTAAATACGGATCAAGATTTGTTCATTACAATTCGGTCACGGTCGACACGGTTAGGCTTGAATCAACAGCTGTCAGACTCTGGTGAATCCCACACACGAATGGAGGGTGCGCGGTGAGCTCAACGTTTACGCAGTCCCCGCCTAGTCGCCTGCGCACGGCCGCCTTTGCGCCGATTGGTGACGAGGGGCGCACCGAGCTCGTCGAGTCACGTCTCGTGCAAGCCATTTCGGTGGGGGCCTTCACCGAGGGGGAGCGGCTTCCCAGTGAAACTGAGCTGTCGGCGCTCATGGGCGTCGCGGTCGTCACTGTGCGCGAGGCGCTGAGCGGCCTGCGGCACCGCGGCCTCATCGAAACGAAGCGCGGGCGCAACGGCGGTAGCTTCGTGCGCACCAGCAGCGGTGCGGTCGAAGAAGTCAACGCGCGTGCGCTCATGGAAATGCCCCGCGTAGCGCTCGCCGACCTCGGCGTGCACTACGAAGTCGTGTCGGCGGCGTGCGCCGAGTATGCCTGCCAGCGCGCTACCGCCGAGGAGCTCGAGGTGGTGGCGGGTGTGCTCGTGCAGGCGCGCGATCTCGAACGCGACCAGTGGCGCAAGCGCGTCACCGAGGTGCAGCTCGAGCTTGCTGCTCTCAGCCAGTCGGTGCGGCTCACCAACGAGCACGTGCGCGTGCAGACCGAGTTCACGCCGCTGCTCGCGCTGCAAGATCTCGACGAGAACGCGCGCATTGCGACGCACGACGCGCTCACCGCGCAAATCGACGCGACGCGCGCGGGCGACGTCGCCGCTGCTCGCATCGCGGTGCGCGACAGCGTGCGCGGGTCACTGCGCTGGCTCGTGCGGTTTCGCGCTGAGCTCCTCGCGTTGCCGCCCGGCAGCGAACTTCATGACACACTGGAGTCACGCCGCCTCGTACACTGAGCGGCAAAAGCCTCACTGGGGAGGGGACCATGCCACAGGATCCGGCGCAGTACGACGACGTGCTGCACGAACTGTTGAACCGTGTTGACGCGTTCTTCGACGGCGTTTTTGCGCCGCTCGAACGCTGGCTGCCAGAGCTCGAGGCGACACTGCACACGCATCTTGCCGGGGGCCGGATCACGGGCGCGCAGCTCGCGCACGCGCTTGAGCGTGGCGCGCACGCGATCCTCGACGAAACCGAACGCCCGCTCTACGGCGCGGGCTACTGCGCGAGCGACGTGATCGTCGCCGAGGGAAATCCGCTCGCCTGGTGGCAGGGGCCCGAACGCAGTCTGCTGGCGTCGTCAACGTTTGGGCCGGGGCAAGCCGCCATCGACCTCGTTCGCCTCGAGTGGTACCGGGTGCCCGAGAGCACGGGCAAGCGGCACGTCGCGGGGCCGTTCGTTGACTACCTGTGCTCGAACGAGATCACGATCACCTCGGCGCTGCCCCTGATCGTCGAAGGCGAGTTTTGGGGGGTCGCCTGCGCCGATGTGCTCGTACACTCGCTCGAGGGTGCAATGCTGAAAGACCTGTCGATCGCCAAAGACGTGACACTCGTGAACGCGAGCGGCCGCGTAGTCATCTCGACCGACCCCGACTACGAAACGGGCGACCGCTACGCCGGTGTCGGCGCTGTGGCGGGTGTCGCCGAGCTCGGGGAGGACGTGCGGGTCGCAACCTCAGAGAAGTACCCGTTCTCGCTCATCATGCCCGCCTAGCGGCCACCCCTCGTCATTCTGCGGGAGCTTGCGACTCGCAGAATCATTGGGTGTGGATCCTGCGACTCCTCCGTCGCGCAGGATGACGCGGGAGGGTGCTCCCACAGAATGACGCGGGAGGGTGCTCATTTTCACGTCATTCTGCGGGAGCTTGCGACTCGCAGAATCCAGGGCTGCTAGAGCAGGTGGCCGCCGCCCGATACCTTCATGCGGCCCACGAGATTCTTGACCTCTTGCGCCTTCGCCTTGGTCGTCACGAGCAGCACGTCGGCGGTGTCAACGACCACGACGTCTTCGACCCCAACGAGGGCAACGAGTCGGTCGCTTTCTGAGACGACGATGCCACTCGAGGCGTCAGACAGCACCTGAGCGCGGTCGCCGAGCACGGCGAGATCGTTACCGCGCCCGCGCGTGAGTAGGTTCGCGACCGACGCAAAGTCGCCCACGTCGTCCCACTCGAAGTGCGCGGCGACGCAGACCATCTTGCCAACCTTCGCGGCCGGTTCAGCGACGGTGTAGTCGATCGCGATCTTGGGCAGCGTGGGCCACAGACGTTCGCGCACCGCTGCACCCCGGTCAGTGCCCCACGCCGCCGCGATCTCGCGCAGCGAAGCAACCATCTCGGGCTGCTGCTGGGCCATCTGGTCGAGCAGCACCGTCGCGCGTGCAATAAACATGCCCGCGTTCCACAGGTAGCCGCCATCTTCGAGATACGCGCGGGCCACATCCGCCTCGGGCTTTTCGACGAACGACTTCACGTCGTAGAGATCAAACTTCGCCAGGTCGCCGCGCGCCTCACCCGCCTCGATGTAGCCAAACCCCGTCGCGGGGTGGCTGGGGCGAATGCCAATCGTCGCAATGTAGCCCTGATCCGCCGCTCGAACAGCGGTCTCGACGGCCCGCTGAAACAGCACCTCGCCCCGGATCACGTGATCGGCCGCGAAGGAGCCAATGATCGCGTCGGGGTCCCGCAGCTCCAGGATCGCGGCCGCGAGCCCGATCGCGGCCGAGGAGTCCTTGGGTTCGCTCTCGGTGACCAGGTTCTCTGGGAGCAGCTGGGGGAGCTGCTTCTCGACGAGATCACGGTGCGATACGCCCGTCACGACGAGCACGCGCTCGGGGGGAGTGATCGGTGCGAGCCGATCCCAGGTCGTGCGCAGCAGCGAATCACCAGAACCCGTCAGATCGAGCAGAAACTTCGGTGCATTTGCGCGCGAGAGTGGCCACAGCCTTGAGCCGACACCTCCGGCTGGAATCACGCACGTGAAGCGGTCGAGAGGGGCCGTGGAATTCGCGACGTCGGACATGTGCCTAAGCGTAGTCTGTGCCGCTGAGGGGTGAGCCGAACATAACGATCCGGTGCGAGAACACGCGCCCACGGCAGCTGTGTGCGGGGCAGCTCTCGAATGGTGTCATAATGGGGGCGCAGCGGATTCTCAGCGGAGTTGTGTTTGGGGTGCCCCCGCGACTGTCTGAGTGCCGCACTGTTAAGTGCCGAGTATGGCTCGGCGATGCAGAATCTAGGAGGAAGCTCGTGTCAGCCCATACGGCAGATGCCGCGCCAGCGGTGAAAAAGAAGAGTCGCCCGGGCGGCACGCTGTATCGCGGGAACGAAGGAATGTGGTCGTGGGTGCTGCACCGAATCACCGGCGTCGCAATTTTCTTCTTCTTGCTGGTGCACGTGCTCGACACCGCGCTGGTGCGTGTCAGCCCCGAGGCCTACAACGCAGTGATGGCGACCTACAAGACCCCGATCATGGGACTGGGTGAAGCCGCTCTCGTCGCAGCGATCGTGTTCCACGCATACAACGGCATTCGCATCATTCTGGTCGATTTCTGGAGCAAGGGCGCGCGTTACCACCGCACCATGTTCTGGATCGTCATCGTGCTGTGGGCCGTGACGATGGCCGGCTTCCTGCCGCGCCACCTGATGAACGTGTTCGGTCACTAGGGCGAGGGAGAAGCACCATGGCTATGACGATTGAATCCCCGCGCGCCAAGACCCCGGCGGCAAAGCGTACCAACTGGGAAAAATGGGGCTGGATCTACATGCGCGTCTCGGGCGTGCTGTTGCTCGTGCTCGTGTTCGGTCACCTTTTCTCGAACCTGATGATCGGTGACGGCGTGCACGCCATCGACTTCGGCTTTGTTGGCGGCAAGCTGTCGCAGCCGTTCTGGATGGTTTGGGACACGCTACTTCTGTGGCTTGCCCTGATCCACGGCGCGAACGGCATGCGCACCATTGTGAACGACTACGTCACGCGCCCCGGCCTTGCGAAGGCGTTTCGCGTGGCACTGTTTCTGTCGGCGGCGCTGCTGATTCTGCTCGGCACGTTTGTGATCTACACGCTTGACCCCTGCCCGGCGGGCGCTGACCCGTCGCTGGTCGCGTCGTTCTGCACGGCCAAGTAGCGGTCACCCCAGGTTTCTAGAGAATCGAAGAATAGGACTCACGTGGCTACAAATACCCATGAGGGCGAAGAGGTCACCGTCAAGGACGGCGTTACCTACCACCAGTTCGACGTTGTGATCGTCGGCGCAGGCGGCGCAGGCATGCGCGCCGCGATCGAGGCGGGCCCCAAGGCCAAGACTGCGGTCATTACAAAGCTGTACCCCACTCGCTCGCACACGGGCGCGGCGCAGGGCGGCATGGCCGCGGCGCTCGCAAACGTCGAGGAGGACAACTGGGAGTGGCACACCTTTGACACGGTCAAGGGTGGGGATTACCTCGTCGATCAAGACGCGGCAGAGATCCTGGCGAAGGAAGCCATCGACGCGGTCATCGACCTCGAGAACATGGGTCTGCCCTTCAACCGTACGCCCGAGGGCAAGATCGACCAGCGCCGCTTCGGTGGCCACACGCGTGACCACGGTAAGGCCGCTGTGCGTCGTGCCTGCTACGCAGCCGACCGCACCGGGCACATGATTCTGCAGACGCTGTACCAGAACTGCGTCAAGCTGGGCGTCAACTTCTTCAACGAGTTCTACGTGCTCGACCTGGTGATGACGGGCGAGGGCAAGGACCGCAAGGCGTCAGGCGTCGTCGCATACGACCTCGCCACCGGCGACATTCACGTGTTCCAGGCTAAGTCGATTGTGTTTGCGACCGGCGGCTTCGGCAAGATCTTCAAGACGACGTCAAACGCACACACCCTCACGGGTGACGGCGTGGGCATCGTCTGGCGTAAGGGCCTGCCCCTCGAGGACATGGAGTTCTACCAGTTCCACCCGACCGGCCTCGCCGGCCTCGGCATCCTCCTCACCGAGGGTGCCCGTGGTGAGGGCGCGATCTTGCGTAACGCGAGCGGCGAGCGCTTCATGGAGCGCTACGCCCCCACCATTAAGGACCTCGCTCCCCGCGACATTGTCGCCCGCTCCATGGTGCAAGAGGTGCTCGAAGGCCGCGGCGCTGGCCCGCACAAGGACTACGTCTACCTCGACTGCACCCACTTGGGCGCAGAGGTGCTCGAGACCAAGCTGCCTGACATCACCGAGTTCGCGCGCACCTACCTGGGCGTCGACCCCGTCACCGAGCCGGTACCGGTGTTCCCCACCGCTCACTACGCGATGGGTGGCATTCCCACCAACGTGCAGGCAGAGGTGCTGATGGACAACGACACCGTCGTTCCCGGCCTCTACGCTGCGGGCGAGTGTGCGTGCGTGTCGGTGCACGGCTCGAACCGCCTCGGCACCAACTCGCTGCTCGATATCAACGTGTTCGGTAAGCGTGCCGGTAACGCCGCCGCTGACTACGCGAAGACGGCCGAGTTTGTGCCGCTGCCCGAGGGCGCCGCCGACGAGGTCATCAAGATGGTCGCGCAGTTCCGCGAGGGCAATGGCACCGAGCGTGTTGCCGACCTGCGGCGTGAACTGCAGGAGAACATGGACCGCGGCGCTCAGGTGTTCCGCACCCACGAGACGCTCACCGATGTGCTCGGCGTGATTCACGATCTGCGCGAGCGGTACAAGAACGTCGGCGTGCAGGATCGTGGCATGCGGTTCAACACTGATCTGCTCGAGGCAATCGAGCTCGGTTTCTTGCTCGACCTCGCCGAGGTGCTCGCGTACACCGCGCGTAACCGCAAGGAGAGCCGTGGCGGCCACATGCGCGACGACTACCCGAACCGCGACGACGAGAACTACATGAAGCACACCATGGCGTACCTCACGGGCGATGCAAAGTCGGCCAACCCCGAGGACCACATTCGCTTGGACTGGAAGCCGGTCGTCTTCACGAAGGACGAAAACGGCGAGCTGCGGTACCCGCCGCTGGAGAGGAAGTACTAGGTCATGAGCAACTCACACGCTCCGGGAAACCCTTCGGAAGAAGCAGGGATCAAGCCGTTCACGGTTACCCTGCTCGTGCGCCGCTACCTGCCCGAGTCGGGCCGGGAGGCATACTGGGAAGACTTCGACGTCGAGATGTACCCGACGGACCGTATTCTTGACGCGCTGCACAAGATCAAGTGGGACATGGACGGCTCGCTGTCGTTCCGCCGCTCGTGCGCGCACGGCATCTGCGGCTCTGACGCGATGCGCATCAACGGTAAGAACCGTCTCGCGTGCAAGACCCTGATCAAGGATCTTGACATCACGAAGCCGATCTATGTTGAGGCGATCAAGGGCCTGCCCCTTGAAAAGGACCTCATCGTCGACATGGAGCCGTTCTTCGACGCGTACCGCGCCGTACAGCCGTTCCTCATTGCGGGCAACAAGCCCGAGGGCGGCAAGGAGCGCATCCAGTCGGCTGAGGAGCGCGAGCGGTTCGACGACACCACCAAGTGCATTCTGTGCGCCGCGTGCACCTCGTCGTGCCCCGTGTTCTGGACGGACGGGCAGTACTTTGGCCCCGCCGCGATTGTGAACGCGCACCGCTTCATCTTTGATTCGCGTGACGACAGCGCCCAGGTGCGCCTCGACGTGCTCAACGACAAGGAAGGCGTGTGGCGCTGCCGCACAACCTTCAACTGCACCGACGCGTGCCCCCGTGGCATTCAGGTGACCAAGGCTATCGCCGAGGTCAAGAACGCGATCATCACGGGTAAGACCAGCTAGATCCTGCGACGCACAAGCGCCCCGCCCAGCCCCTACCGGGGGACGGGCGGGGCGCTTCGCGTATCGCCGGTAGACTCGTGTGGTGCCCCCTCGTTCCCCGCTGCCGCAGCGCTTCGGCCTTGACGCCGCCTGGCTGCGCACGACCGACGGTGTACCGGGCGGGGCGCCCGAGTGGCGGCTTGTGCGCGACTGGCTGCACGCCCGCGTCGGCATGCACATCGACGTCGACGACTTTATTGCGCAGGGCCGCTTCGTCTACCAGGCAGGCGACCCGGTGCAGCCGCAAGATCCCTACCGGCATAACCTTTTCGTCTGGTTCCACCGTGACCTGGCCCCCGAAACCCCGGTGCCCGGCCAGATTCGCATCGTGCACCACGACGAACGGCTCGTGGTAATCGACAAGCCCGCGTTCTTGTCGACCATTCCGCGCGGCAAACACGTGCAAGAAAGCGTCGTGGTGCGGCTGCGCAACGCACTAGGGCTGCCCGAGCTCACCCCCATTCACCGGCTCGACCGGGTTACGTCGGGGCTGCTCGTGCTCACGACCGAGCGCCGGTGGCGCGGGCCGTACCAGTCGATGTTTCAGCGTGCCGGCGCCATCGAAAAGACCTACCACGCGGTCGCTCCCATCGACCCCGCCCTGCCGCTGCCCGTCGAAATCGAGAACCACCTCGCCAAAGAGCACGGCGTGATGCACGCCGAAATTGTGCCGGGTGCGCCCGTCAATGCGCGATCCGGCATCGCGTTAGAGCGCGAGCTCACCGCGGCAGAGGCAGCCAACGCCCGCAGCTACGACACCCCCAGCGAGGCCTGTGGCGAGGCGAGTTCCGGCGTGGCGCGGCCCCTCGGACTGTACCGGCTCACGCCCCACACGGGACGCACGCACCAGCTGCGGCTGCACATGTGGGCCGCGGGCGTACCGATCGTGGGCGACCCGCTCTATCCCGTAGATCGAGGAGCTGCGATCGACGATTTCACGACCCCGCTGCAGCTGCTCGCGAGCAGGCTCTCGTTCACCGACCCGGTTTCGGGCGCGGCGCGCTCGTTCGCGAGCGGCCTCGCGATGCCGCTTGCGCCCTAGGATGTTGGATATGCAGAAAGCGCGGTGGACACGACTGAAGGACCGCGTGATGGCGCTTCGCCCGGTACGCGCCTGGTCGCACTTCACCGACGTGGGCGGCAGCGTGCTCTCGGGCGGCATGAGCTACCAAGCCCTGTTTGCGGTGTTTGCGGCGTTGTACGTGGGCTTCAGCGTGTTTGGCATCTGGCTGCGCGAGCACCCAGAACTGCTCGCGACGATCGTCGAGCAGATCAACCTGTTCGTACCGGGCCTGCTCGGAAAGAATGGGGCGGTGCAGCTGAACGGGCTGCTCGAAGCGCGCGCGCTCAGCGTGAGCGGCATCATCGCGAGCGCCTCGCTGCTCTGGATCGCGCTCAACTGGTTCACGGGCACCAGGCGTTCGATCCGGATCATTTTTGGCCTCGAAGTGAAGCAGTATCGCAACGCCGTGCTGCTGAAGCTGCGTGACTTTCTGCTCGCGCTGCTGTTTTCGGCCGCGATCGTGGTGTCGGCGGCGCTCACGATCTTGATGTCGAGTCTCGCCCACATGGTGCTCGGGTGGACGGGACTGTCAGAAGGCAACTGGCTGTTTAGCACCCTGGGGTTGGTGACGCGGTACGGGGCGGTGTATCTGTTTGACCTGCTGCTGCTGGTCGCGATGCACAAGTACCTGGCCGAGGTGGTCGTGCCGCGCCTGCACCTGTTAATGGGGTGCGCGCTGGGAGCGGGCGGCCTGCTCGTGCTGAAACTGCTGGGCGCGTCGCTCTTGGGCGGGGCGTCGCGCAACCCGCTGCTGGCCACGTTTGCTGTCGGTGTCGCCCTGCTCTTGTGGTTCAACTTTGTGTGCCGCACGCTGTTGCTCACCGCATCGTGGATCGCGGTGGGCGAAGACAAGACGTTGGGGCTGCCCGAAGAGGACTGAGCACGGCGTGCTGTCAGCGACGGCGGCACTACGCTAGTAACGTGAATCCAACACCCAGGCCTCCGCGACCGAGCCCGGCTCCGTCTAGCCCGGCTCCGGGCAGCGCCGTCATGCTGCTCGTGGGGCTCGCGTCGGCCGTGGTCGTGCTGTTTGGCGTGTGGGTGGCCCGTGGTGTGATTGGGCCGCTCGCGCTGGGAGTCGTGATCGTGATGATCTGCCACCCGCTGCGCAGACCGCTCGAGCGCATCGGGCTGCCCCGCTGGGCTGCCACCACCGCGGTGATTCTCGTCGCATATGCTGTGCTCGCGGCGATGGCCGCGCTGCTCTATTACGCGGGCGCCGAGTTCGTGGCGCTCGTGCGCAGTTCGGCGTCGGAGTTTCAAAAGACCGTGACCGAGATCATGCACCTGCTGCAAGACCTGGGCCTCGAGAAGCAAGCGTCTGACGCGCTCGTGTCAGTGCTGCGCCCCGAAACGATCATCGCGTACGTCTCAAACCTCAGCGGGCTCATGATCGGCGTGTTTACCGGGTTCTTCTTTGTGCTTGCCTACGTCATCTTTATCGCGATCGACGGCGCACGCTACGCCCGTGCGACGAACGAGTTTGGTGAGCGCGTCGCCCCCACAATGCAGCGCTTCGCGGGGTACGCCAGCAGCGTGCGCCGCTACTACGTGGTCAACGCGAGCTTTGGCCTGCTCGTCGCGGTGATCGATGGGCTTGCGCTGTCGGCGCTCGGCGTGCCCGCGCCGCTCGTGTGGGCGATTCTCGCCTTCATTACCAACTTCATCCCCAACATTGGTTTCGTGCTGGGGCTCGTGCCGCCAGCGCTTGTCGCGCTCGCGGTGGGCGGCTGGCCGCTGATGCTCGCCGTGATAGCGATCTACTGCGTCGTGAACGTGGTGCTGCAGGTGATGGTGCAGCCGAAGTTTGTCGCAGACGCCGTCGACCTGAGCCTCACGCTGAGCTTCTTCTCGGTGATTTTCTGGACGCTGGTGATCGGGCCGCTCGGCGCGATCCTGTCGATTCCGTTGACGCTGCTTGTGCGGGCACTGCTGTTTGAGGGCGACCCTGGCAAGTGGTGGATCAGGTGGCTGTCGGGTGACGACAGCGCACGGCCGCCCGCCGCAGCGGCTTAGCGCGGCCCCGCCAAACGCTACAGCCTGAGCCCGTCGACGTAGCCGCGCACGGCAGACTCGAGACGGGTGAGCGCTGCCTCGGCATGCTGCCTGCGCGCAGCTGCATCGCCGTCATCGCTAAACGTATCGAGGTACACCTTGAGCTTGGGCTCGGTGCCGCTCGGGCGAATCATGACGCGGCTGCCGCCCTCGAGGTCGTAGCGCAGCACGTTGGCGGGCACCGCCGCCTCACCGGGGGTGAGCAGGTCACGCACCCGAGTTACTTTGCTGTCACCAAACTCCGTGGGCTGCATTTCGCGCACCTTCGCTGCGAGCGCGGTTGCCTCGGCCATTGACTCGAACCGCAGCGTCACCTGGCTGCTTGCGAAGTGGCCAAAGAGCTCGCTCGCGTCGTCGAGCAGATCCCACACCGTGCGCCCCTCGGCGTGGAGCTCGCGCACCATCGCGATCGCGTCGGCAGCGGCCGAGATGCCGTCTTTGTCGCGCACGTGCCCCGCGTGGGTGAGATAGCCGATCGCCTCTTCAAACCCAAATAGCAGCCGCGGTACGCGGGCCACCCACTTAAAGCCAGAGAGCGTCTCGGCGTAGTCGAGGCCGTAAGCTTCGGCGACGGCGCGCAGCGCGGGGGAGGAGACGTTGGTGCACGCGAGCGTGCCACGCGGTGTGCGGCCGCGCAGCTTTGCCTCGGCGGTTTCGCGCTCGGCCGCACGCCAGCCGAGCAGCAGCCCGAGCTCGTTGCCGGTGAGCCTGCGGTACTGGTTCGCCGCAAACCGGGGTCGCTGCCGGTAGGTGCGCACAGCGGGCTGAGCGGTGCGGACGGGCGCCTTCACCGCGATCGCCACGCGGTCGGCGTCGGGGTCGTTGGCCACCACCAAGTCGGCGTTCATGTCGCCCGCGGTACGAAACGCGAGGTCCAGCGCACCCGGCTCCTCGGGGTTTGGAAACTCGAGGGACGGAAACGACGGGTCTGGCTCGTCTTGCTCTGCCACGACGGTGACGCTCGGCAGCCCGGCCGACAAGAACACCCGGCGAGCGGTGGCAGAGCCGACGCCGTGCATAGCCGTGTACACGACCTTCAGGTCGGTGTCATCGCCGCGGGCGCGGCCCGGGCGCTTCGGGTCTTGCGGCAGTCCAAGCAGCACCGCAGAGGCCGTTTCAGCCACGTAGGCGTCTGCGACACCCGCACCGAGCTTCACGATGTCATATGAGCGCGAGATGGCGCCCGGCGTGATCTGTGAGGCGCGCTCAATGTGCGACGCGATCTCTGCGTCGACGGGAGGCGCGACCTGGGCGCCCTCGTCGGCCCCGCCCAGGTACACCTTGTAACCGTTGTCGGCGGGAGGGTTGTGGCTCGCCGTGATCATGACGCCCGCTGACACCTGCAGGTGTCGCACCGCAAACGCGGTGAGAGGGGTGGGGCCAGGCTCGGGCAGCATGAACACGCGCACCCCGGCACCCGCCATCACCTCAGCGGCGTCACGGGCAAATACGGCTGACCCCGTGCGCCCGTCGTAGCCAATCACGACAGAGGGCGGGTCTTGCGCGAGCGCGTCGGCCTTGCTTGCACGCTCGAGCAAAAACGCGGCGAACCCGGCGCTCGTTTGCGACACGACCACTCGGTTCATGCGCTTGGGGCCAGCGCCAATTTTGCCGCGCAGCCCGGCAGTGCCAAACGCGAGGCGGCCGTCGAATGCGTCGTGCAGCTCGGTGATCGCGCTCTCTTGCCCCTCGCGCGCACGCGCGACGAGTGAACGGGCCTGGTGCCTGGTCGCAGGGTCAATGTCTGCCGCAGCCCAGGCCTCGGCCTCGGCCATGCGCTGTTCGAGTTCTGCAGACGTCATTTCAACCCTTTCCGTACCCCACGAAGTGGCGTAATTCTCTCACGGTACCAGCCGTATCCAAGCTGAAACTGCAGACGCAGGTTAGGCTGTAAGGGTTTTTGACGAAAGGAACAACTATGTGCTCTCCCGTGCGCTGCGCGACGTGTGAAAAGACCACCTGGGCTGGCTGCGGCCTGCACATTGAAGAGGCGCTCGAGGGTGTTGCGGCGTCAGACCGCTGCGCCTGCCCCCGCGACTGACTACGCGGTAGCACCGACGTCAGGTGACCTGCGGAGGTTTTCCGTGGTCATCTCGCGGGAGCTGTCACTTGGTCATTCACGTCGAAGCTATTGCGCCAAGCGAGTCGCAGAACCCACGTTCGTGTGGATCCTGCGACTCCTTCGTCGCGCAGGATGACGAGGGGAAGCGCGCGGTGCCCTCCTCCGTCATTCTGCGCGAGCTTGTGCCACCCTCTCGTCATTCTGCGTGCGTGGATTGCTAAGGAGAAACGCGCCAGCGTTTGTCGCAATTCACGTTGGCGCCATTGCGCCAAGCGAGTCGCTGTGAGTATTAAGTTGGCTGGTCTGGGACTGGCTGGCAGGCTAGGCACTGGCCGTTGATTCTCACTCCCG
>NZ_JBTJEP020000018.1:0-80571 GCF_054456635.2 Leucobacter faecis
TCACCAGACAATAACTGCGCTTCAGCGGGCGGTGCTCAACCGGAATACTGGCGGTGCTCAGAAGTCCGAATACTCACCGGCGGTCCATCGTCTATTCGCGCTTGCAAAGCGCATGATTGAAGGCACCTACCAAGGTGCGGGTACTGCCGCTCACCTTCAGGAGTACCTGGATGAGTTTGTGTTCCGGTTTAACCGGCGACACAGCACCCATCGAGGGCTTGTGTTCTTCAGGCTGCTCCAGCGTGCCGTCGCGGCAATGCCGGTGACCTACCGAGAACTCGTGCGGGACTCCAAACCAAAAGCCGCGAAGCTTCGTGGCGTCAGTGGTGAACGCGAAAAGCCGGGCACGTTGACCGCGCTCTCGCCGTTACGTCCATGGCGGGAGTGAATGCTCAGGCACCGAAATTTAAGTCAATGACTCGGCGCTTAAATGGATACCCCTTCTATTCAAAAAGCTGGCCGTCCGGCAACGTCCCAGTTGTTGGAATTTCACCACGGTCAATAGCGCCGAAATAGAGCTTTGCTCTATACACGCGCTCCGCCCGCTTGTTCATGCCTCGGAAGTCGGCGAAGCAATGTCCCGGCGCTCGTTTGCCGTTGGGTGGGAGTGGTGTCTTCGAATCATCGACAGCAACCAGGCCGGCACCCACGACTTCTGCAACTGAAACGGCCCAAACTCCGAGCGATGGGCGTGAAGCGTTGCCGGTGTGCCAGTCCCTAGCCTGCTGGGCGGAGACCTCGTTCGATCGTGAGTACGAGGGCTTCCCCCTGTCGATCGATGCCGGCCCGAATGCTGAGGTCGAGGGGCTTCCGTTGTCCATCATCAGGTCTGTGATCTGCCGATACATGAGCTCGGCAGCGATATCCATGAGCTCTTCGCCGTCGGCCAGCTGCACGTTAGGGACGCTCACTCGCCACCTCCACGCAGGAAATCCAGTGCCTTCTTAACGTCTCGTGTCTCCTCATGCTCGCCGTCATCATCGCTTCGACCCATGGCGAACAATTCGAAGGCTCCCTCGCTAGTTATCTCCGCGCTGAGAACACTCTCACGATCAGCCCACTCCACGAGGATGCCACCGTCTTCAGTGGGAAACACTCCTGGCGTCTCATCGTAGAATTCAAAGGCCTCACGAAGCAGTACCTGCGCGGCGTCGAGAGCGACAGAAGAAATTTGCTCCCCTTCGCCGTCCGACCACCCTGGGAGCAGCGAGGCAAACTTAGCAAGGCGAAGGCCCCAGCTAGTTTCATCGAATTCAAGTTGCTCGATGGAGTCAACCGGGTTGATGCGGAATGGCTTGCCGTCCTTAAAGGAAAGCGTCCCAGTTACGCGTGTGAGCGGTGCTTCGGAGGGAGAATCTATGACCTCGCGCAGGTCTTCGATCTTTTCTTGGTCCTTCTTGTACCAGCCTTTGACGGTGTGCCCATCGGCGAGTTCCAGCGTGAAGGTCTTTTTCCCTGCTTCAATGACGATCACTCGCCCGACAAGGGAAGCTTCTCTCGGCTCAATCTTGGCAACCGAGAGCTGCTCTGCCTCAGATACGAGAAAGTCCTCCTCAAACACGAGGTTCTTTACCGCCTCAGGCCGAGTCACAAGGCTAATACTTACCGCCGGGGAGTCCGGAGACGCTCGATACACCTCGATCGTCTGTTCACCCTTGAGGGTTTCACCGAATTCGGTCGCAGTATGCCGGAACTCAACACTCTCGTCATCGCTGATGTATTCGGGCAACAGCACCGCATGATCGGAGTTAGAGTATGCGGATGCAATAGCTGAATCCACCGCATCCTCGGCCGCGACGCGATACTCGGCATACACGGCTATCTGTTCAAAACCGAGCGCAATATCAGCACTGCCCTCGTTGATGCTCTCGATAGCTAGACGGACGGAATCATCGAAATCTGCCGGAATCTCTTCACCGGGATTGTCATGACGCCACTTGGCACGAGCAGCGATCCGGTGCAGCTCCTGATACTTCTGCAGCTCTACTAGCGAGTCAATAGGGAGGTGGCCGTGCTCAAAACGCGCACCTGTAAGCCGGAGCCTCTTCACCTCCGGCGTCTTCTCTTCGCCCATTCGGCCATCCTATGCGATTTGTGATCTCGGGTGTACAACTCGCGAAGTGAGTAAGGCTAAACCCTCATTTGACCTCCTCACGTTTGGTACTAAGAAAAATCCGGTCTTCTGAGTCCGTGTAGCTGACAACTGCAATCTTTCTGGCCAACTTCATCTTTTCGCCCGGATCCGTGATCTTGGCACCTGCAAAAAACTCTTCCGTCACCTCATCGTCGGAAAGCTTGGAATCGCTCGAGCCGTTCCATTTGTAGATCATGAGGCCAACCTTGTAGGCCTCGTCAGCGAGCAGTGCTTTGGCGATATTTGACCACCACCAAGCATCTGCAACCCCCATCGAGCAGCCGAAGATCACGAAGAGTGCCGTCTCGTTGAACATATGGCTATAGCGCTGCTCCACCCGCGCCCAGTATGACTTTGAGACCTTAGCCACAGCGTCACGCGACATCCCGTCACCATCAATGCCGAACAGCAAGGAACGCGGTGTGTTTTGAAACCCATGCGGATGAATTACAGGTTGGCATTCCAAAAATACTGAATGGCTGTAGTTCCATGGAATTTCACCCGCAAAGTCGCGAGGATTCGTGTCAAACCAGAAGTTCGTGTCCACGGTCGAATTCGGCAGCGGCTTGAACTGCTCCGAATCCATGTAGATGTAATTGTCGAGTATTGAGGTGTAGTTAAAATTCACAAACTGAAAGTTATAGAGCTCATAGTTCCCGCGTCGCATTCCAAAAGGAACCTTGCTTAGCTCTTGAGAGTTTTTGATGTCCCTCAAGAACTTTCCTAGCGTCCGCTCAGTCCATTTCATTCTCACTGTATCCGAGCTAAGCGCAGTGAGCAGGTCAGTATCCACAACATAATTCAGGAATTCTGCGAACCAATGCTGGATCTCTTGGACGGAAGCCCTGATGTCTTCAATTGGCTTCCCGTCAGCAACCAACTTCTCAATTCCGGCTTCAATGTCGCTCCAGTTTTCCGAGCGGGGCTTGGAGTTGAATGCTTCGGCCATCTGCTCAACTACTAGGTTGGACTTAGAAACCTTCTTCATCATTAGGAAATGAAAGAAATCCACGTAGCTCGTTGTGGTTTCGCGGCCATATTCGTGCAATACCTGAAGGTCGAAACCGTTCCCAACAAGAACCATGACGTTGTTGGTTCCAACTGCACCCTTTGGTTTTGGCTGGGTTGAGTACATTAGGCTTCCTTATCATTCGTTTTATACATCGTCGGACTACACCTCTTACGTCGATCAGGGCCCCACCGCCCCAAGACAGCCCAATCGCTTCCCGGTCTGCGTAATGTGGCGCACCGGCGCGCCTACCCGATATAGCTCCCGCTCCATCTGCTTGCGACTGATCGCCCGCCAGCACGGTACCGCAAATTATTTCATTCGCCGGTCCCCCAACGCCCTTTACCCTCAGGTATCAGATCGCTGGATGGTCGGCACCCCGCACGCACCTCACCCATGACTCGCCCACTGCACAGTGGGCAGGTAGCCACAGCGACAGTCGCTCCCGTAGCGTCCCTGATCCGGCGCGGCGTGACCATGTTGAACTTCGGCTCCCCGGCTCCCGCCACCCGGTGCTCCTCTAGAAACCCGCAACTACCGCAGGTCATCGAGTAGATGCGTGCACCACTCACCGCCGGATCCCCGCCCACGCGTCCTGCGCGAAATCGCCAGTGATCGTGTGGCTAACTGCGATGAGCACATCACCATCAATAATGATGCGATCGGTGTATTGGTGCTCCGCACTCTGCCCCTGCGTAAATCGCGCTTCCGCGCCCTCCGCCGCTACCTCCTCGTAGACCGAGTCGCGCAGTGCCGTCACCAACTCCGCTTTCGCAGCCTCGTTGACAACCGCAGCGCCGAGATACGCGAGCGCGCCGGTACCAGTAATCCCCCAGTCGCAGTAGAGCTGCTGGCCGCCGGCACGGAGCGTCGCCATCGTCTTCGGGCCGATCATCCCCGCAAGCTGTGTCTCAGCATCGACACCGGGGTGCGCCTCTAACCGCGGATCATACGTTTGCACCGTCGCCAGCGGCAGAAGCTCCTCACACGTCGAGGGAATCGCCGTGGTGGCGGGCTCTTCGACTGGCTCCGCCGGTGCCTCGGGCATCTCAGTGACCTCCGCCGCCCGCGGCGCCTCCGGCGTTTCTGGCATTGGTTCGGCAGCACAGCCGACGGCGGTAGCAGCGAGAGCGATGAGCGTGAGTGGGGAAAACAGGAAGCGGCGAGCAGACATGCCTGCCAGCCTATCTACACCCTCCCGCCGACCGTCCTCACCCGAGCCGCTCCATCAAGGCTCCAACTTCTTTGAGTAGTTCTACAGCCTTTGGCGCAGCAAGAAGGAATAGCGATCCAGCCGCGAGATACCCGGCAACCGCGTTCTCGTCGAATAGCTCTTCTACACTCACTGGCTCGCCCAGTCTCAGCGTGAAGGCTCGACTTCCCCGTGCCCGGTTGGTACTGACCCACAGAACTATGGCGGAGGTAATCGCAAATAGGTAGCTAGTGACGCGTTCGCCACCCACATGAACGATGGTGAGCAGCACAATCAAGAAGAACGCCACCCATAACCTTTGCCATCCCGCGCTCACCTGTTTTGGACTTAATGCATTGCTCAAATGGCCAAGTTATCGCTGAGCTGCAAGGTACATGTTCAGCCCTCCCGAGAGCCAGGGAATTGAGGGTGTAGTCGGAATGGCCGGGTACACACCAAGGCCGACGTTCCATAGTCGACGGTTCTATCGTCGTTGTGCGACCCAGTCGGCTCCGCGACGGCCTGCAACCTCGCATCAACCGTCTCTCGGACGATCCTGAGAAGCCCGTTGTGCTTCCCCTGGTCACGAAAATGATCAGGGTTAATGTACCAGTGTGCGTCGTCATACGCCGTGGACATGTGGTCTGTCAGTGCCGCACGCACCGCGACTTCTACCCGTTCGATCGCGTCAAGCACGAGCAGCCGCAGAGAGCGGTCGAACACGTAGAGGTCTAGGACTTCGTCGAAGGTGGTGCCTTCCTCGAACAGGTGGCCGGGCCCAGGCCGTTGAAAAGGGATCGTGTACGGGGAAAGGCGGTAGTAACCGATGTGACGCAAGTACCTCACTGCACGTTCTTTATCGGGGATGACCAGGCCCCTGTCTGCGAGACGAACGGCCAACGTGTCGAGCGACATGGGCGGCTTGTCGAAGAGGAGCTTTCCACGAGGTCGCGACGCACGCCGTTGACCCGCCATCGGGCTACCACTTCCTTCAGATAGAAAATCCCCCAAGTGCGCTTCATGGAGAGGCGTGGGGGATGTAGTGGCCTTATATTATCACGGGTTCCCCCTCGAAGGGGAGGACGGGACGCTAGTGTTTCAGGCGGTAGATGAACGCCGCCATCGCCTCACGCGACACCGCCGAGTAGGGTGCGTACGTCGGCTTGCCGCTGGGCTGCTTGTTGCCGTACGAGAGGCCCTGCTTGCGCATCCAAGTGATCTCTTTGTAGAATTTGTGCCCTTGCGAGATGTCGGCGAACGGTGACGTGGCCATGCCCGCGTAGCTGCTCTCTTGGAAGCGATAGAGAAACGCCGCCATCGCTTCACGCGACACGTTGTCTTTCGGGGCAAACTTGGGCTTGCCGCCCGGGTTTTTGTTGCCCGTGGAGACGCCCTCGGCATACATCCACGTGATCTCGTTGTAGAACTTGTCACCGGGCTGCACGTCTTCAAACGGCGACTCGGCGGGGCCCTTGTACTTCGACTTCTCGAGTCGGTACAAGAACGCAGCCATCGCCTCGCGCGTCACGCCCGAGCCCGGTTGGTATATGACACCGCGCCCATCAGAGACTTTTGTGCCGGTGCTGAGTCCACTCTGGCCCATCCACTCAATTTCCGTGAAGAACTTGTGCGTCTCGGGCACGTCAGGGAAGAACGTGTTCGGCGACCCAAACCAGGCGCGATAGTACTGATAGAAGTTACGGTTGCCGTAGGTAGCGCACGGGTGACTCGCGGCGTTCCATCCCGCGTCAAGCGCCGCCTGATTAGGACGGTAGGGGGTATAGATGTAGAGCGCCGCAGTAGCGTCGTTCTCAATGTACACATTTGATGTGCCGCAGCTCACGTCTGGATTCCACTGGATCGGGTTTATGCGACGTGGCTTGTATTTATAGTCGTTCGGTTTTGCTTGATAGCGCTTAATTTGCCAGGCCGAACCATAAATTTGGTCCATCAATCCCGCCGAACCTTTATTGCAGTTCGCAGAATTGCCTGGCCCCGAATCCGGGCAGTTCCACCCCATCGCGAAAGAGTAATTGTATACGGATGGCCAGGTGTCCGTAACTAGGCGTTGCTCAATCTGCAACCGCACTAATAGGACTTTCGGACTGATCCCGCAAGCTTGCCCAACTTTTACAATAATTTGAGCGGCTGTTTCGCTGTTCGCCCCACGATATGGTTGGCAATACTCATTCGCTGCGCGATTCTGGGTCGCAATTTTCACGTCCCTCAAACAATGAGTCGAAACGGTAGATTCGAAGACCGGAGTCCCTGCTTTACGTTCGGGATATCTTGGATCGTTGATCGTACATTTCGGGACTTCTTGATTTAAAATGGTCTGAATTTGCGGTGCAGTCAACGCCGTACCGTCGTACATATTGGCGTCAGAAATAATGTAGCCCGCTTTGAAGCCAGCGGATGGCAGCCCGCCCGATGCCGCCAGCAGTCGCGGCACTTCAACATCGCCCTTCGCGTCAGGATCATCAAACGGCACTAACGGCTTCGGATCAGATTGCTTACCAGGGCGCTGTGTCCCCTGCTCATCGTCAGGTTTGCCGTCTGCGTTTCCCGCTCCGCCAGAGTCACTGCCGCCGGCGTTGTTCGAGGCTGCCCCGGCATCGGCTCCCGCGTCAGCGCCCGAGTTCGCACCAGCACTCGCATCAGCACCGGTACCCGCATCAGACCCAGCACCAGCACCAGCACCAGCACCAGCACCGGCACCAGCACCCGCCCCCGCGTCAGACCCCGCGCCTGCACCTGCACCACCATCGGCCGCGGCATCGGAAGCACCGTCCGCAGCTGATCCGGCACTCGCGTTTGCGCTCGCGTCGGCGCTCGCAGCAGCGCTCCCGTCGGCACTCGCGTCGGCAGCCGACGCGGCTCCGGCGTCAGTGCGCCCGCTGGCGGCGGTGTCGGTGGCGAACGCGGGCGCGGTGAGGCCGAGCTGCCCTACAAGACCCGCGCCAAGAACGATCGCCAGCGCGGCGGTGGTGAGCGTGCGAAGCGGGCGAGACATAGCCCCCACTCTACGGGACACCGAATGATTACACCCCTGATAAAGTCAGGAGCTATGTCGATGCACAAGGCGGGTAGCGGCCCGAAGAGCGGGCTTGCACGTACCTGGCGAAACTCTTGGAAGACCGCCACCCCCGCGACGTGGTGGCTCGCCATCGTCGTGGCGCTCGCCTTTGGGTTCGCGAAGATGGCGGGCTGGCGCATTGTGCAAGAACAGAGCCTTAAACTCACCTCATTGTTACGCATCGTCGCGTTCGCGGGCGAGGTTCTGCTCGCGGCAGCCGTGTTTCTTGTCATTCTGCTGCCCATCTTTCATGCCGCGCGCAACTGGACGGGATGGTCGCTGCCCAGTCGTCGGTCAAAGTTCTGGGGGCTACCGTTCTGGCCGCTCGCCGCGGCTTTGTTTGGCATTTTCGCGGTAGGGTGGGGCGTTTACTGGGTGCTGCTTTGGCCTGGTACCATCTCGCCCGACACGCTGGTGCAGATTCGGCAGGCCCTCGGTAAGACACCATACGCCGACCATCACCCGCTCGCTAACACGCTCGCGATCCAGGCCGTGCTGCGGCCGGCGCTCGCGCTCACTGGCGACGTGCAGACCGCGCTGGGCATCGTCTCTCTTGTGCAGCTGCTGGTGCTCGCGGTGATCTACGCGCTGTGCGTCGCCTCGCTCAGAGAGTTCGCTCCGCCCCGCTGGCTGCTCACGACTTCGCTGGTGCTGCTCGTCGCGCACCCCATGATGGGCTGGTTCTCGGTGACGCTGTGGAAGGACGTCTGGCTCACCGCGTTTGTGACCGCATTTGCGACCGCTGCCGCCCTCATCGTAGTTCGCATGCGACGCGGGGTGGCGCCAGGTTGGCTGCTGTGGCTCGCGTTTGTCACGACCGCTCTCGGGGTGATGTTCTCGAAGAAAACGGGCATCTACCTCGTCGTGCCGATGCTGCTCATCGTGCTTTTCTTCTTGGGCCGTGACCGCCTGCAGGGGCTCTGGCGGGGCTTCTACCTGCGTCGCGCGCAGTGGCTCGGACTCGGCGGCACCGCCGTCATTTTGTACGTCGCGGGTCACGCCGCGCTGATCACCACGCTCGATGCGCTGCCCGGTGACAAGCGTGAAATGTTCTCGCTGCCGTCGCAGCAGATCGCGCGCGTGGTGCGAGACTACCCCGAGCAGCTCGACGCGTCGTCGCGCGAGGCCATCGACCGGTACTACGCTGGCGCCGACATCGGCAAGGCCTACGTCTTCGACCGGGCCGACGCCGTGAAGAACCGCTTTGATTCAGAGGCGTTCGATGCCGACCCTGCGGGCTTCGTGAAGCTCTGGCTGCGTCAGGGGGCCGAGCATCCCGCGAGCTACGTCGACACGCTGCTCGCGTCAACCACGGGCTACTGGTACCCCGACATGCCCTACGCTAAGCGCGGGCCCGCCTACCGTCTCGTGAGTCACGACGACTGGGTGATGATGCTCAACGCTTCGAGTACTGCGTTTAAGGGTGAAAACACCGCGCACGAACTCGACCCCAACCTTGACTCGGATCGCACCGAGCCCGGGCGGTACCGTGCATTCTTTGCGCACGAGATCAATCACAAGCTGCCGCAGCTGCCCATAATTGGTTGGGCCCTGAATATTGGTGTCTGGACCTGGGCCGCGGTGTTCCTCACCGCGATCGCGATGCTGCGGCGTCGCAGCGCTGCCGCCCCGGTCTCGGTACTGCTGCTGCTCGTCTGGGGCACGGCCATGATCTCGCCGGTGTTTGCCGAGGCGCGCTATGCCGCCCCGCTGCTCTCGATGCTGCCGCTCTTGGCTGTCATCGCCGGATCACGGCGCACCGCCCCCGGCGCCGGTGCCGGTGGTGGTACGGGTGCTGGTGGTGTTGGTGTTGGTGTTGGTGTTGGTGCTGGTTCCGGTGCTGGTGCTGGTGCTGGTGCTGGTGCTGATGCTGATGAAACCTTTGTAGGCCGCTAACCTAACGATCCAGTCGTTTGTTGTGGGATACCGAGAAGATCTCGCGACTTTCGTCGAGGCACGTGTTTTCGCCGTTTTTCGATGAGGCGATGTCGGTGGTCCCTGTTGTAATGAAATCATGCAACATCCATTCGACGTCGAAAGCCCTAACCGGGGGCAGCTCGCCGACCTGGTCACCCGGGTCGCCGACGTCGACGCGCGCATTCGTGGCCTGCAGGCCGAGCGAACCAAGCTGTTAGCAGCGGCGTTCGATCTCGCCGAGTGTGAAGGCGACAGGCCGGTCCTCCCCGAGCCCGGGTCGATGGAGGCAGAACTCGCCGAGGCACGCGAGGAGCTCGCTCGTAAGAATGAGACAGCGCATGCAACGCGCGAGACGGATCCGGCAGTGGGCGAGGCGGATCCGGCAGTGGGCGAGGCGGATCCGGCAGGCGCAGAGCCAGGCGCAGAGCCAGGCGCAGAGCCAGGTGCAGAGCCAGCTCCAGCGGCAGGCGTTGAGACGCGCCCCGCAGCGAGCAATACCCCGCGCCGGTCGGCGGTGTGGCGCGATCGGTGTCACCGGGTCGTGCGTGCTGAAATGAGCGCGGTTCTGCGCGTCTCTGAGGGCCGGGTCGCGAACGACATCACCCAGGCTACCCACGCGGTTACCCACTGCAGTGGCATGGTCGAAGCCCTGTCGCGGGGCGAAGTAACTGAACAACACGTGCGCAGCGTCGTCAACGCGGGCCATGTGATCGGGCACCTCGCCACTGAACAGCTCGGCACAACTCTCACCGATGCCGACGGGGCCCCATTGGACGACGAGGCGGCCGAGCGTGAGATCGCCCACCGATACGAAGTGTTCGATCTCGCTGTCGTCGCGCACGCGCGCGAGCTCACCCCACAGCAATTACAACCGGTGGCGAAGCGACTAGCCGAGAAGCTGGCCGGGGTGACCTTTGACGAGCGGCATCGCATAGCGAAGCGTGACCGGTGCGTGAAACTCATCGAGCGGGACGACGGCATGTGCGAGGTGCGAGCCCTCGTGACCACGTTTGAAGCGCACGCCGTGTTCGACCGGTTGACGCAGTACGGCAAGATGCTGCAGACCCACGACCTCGCGGCCGCAAAGTCGGCGACCTGCACAGCAACCCCCGCGGAGCCCATCTCAGCAGCGGGCGCAGCGGCCCTGAAGCGGCCCCTGGGCGAGGCGCGCGCCGATAGCTTGATCGCCCTGCTACTACACGGGGAGGTCGATGACGACGAACTTTACGGCCCGGGCAACGGTAACGGTAAGCGGCGCGGGCCTCGCGTAACCGCTCGTGTACAGGTGCTCGTGCCGGTGTCGCTCACCGGCCGTCTTGACGGTGCCGCCGACCAGCCCGACGGGGCCGATCAGTCCGACGCTGGGCAGGCCTTCCGCCCCGAAGATCACGAGGGTGGCTTCCAGCCCGAGCTCGTGGGTGTTGGGCCGATCGACTCCGACACAGCGACTCGAGTGATGCACGACACCCCCACCTGGGACACGGTCATCGTCACCGACGGCACCACCGAAGGCGCCACCGACGGCACCACCGACGGTGCAGCCGACGGTGCAGCCGGTGGCAACGAATCCAGCGGCGACATTCTCTCCGTAGACACCTATCGCGTACCGGCGCACCTGAGGCGATACCTGGCAGCGCGAGACCCGCACTGTCGCTTCCCTGGGTGTACTCTGCCCATCTACCGGTGTGACATTGACCACACCATCGCAGCCGAACATGGCGGCCCCACATCATTAAGCAACACTGGTAGTTTATGTCGCGGTCACCATGTGATTAAACATCACGGCGGTTGCCTCGTTGAACAGGGCGAGCGCGGCGAGTTCACCTGGACCTTCCCGTCGGGGCGCGAGTATCGCACCAAACCGCCTTCAAAGGTTATGTTTCGCACCGCGCTCGAATCGCCCGATGCCGCGGCGATCGCCGCCGAGAACAGAGCGAAGTATCCATTCGGGTACGACGAGTGGGATGACGACCCCGACCATCAACCAGCACGGCCACCCAATCGCTTCGATCCTAAGAACCGAGAACCGTTCTGATCCGCGGTCCTGGCCGGGATCCAGGTCCTGGCCCGGGCCCGGCAGCACTACGCCTGTTGCCGCCGGGGCTCAAGAATGAATCGATACCCAAAGTAGTTGCAGAGCGCCCCCACTCCCATCGCAACCACCTTTGCTGCTGGCGCGAGCACGCCGTGAGGCAGTCCCGGCGCGACAGCGACACCGAGCGAAATAACTCCCCACACAATGAATGACTGCACAAGCAGCCCCGTTACCAGCGTCAACCCCGCGAACGAGAAGAATGCCTGCCAACCCGAGCGGGCACCCTGAAACACAAAACGTCGGTTGAGCTGGTAACTCACCAGCACCGTAATGATCGTCGACGCGACGTTCGAGGGAATCTCTGGCACGCCAAACGCCACCGCAAACAGGCTAAACAGCCCTAGGTCGAGTGCGCTCATGCCGCCCCCTACGAGCAGGTAGCGAAAGAACGACCCCCCGAGTTTCACGCGCGCGTCGCCGGTCGGAACCGTAGGTAGGCGAGCCTGGCTGCTTCTCGCCTGCTCTTCAATACCGCGGCGATAATGGCCCCGGTAGTTGCCACGAACGCCGAAATGATGGCGAGCGCCGCGGCCAGCACAACCGTAGGCATGCGCGGTACGAGGCCCGTCTCGAGGTACTCAGCGATCACCGGCAGCCCGAAGATAAGGGCCAGTACCATGCTGATCGTCGCGATCAGCCCGTGAAACGCAAAGGGGCGCTCGTGCGAGAACAGGCGGGCAATGAGCCAGAGAATCTTGAACCCGTCAGAGAACGTGTTTAGCTTCGACTCCGACCCCTCGGGCCGGTCCTTAAACCCAACGGGCATTTCGCACTGAGGCACCCGCAGCGCCATCGAATGCACCGTTAGTTCTGTCTCGATCTCAAACCCCGCCGACAGGGCCGGAAACGACTTCACAAAGCGCCGCGAAAACACGCGGTACCCCGAAAGCATGTCGGTGACCCGTTCACCAAAGAGCCAGCCAACGAGGCTGTTAAACATGCGGTTACCCTGGGCGTGGCCCACACGGTATGCGGTTTGGGTGGGGTCGTCGACGCGGCAGCCGAGCACGTGGTCGTAGGGTCCCGACAGCAGCTTCTCGATCATCGCGGGAGCCATCGCTGCCTCGTACGTGTCGTCACCGTCGATGAGCAGGTACACGTCGGCATCGATGTCAGCGAAAGCGCGCCGCACCACGTTGCCCTTGCCGCGACGTTCTTCGCGGCGCACAATTGCGCCCGCCGCAGCCGCCACCTCTGCGGTGCGATCTGCCGAGTTATTGTCGTACACGTACACGACGATGCCGGGCACCGCGTCGCGCAGGTCGGTTACGACCTGCGCGACCGAGGCTTCTTCGTTGTAGCACGGCACGATAGCGGCGATTCTCTGGGCGGAATCTGGGCGAAGGTCAGTCACGCCATCATCTTACTGGAGCCCCGCACTACCTACTCACCTACCCCTGGACGGGTGCTTACTTCCCTTCGAGTCGGAAGAGGAACGCCGCCATCGCCTCGCGAGAGATTCGCTCCTTGGGCACATAGGCAGGCTTACCCGAGGGCTGCTTGTAGCCTCCCGAAAGCCCGGTTGCCGACATCCAGGCGATTTCCTTGAAGAACTTGTCCTTGGCCGAGACGTCCTTAAATGGTGTCTTGTCTGGAGCCTTCGCCTTGCTTGCTTCAAGCCGATAGATGAACGCGGCCATCGCTTCACGCGAAACCGTGTCTTTGGGCAGATACTTCGGTTTACCGGCCGCTTGCTTCGTACCCGTTGACACTCCCGTCTCGTACATCCATGCGATCGCGTCATAGAACTTGTCGCCCGGCTTCACATCCGCGAAGGGAGAATCAGTCGGCCCCACATAGCGCGTCGCTCCTTGGAATCGGAACATGAACGCAGCCATTGCTTCACGAGACACTCCGTCTTTCGGTAGGTACTCTCCTGCTGCGGTTCCGGTCGACACGTTTGACTTTTTCATCCATGCAATCGGCTGGTAGAACTTGTCTGCCGTGGTGACATCGCCGAACGGGCTCTTGGCGGGGGCCTTATATGCGGCATCGGTGCGCACTGGCCCGACAGAGAGTCCGGTCTTTCTCGTGCAGTTATTATTGGCGAACGCACGAAGTTCGAAGGTTATCCACTTGCCAATATCTGCCGTAGTCGGCTTGTACGTCAACCCCGTCGCGCCGCTGATGGGAACCATGCCTGCATTCGCATTTACGTCAGTGCTGTACCACTGGTAAACGGCGGTAGCCCCCGCGGGCACCACCGGCTCGTGGGAAGCTGAAAGCGTCTTGCCTACCTGAACTCGCCCCGTGACGATCGGCTCCGGAAAATCCCACCACGAGTCATTGCCGCACGGCAACGCAGACTGCGCAACCGGCTGGTCAGCGAGTTCACCAGTGACCGCCACCGGCTCTTCGACAGCCACCGGCTCGTCAGCGAGGGCAGGCGATGCCGCACCCATAACTAGCCCTGAGCTGAACATTGCAAAACCTGCCAGCAGAGCTAGCGCCTTCATACTCTTACGTCCCCCGGTACGGGGCTGGGCGGCTACTACTGGTGCGATCACACGAATCTCCCTATATTGGCAACCCGCCCAGTGTAGTCGTCAATGTTCCTGCCGCCCAGTTTCAAGTCGGTACAAGAACGCCGCCATCGCCTCACGAGTTACCGTGTCTTTCGGCGCATAGAAGGGTTTTCCACTCGCCTGTTTGTTGCCCGTTGACAGCCCCTCATTACCCATCCAGGCAATCTCCTTGAAGAACTTGTCGCCCTTCTTCATGTCACCGAACGGCGACTCAGACGGGGCCTGCGCAGTAGCTCCTTCAAGCCGGTAAATGAACGCGGCCATCGCCTCACGCGTGACAGCGTCCCTCGGCTGATAGGCCCGACCACCTGAGGCGGGCGAACCCGTCGATAGCCCCGATGTCGACATCCATGCGATCTCGCGATAGAACTTGTGGTCCACCGGCACGTCGACGAACGGAGAATCTGCGGGAGGCGAGTAGTCCCCCGGCGCTTCAAGCCGAAACAGGAACGCCGCCATCGCCTCACGCGACACGGCATCGCGCGGCTGGTAGTGCGGCTTGCCGCTCGGCTGCTTCACGCCCGTCGACATCCCCGATGTCGCCATCCACGCGATCTCGCGATAAAACTTCTGCCCGGTGTCTACGTCGCCAAACGGCGTGCTTGCCGGCAGCTCCGGTGTGCCTGGCACGCGCAGCGCCGTCGAAGTACGCGCGACGGTCTCGTAGGCGGGTTTCGTACCCGTCACGGTCACCGTCACTCGGTGCCCCACGTCCTCACGCACGAGCTGGTAACTCTGTTTCGTGGCGTTCCGGATCTGCTTGCCGCCCCTATTCCACTGGTACGTCAGTTTCACGTCACCGGGGCCCCACGATCCGGCGCTGGCCGTGAGCTTGGAGCCGAGCTTCGCAGCCCCCTGAACAGTGGGTACTGCCGCCTCAAGCCGGCCCTCAGCCACCTCGTGCGCGGTCGAGTTGAGTGCGACCCGGGCAAACCCGGGCTTGCTTGCGCTCACGTTGAGGGCAATCTTGGCACCCAGGTCGCCCGCGGTGAGGGTGTAACTTGTGCCGGTGGCGCCCGAGATCGCCTTGCCGTTGCGGGTCCACTGGAGCTTGCGCGTTACCGGCGCGGGTTCCCAGGCGCCGATGCTCGCCGAAAGCTTCTCCCCGACCCGCACCTCCCCCTTCACGACGGGCGTGGGGCGCTTCGACAGAGTCTGCACCCCGATGCCGCGGGGGTGCTGTGCGACGTTCCAGCCCGTTGCTTTGCGGCCAAACTGATTGAGTTCGAGCTTCGAAGCGTTGAACCCGGATCCATTGCTCAACGCAACACGGACTCCAGCATCAGCGAACCCCACGATGTCGGCGAGACCGTCGCCATTCACGTCGGTGACGTGACGCGGTTGCAGATCGGCGCGCCAGTCGGCGGCCCCAAACTCGCTGCTCCACTGGGCTGCGTGCCGAAAGCTCGTACCCGTGCTGAGCGCCACATAGACGCCCTCGGAACTGAACCCGACAACGTCGGCCCGGCCGTCACCGTTCACATCGGCGAGCACCCGCGGGTGAGCACCGACCTTCCATCCATTCGACACCCCAAACCCGTCGACCCACTTCGACCTCGGGCGCAACCCGGCGCCCGTATTGAGCATGACGTAAACGCCGTCGGACGCAAAGCCCACCACGTCGGGGAGGCCGTCGGCGTTCACATCAGCGAGGGTTCGTGGGTGCTGGGCAGACGTCCAGCCGCTCTGCGCCCCAAAGTCACGGCCATCGGCCCAGAGCGCCGCCGCCGCAAATTTAGACCCGTTATTCAACGACACGTACACGCCCAGGTCTGAGATGCCGACGACATCGGCCTTACCATCGCGATTCATGTCGACAAGGAACCTGCGGGTGGTGTCGGGCGACCAGCCGGATCCCGCCCCAAACCCCTTCACCCATTCTTTGGCCTTCGCAAACGAGGTGCCAGTGTTGACGGCCACTTCAACCCCGCCGTGGGCAAAGCCAATGACATCGGGCAGGCCATCGCCCGTCACATCGGCAAGCGCGCGTGGGCTATCGCGCACGTTGTAATTGTTGGCCGCCGTGAACCCGGTTGACCACAGCACCGGGTCTTTGAAACTGGACCCCGTGCTCAGAGACACGTAAACGCCCACGCCCCCAAACCCGACAACGTCAGAACGGCCGTCTCCGTTCACATCGATGAGTGCACGCGGATGGTCGAGGACAGTGTTCCAGCCGGTGTTCGTGCCGTATCCGATTCCCCAGGTTTTTATGGGTCCAAGCCCAGTGCTCGTGCGCAATGCTACGCGCGGACCGCTTGGGTGAAATCCCACGACGTCTGGCAGGCCGTCGCCGTTCACATCGGTGTTCCACTGCTGCAGTTCCTGGGTATCGTCGAGTCCGTTGCCGTCAAGGTCTGGCATCATGATCGTCGCTGTCGCGGCTGACCGCTTGACGGGCGACGCATAGCCTGGCCGAATACCGGTCACCTCCACCGTCAACTTCGTGCCGATATCAGCTGACACTGGCGAGTATGACTTGCCCGTTGCGCCGGCAATCACGGCGCCATTGCGTCGCCACTGATAGGTCATCTTCGTGGGGGTGGGCGACCAGCCGGAGGTTTCTGCCGTGAGCTCGCTGTTGGCGCTGTGCGCACCCGAGATCGTGGGGGCCGGCGACTTGGCAAACGGCTGCGTCATGTCTTTAACGTGAATATAGCCCTGAAACTCGTCGGTCCTCACCGTACGCGTACCGTAGCTGCCCGACCAGTTTGCGTTGTACTCCTCGATGACGATGTAACCGTTGTCGAGTACACGCGCCACCCAGGCAACGTGTCCGAACCCCGAGGCTCCCTCGTAGAGCGGCCCACTCCAAGCGATCGAGCCCACCTCGGGTATATTGTCGACGCGGATCCCCACGCTGCGGGCCGAGTTTGCCCACTGCCCGGCATCGCCCCATCGTGTGAGCCCCATGTACTGGTTCGAGAACTTCACGCCATTGGCACTGTTCATGCGCCATGCGACGAAGGAGGTGCACTGCCGGTAGGCGAAATTCCACTCGTCCCAAATGTTGTTGCTCGTGTACGGCCACGGCAAATTCTTGTACTTCGCAGGGTAGTCGTTGCCGATTACCGATCCTCGCCCGCCCGTGCTCATGGCACGCGCGGACTCGCGCAGCACTGCTTCTTCGCCGGGCCACGGCTTAGCGGTCTCCGGCCCCGGCGAAGATGAAGCGATCTCGCCGTTGGGTCCGCGCGGCTCGTCCCCCTGCGTCGTGACCGAGGGGTCCGGATCTGCTGGCTCAGACTCTGCTGGCTCAGACTCTGCTGGCTCAGGCTCTGCTGGCTCAGACTCTGCTGTTGCAGGCTCTGCTGTTTCAGGCTCTGCTGTTTCAGGCTCTGCCCGTTCCGACTGCGCGACCGCTTGCGCCCCCGGCACGTTCGGTATGGCGCCGAATGCCATCGCAACCGCCATGAGCGCCGCGAGCGCTGCTGTGCGAGTACGCCGAACCCCGACGCTACGCTCGATCACCTGGCAGGCCTTTTCCCACGACCTCACGAAACACGATCTTCTTCACCCATGCCGGCATGAGCCGGTATGCGCCCTTGAGCACCACGTTGCGCAGGTACTGCCCGCGCGTCACGAAGCCCATCTTGCGCATGGCGCTCTGCAGCTTCCACTCGGTGCGAGCCTCGGTCCACCCGCCGCGGCGCGCAAACGCGCCCGCCCCCACACGGTACTTCACGAGCGGCTCAGCAATATTCTCGACCCGCGCGCCCGCGGCGATCAGCCGAATACCCAGCCAGTAGTCCTCCATCTTGCCAAACGGCTCGTACCGGCCGACCCGTTCGAGCGCGTCGCGGCGGTACATCATGGTCGGGTGGTTGAACGGATTGTGGCTGCGAGCGTGGTCGCGAATGCGCGCCGCGCCGACAGGCGGTGTGCGCGTTGCTCCCGGCCTTGCCGGGTCACTGTCAAATTCGACCATGCCGGTGCCGACGAGGTCGTAGCCCTCGCTCATCAGCGCCCACTGTTTCTCGAACCGCGTCGGCTCAGACACGTCGTCGGCGTCCATGCGCGCCACCACTTCGCGCGTGCAGGCGTCGAGCCCGGCGTTGAGCGCCCGCGTCAGCCCGCCGTTTTCTGCCAGCCGCACCACGGTCACGGGCACCGGGCTGCGCTGTTCGATACTCGCGAGCTCTGCCGCGAGGGCCTCGGGCACCGGGCCGTCTTGCACGATCACCGCGTCGGCGGGCCGCAGCGTCTGCCCCTCGACCGAGCTGTCGAAGGCCAGCCGCAAAAAGGTGGGGTCATCACCCGCGTACACGGGCAGCAGCAGCGTGAACGGAGCGGTAGGTGCAGCGTCATTCATATCTGATGAGCTTACGCGGTGCGAGGCGCAGAGTGCTCGGTACGGAGTGTGGAGTGCGCAGTTGTGAGTCTGCGGCACGAAACAGCATCGAAACGACGAGTCGGCCCGATAAAAACGTATTTTTCATGCCGACTCGTCGTTTCGATGCCGACTCGTGCTTGCGCACATCGCTGCCCGGCTCAATTAGTGCCTGAGCCGGTAGATGAACGCGGCCATCGCCTCTCGCGACACCGACTGCCGCGGCTCATACTTGGGCAGCGCCCCCGGCTGCTTCGTGCCCGTCGAAAGGCCGCTGTCGTACATCCACGAGATCTGCGTGTAGAACTTGTCGTTCGGCGCAATATCTTGAAAAGAAGAAGTGCGCGGCGCTTTATACCCGTTCGTGCCCTCCATGCGTGCAATGAACGCGGCCATTGCTTCACGTGAAACAGCGCCCCGCGGATCATAAGTGGGTTTGCCCCGCGGCTGCGCGTTGCCCGTCGAAATACCGCTCGCGCCCATCCATGCGATCTCCTTATAAAACTTGTGGTTTGTCGGCACATCGGCAAACGGCGACGCACTCGGAACTGTGTATCCCGCCGGCTTCGTGGCTCCGGCCGGGGTCTTGAGTCGGTACAAGAACGCCGCCATCGCTTCGCGCGACACCGACGACTTCGGTAGGTAAGCGCGCCCCGAGGGCACGGCCGAGCCGTTCGACAGCCCCTCCTCAAACATCCACGTGATTTCTTTGTAGAACGGCGCACCGGGGTTCACGTCGACAAAGACCCCCGGCGCCGCGAGCCCGCCCGGATACGCGGCAAACACCTGCGTGTAGTACGGCACCCCTCCGGTGCTGTAGACGACACCCACTCCAATGTGTGTGTACGTTTCTTGAATGATGTTCTCGTAGTGGCCCTTCGACTTGCGCCACCCCTCCATTACCGCTGCGGCCGAGGTATAACCGTATGCCACGTTCTCGCCCACACGCACCCACCCTGCGGGCACCTGCGAACTCATCGCTGGGTTGTGTTTCATCGTCTTGTCGCGCGCCTGCACTTCGCTCCAGGTCAGCGCGATCGCATCGAGCCGCGGGTCACTCTTCACCGCTCCTGCGCCCTGCGCCGCCCGCAGCTCGTTCGTGATGCGTACGACGTCGGCCCGCACCTGCGCGAGCGTGGGCCGCTGCGCCGCCTGCAATCCCGGCTGCGCTGTCTCAGGCGCTGTCTCAGGCGCTGTCTCAGGCGCTGTCCCAGGCGCTGTCTCAGGCGCTGTCTCAGGCGCCGGATCGAGCGCCACCTCCCGCTGTGTACCGACGCCCTCGGGCTGCACCCCGGCGTCGGTCCCGGCGTCGGCGCCGGCGTCGGCGCCGGTTTCGGTGTCGGCGCCGGTGTCGGTGTCGGTGTCGGTGCCTGTGTCCGCGTCGGTCGCTACGTCCGCGCCAGAGCCGGGCGGCTCAACCTCTGTGCCCGCCCACGGCGGCGACTCCGCAGGTGGGCTGGCTGATCCGGAGCTCTCTAGAGCAGACGAAGCAGATATAGCGGGCAGAGCGGCCGCTCCGGGCGCCGCAAGATCGCTCCCCAACAGTAAAACGAGTGCGCAAAGCCCACTCAACAGCGGTTTCATTTGTGTCCCCCCAGGCGATTCCCCCGAATCACCTTTGCCTCAGCCTAACGAGGCGAGGGGACTTTGCCTAGCGTTTGTCGAGCTTCGAAAGCCGGTCGACCGCGACCATCACGTCGACGGGCACACCCGCATCGCGCAGCACGCGATGCGTCGCCTTGGGGTTCTTGCGCCAGCCGTCACGCCAGCCGCGCTTCAGGCAGTCGCGCAGTTGCGCGCGGTCACTCGAGGCCTTAAACGTGCGCAGCCAGCGGCGCGCGCTCGCGCCCGAGTACAGCACCTTCTCCCACCAGTACAGCGCGTGCGAGCGGCGAAACACCCACAGCTTGTTGCGCACCTCGAAGAAGAACCGGGGGCCGGGGTCGGCGTCGCTCGAGCCGCGCTTGGCGGTCTTGTGCGTAACCACCGATCCGGGCACGTACAGGCCGCGCGCGCCGCGCAGCAGCCGAGCCGAGTACTCGAAATCGTCGTTCCACAGAAAGTATGCGGCGAGCGGCAGGCCCTGTTCACGCACGCGCGCGGCGCGCAAGAACGCCGACACAAACGAGATCGACCTGATCTCGAGGCCGCCCGCGGCCGCGGCCCGCTCGCGCTCTGCGTGCGAGGCCCGGATCTTGGGCTTCGGCGTGTTCATGGGGTGGTCTTCGCCGTCGGTCCACAAGACGCGCGACCCCATCACGGCGAGGTCATCGGCGCCCAACGCGACGTACCGCTCGTGCGCGGCGAGCGCACCCGCGAGCGCCTCGGGTGTGGGCACCGTGTCGTCGTCCATCACCCACACCCAGTCGGTGTCGTCTTCTGCGACCGCGGCGGCGATGCCCACGGCAAAGCCGCCAGCCCCGCCCGTGTTAGCGGTGAGCTTGATGACGCGAGCCCGGTCACCCCACGACTCGGTCGCAGCGAGCGCGGCGTCGGCCGAGCCGTCGTCTGACGCGTTGTCGACCACCACGAGACGGTCGACGGGCCTCGTCTGTGCGGCGAGGGCGGCGAGCGACTCGAGCAGCAGCTCCCGCCTGTTGTACGCCACCAGTACGGCGGTTACGCGCATGCGAACACTCTCCTTCTCAAAACCTCGACAAGCTTACCCGTAGCTGCCCGTAGCTACCCGAAGATGCCCCTACCCGCCGCGGGTTACTCGCCCTCGGGGGGCGGTGATGCCGCCGCGACCCCGTCGGCCACCAGCTGGTGTGCGATCGAGAAATCGGGCGCCTCGGGGTTAAACGCGGGCGGCACCAGCTCGACGCTCACGGGTTCGTAGCCGCGGGCCTTCGTCGCGAGGTCGAGAAAACGCCCCAGCATCGACTCGGGAATGTCGGTTTCGACGAGCTCGGTGCCCGCCGACGCGATGTCTTGAAACCTGGTGAGCACGTTCTGCGGGTTCATCTGCGCGAGAATCGCCGCTTGCAAGATGCGCTGGCGCTCCATGCGGTCGTAGTCGCCGCCGGCAGAGCCATACCGCGACCTTGCGTACCACTGCGCGTTGTAGCCGCTCATGTGCTGTTGCCCGGCCTCGACCCACCCGGTGACGCCATTGCCAAACTCGTCGCCGCCAATGGGCAGCGGCTCTTCGACGTAGATGTCGACGCCGCCGAGCGCGTCGATCAGGTTCTCAAACGCGTCCATGTTGATGAGCACAAAGAACTGTGTCTCGAGCCCGGTGATGCCCGTGACCGCGTCTTTCGTCGCCTCGATGCCGGGCGACGAGCCGCGCGACGCGGCGTCGGCGTAGAACCCGCTGTACGACGGCGAGCCCGACGATTCGACCTCGGCCACGAGCGAGTTGAGCGCCCCCGTGGTGTAGCAGTAATACCCGCCACCCTCGACGACCTCATAGTTGTTGAGCTCGTCGCAGTACCCCTCAGGAAACACGTCATACATCGGCGAGTCTTCTGGAAACGGTGCGTCGACCAGGTCACGCGGCAACCCGACGATCACCGACTGCCCCGTCTTCGCGTCAACGCTCACGAGCGAAATACTGTCGGGGCGCAAACCTTCTCGGTCTGATCCGGCGTCGGTGCCCAAGAGCAGAATGTTGTAGCGGCCGTCGACCGGCTCGACCGCCGGAGCCGACTGAAACACGCTGTTAAACAGCGCCCGCGTCGATCCGACCGTGGTCGCCACCCAGGCCGCGCCCGCGGCCGGTGCGATCGTGAGCATCACCGACAGCACCGCGACCGGCACCCGCCAGTGGCGCGTCACGCGCGCCAGCCGCGTGAGCCGCAGCGTATCGAACCCGAGCACCAGCCACAGCACCGCGTAGCCATAGAGCAGCCACTGCAGCACAAACAGCGTGATGCTGTTGGTGAAAAACGTGAGGGTCGCGACCTGCGCGAGCAGCAGCCCCGCAATCGCCGCCACGCCGCCCGCGAGAAACACGATCGACGCAACGAGCCCGGTGCGGCCGAGCTTGCGCTTGCCCGCGAGAATCTGCGCACTGCCGGGCAGCACGAAGCCCACCACCACCAGCCACCAAGCTCGCTTGGTCATGAGCTGCTCTGAGGCGGCATCTGGGTACCGCAGCGGCTGCTCGAGGTTCAGGGTCATTCGCCGTATCCGTCGGGATTCGCCGACTGCCACGCCCACGAGTCCCTGCAGGCCTCGGCAAGGCTGCGGCTCGTGTGCCACTCAAGCTCTTCATTAGCGAGTGCCGGATCAGCGACCACCTCAGCGACGTCACCGGCGCGCGGGGGCACGATTTCGTAGGGCACCTCGCGGCCCGCGGCGGCCTCAAACGCGCGCACCACATCGAGCACGCTCGATCCCACCCCCGAGCCCAGGTTGTAGGTTTTGACGCCCGCCTCGAGCTTCTCGAGGGCGGCGACGTGCCCCTCGGCCAGATCCATCACGTGAATGTAGTCGCGCACGCCTGTGCCGTCGGGCGTCGGGTAGCTGTCGCCAAACACGCTGAGCTTGGCACGCTTGCCCACGGCAACCTGCGCCACGAACGGCATCAGGTTGTTGGGAATCCCTGCGGGGTGCTCGCCGATGCGGCCTGACGGGTGCGCCCCGACCGGGTTGAAGTAGCGCAGCAGCACCGCGCCGAGCTCGGGCCACGCCGCCTGCGTGTCACGAATAATCTGCTCGTTCATAAACTTCGACCAGCCGTAGGGGTTGGTGAGCTGCACGCCCGCGGGGGCCTGCTCGTCGATGGGCGAGCTGGCCGGGTCGCCGTAGACCGTGGCCGACGAGCTGAACACGAGCTTGTCGACGCCGCGCTCGCGCATCAGGTCGAGCAGCACCAGCGTCGAGTCGAGGTTGACACGGTAGTAGCGCGTGGGCTGCGCGACCGACTCGCCGACGGCCTTGAGACCGGCGAAGTGAATCACCGCATCAAACTCGACGCCCGTAAGCCGTGCCCGCGTCTCGTAACGGTCAGACAGGTCGGCCTCGAGCACGGGAATCGTCTTGCCCGTGAGCGCCTCGACGCGCCGCACCGCTTCGACACTGCTGTTTGAGAAATCGTCGAGCACTACGACCTCGTGGCCACGCTCAAGCAGCACCAGTGCTGTGTGGGTACCGATGTAGCCGGCACCGCCGGTTAGCAAGACTCGCATAGCCCCTAGGTTACTGGGCGTTTCTTTGGCGCGACACTCAGCCACTCTTTGGCGCGACATTCAGCCACGTGAAACGCGTAGCCGACGGGCCGCTCAGAGGCCAGTTATATGCACACGAATGTCTCGGTTGTGTCTCTTCACGTAACACACGGGGCTAATCGGGAGGTTTCACCGCCGCGGGTTCCGTAGACTGGGTACAGGCACCGGCTACACGTGTGCGGTGGCGAGAAAGCGGAGGGGACAGTTGGCATCACTCACGCTCATTGCCGAACCATTTCCTGACTGGGAGTTGCAGGTGCAGCGCGCCGCTGCCCACGACCTCATCAAGGCGATCGGGGCGACCGCGCCGCGCAGCTGCAGTGCACGCTTTCTGATCGCGAAGGGTTCGCCCGAGCTCGACGTGTCATCTGCCAAGATTCAGACCGAGCACCTGCCTATTCGTGCGGGCATGCTGCCGCTCCTGTGGCAAAGCGGCACGACCGCTCGCCCGCTCGACGGCGAGTTTGTGCACTCGCTCACCCCGCTTTTGCCGCTGCGCACCCGCGGCGAAGATGACGGGTCGCAGTCTTCGGTGACGATTCCGCACGCCATCGCGTGGGAGGCGCCGTCGCTCATGGGCGGCTCGCAAGCGCGCCTCTACCGCAGCTATGTGCGCCGCGCAGTAAAGCTCGCCGACGTGCTCATCACGAACACGCACGCCACTGCCCGCGCGCTGCAGCGCAAGTATGGTCACGACCTGCCCGTGCAGGTGATGCAGCTGGCCCCGCCCACCGCGTTCTTGCCCGGCGCCGACGCCGCCGAGCGCCGCGCAGCTCTGGGGCTGCCCGCGCTGTATTCGCTCACCACGGCTATGCCGGGCGAACTGGGCCGGCTCGAGTGGGTGTTTGAGGCGCTGCGCGTGACCCCTTCGCTGCCGCCGCTCGTGGTGCTCGAGGGGCTCGACCCGCTGCCCGGCACACGCGACGCGTCTGAACCGTCAGTGCGGGTGCCCGACGACCTGCAGCACCGCGTGACCGTGGTGCGGGCGCGCGAGCTCGCCGACATTGGCGCGGTGCTCGACGGTGCGGCGCTGCTCGCGCAACCGCAGGCGTACACCGGCACGGGCTACACCCTGCTTGCCGCGCTCGCGACGGGGCTGCCCGTGCTGCACGCTGGCCACGAGGCTACCGCCGAGATCGTGCTCGATGCCGCCATCGAAGCCACCGACCAGGCCGCGTTTGCCGCGCAGTTTGCCGCTCTCTTTCGCGACGTTGAGCTGCTGCACACACTGTCGGTGCTGGCGATCGACCGCAGCCGCGGTTTCACATGGGGGTCGGCCGCGTGGCAGCTCTGGGAGACGCACGCAAACCTGTAGTTCACGTGCGCCGTGTCTGGATTCTGCGAGTCGCAAGCTCCCGCAGAATGACGGGTTTCTACGTCATCCTGCGGGCGTGAAATACTCGGGCGAAGAAGCGAAGCTTTTTCGCGTATTTCACGCTGGCGCCACAGCGTCAGGGCGAGTCGCAGGATCCACACTGGATCCTCCGATTACTCGGCAGCGACCTTAGCTTTAAGCGCGTCGTTCTTGTCTGCAACCATGTCGGTGAGGCCCTGCGCGTAGTCGGCGAGCTTTGCCGCAAGCACCGGGTCGTTCGCGCCAAGAATGCGTGCTGCGAGAATGCCCGCGTTCTTCGCACCACCGATCGACACGGTCGCTACCGGAATCCCGCCGGGCATCTGCACGATCGACAGCAGCGAGTCCATCCCATCAAGCAGCGCGAGCGGCACCGGTACACCGATCACGGGCAGCGTCGTCATCGATGCGACCATACCGGGAAGGTGCGCCGCGCCACCCGCCCCAGCGATGATCACTTTGAGCCCGCGGGCTGCCGCGCCGCGCGCGTAGTCGACCATCTTGTCGGGGGTGCGGTGGGCGCTCACCACTTCTACCTCGTGCGCGACGCCAAACTCGCGCAGCATCGCCACGGCGTCGGCCATGACTCGGTAGTCGGAGTCGGATCCCATGATCACGCCAACGAGGGGCGCAGCAGTCTCACTCATGCCTAAATCGTACCGCCACGCAAGAAAGAAATTTCCGCTTAGGAGTCACCCAGAATAGGCTCAGTGTATTAAGAGCTTTCGGGCGCAGCTGGCGCGCACCGACATAGCCGACAGAATCGGAGCACAGTATGGCGAATCTACCCCCCAGGCAGCCCGCTCCCTGGGACAATCCCGCATTCGATCGTTCAGGCGCTCAGCAATTCGGTGACCAGGGTGTTCCGCTGCCACCGATTCCCGGCGGGCCGCCGCTGCCCCCCGCTCCCCCTGCGCCTCCGGTGCCGCCAGTACCTCCGGTGCCCCCGGCTCAGGGCGCCCCCCAATTCGGCGCCGGATCAGTGCCTCCCGCCCCGTTCCCGGCTGCGCCACCCGCGCCGCCAGCTCCCGCACCGGGGTTCCCGCCAGCCCAGGGATTCCCGCCAGCACAGGGATTCCCGCCCGCACAGGGCTTTCCCCCTGCGCCGCCCGTTCAGGGCTTCCCGCCTGCGCCGCCCGCTCCGTCTGCACCGGCACCGGGATTCCCGCCAGCACAGGGCTTCCCGCCGGCACAGGGATTTCCGCCGGCACCGCCTGCGCCTCCGGCACCGCCCGTGCCAGCAGCACCTGCACAGGGGTTCCCAGCGGTGCCGCCCGCCCCGCCAGCCCCGGCGGCTCCCCCGACACCGATGCAGGGGTTCCCGCCAGCTCCGCCAGCTCCGGCGGCTCCGGCTGCTCCCGCTGGTCCCGCGCTGGGATTCCCGCCGGCACCGCCTGCGCCTCCGGCGCCGCCCGTGCCAGCAGCACCGCCAGCCCCGCCCGCACCCGGCGGTGCAGTTCCCAGCCCGAGCTCCTTCGGCAATCCGTGGCAGCCACCCGCCGAAGACGCGCAAGCCACTGTCGTGCAGCCCTCCATCTTTTCAGCACCGCAGGCAGCCGCGGTCGTCACGCCCGAGGCGCCGCAGGCGGCCGATCCGGAGCCGCCAGCAGCCCCCTCACGGGCCGTCGACCTGAGCGACTTCGAGAGCGACGACCCCGACGAAGAGTTCGAGGCGACGGTCGTGCTGACGCGCGCGCGTTCAACAACCGACTGGAACCTGGTCGACATTGACGGCACGAAGTTTCCGCTGGCACCGCGAAACGTGCTCGGCCGCAAGCCCAGCTCCGGGCCCGACGACGCACAGTACATTGCACTGTCGGACCCGAACCGCGTGCTCTCGCGCACCCACCTGCTCATCGAAGTCGAAGCCGACCAGCTGTGGATCACCGACCTGAAGTCAACCAACGGCACCGAGATCGTCGCCGGCGCAGGGGTGGCCTCAACATCAGGTGCGGGATCGAGCGATGAGATGCAGCCCTGCGAGGCGCTGAGTCGGTATGCGCTTACCGCCGACCAGGGGCTAAGCCTGGGCGGCCGCTCGATCACCTTCGAACGCCCCGCGTCGTCTTAATTTCGATGGAGTTTTAATGACTGACCCCCGCGTCGAGCTATCCCAGCCCGCCACCACTGCCGAGCGGTTGGCCCAGATCGCGAGTGAGCGGCCCGATCTCGCAGCCGAGATCGCCGCGCACCCCAACGCTTACCCCGAGCTGCGGGCTTGGCTTGCGCAGTACGGGGCGCCCGCGGCGGCGCTCGGTCAACCCTCAGGGCAGGCCACGACCCAGCAGTTCGCGCAGCCGACGCAGCAGTTCCAGGCCCCCGGCCAACCGTTCGCACAGCCAGCGCAGCAGTTCGGTGCTGGCAGCCCGGGCTCCCCCGGCAAACCGCGGTCGAAGCGCACGCTCCTCATTGTGCTGGCCAGCGTTCTGGCGCTGATCCTCGCGGTCGGTGGCGGCGCGTGGTGGTTCGTCGCGGGCAAGATCGGGGGTTCGTCGTCGCCCGAAGCGGCCGCGACGAAGCTGCTGCACGGGCTCACCAACCAAGACCTGCTCGCCCTGTACGGTTCGCTCGCTCCGAGCGAGTTTGCGCCGTTCGAAGAACCGTTTAAGCGTGTCACCGCGATCTCGAGCAAGGACGCCGACACGAGTGTCAACGACTCGCTCGCCGAGCTGCGCAACGCCATCACTATCACGGCCGACGGCATTGAGACCCGCAACGAGGTCATCGCCGAGGGCGTCGAGCGCGTCATCTTCAGCGACGGCACCATCACGTTCGACGGCGACAGCCGCGAGGTGGGGCGCATCGTGGCGCAGCTGACCCGGGCTTACGACCCCGACGCTACGAGCTCATCGATGCGCGACCTGGAGTACGAGATTGCCGAGGAGCTCGACCTGCCCTACACGCTCGACTTTGCCGAGATCAGGCGAGACGCCCGCGACTATGGCGGCCTCTTCGAGGGTGTGAGTGTCGTGAGTGTACAGGAGCCCGGCGGCTGGTACGTGAGTCCGCTCATGACTATCGCCGACTATTTCTACTTAGACGCAGGCAACAGCGATTACCGCTTGGGCAACAAGATCATTGAGGCCAAGCCTTCTGCCTCGCCCGAGCAGGCGGCCGAGGAGCTCGTCAGCGCCTTCATCGGTGACGGCTTTTCCGGCATCGCCCCGTACATGCCGCTCGCCGAGCGTCGCTTGATTTCGATCTACGGGCAGTTTCCTGGCGACCCATTCAACCCTTCTGAGAGTGGTCTCGAGGTCTACGAGCAGCAGTTCAGCGCCAAGGTGAACGGCGACCGCGCGAGGCTCACCATTGAAGAACTGCAGGTGGGCGTCGAATCTCGCGAGCACGGCTTCGACCTGTTTAACGGCGTCACCATCACGGGTCAATGCGCCGAGTTTAGAAGCGAATGGACCTATGACGATTCAGACAGCTACTACTACGAAGAGTGGGAGCTGCGCGACTCGGTTGACTCGGGGTGCCTCAGCGACATTCCGCTCGCGAGCGAATTCGGGTTCGACGAGATCGCCGTGATCGCGGTGAAAGAGGGCGGCGGCTGGTTTATTAGCCCGCTCGCCACCTATGCCGACGCGCTGTCGATCGTCACTGAGCGCGTTGCCCAGCTCTCAGAAGATGGCCGTCTCACCGACGTCATCGAAGAAGAGCTTGGCTACTAATACCCATGAGCAAGCATTAACCGGCCAGAGCAAGCACGAGGAAGAGATCATGAGCAATCCGTGGCAGGGACACCAGCCTCCCCCGCAGGCACCGTTCTCGGGGCAGGCACCGTTTCCAGGGCAGGCACCGTTCTCGGGGCAGGCACCGGCGCCTGGTTATGGTCATACGCCGGACTACCAGCCCCAGCAGTTCGCGCCCGGGTATGCGCCGCAGCCGCAGCCCACTCCCAACGCCTTCGCGAACACACCGATCGGCGACTGGGTGCGCGACGGCGGTGCAGCTGTGCTGCTGCTTGTGTCGCTGGCGCTGCCGTGGTCTCTGAGCTTCGACGGCGGATTTAGCGGCGACTACCTAAACGTCGCCGCTACGCGGGTTGAAGTGCTACTCATCACCCTGCTCTCACTGCTGTCGCTGTCGATCGGCTATCTCGCACGGTTTGGTGCGTTTGGGCCCACCTTCACCGCTCCTCGTGCCGCGCTCACTCGCGCCCTCTTGAACATCCCATATGCTCTGCTCATACTCACGTACGTAGTTCTTGACGCGCTGCGTTTGAGCGATGGCTGGCTGGTCGGCGGTGTGGGGTTGGGGGCCGCAGCAGCCATCGGCCTCACCGGTGCGATTCTCGCCGCCGTGCCGCGCAGGTACGAAGTACTGTCGCCGGCGTTCTCGGCGACAGCTGCGAAGCACGGCTATGGCTTTCTCATCGGGTTCACCATTTTTGCGGGCCTCGCAACTCTGCTCGGAGTTGTGCTCTCGTTTATCAACACCGTGTCGATCTCGTCTTCGCAGACCGCGGGCATGCTGATCGTCGCTTCGCTACTACAGTTACCGGTTACGCTCGCGCCGATTGCATTCTGCGTCTTCATGCTTCGGCGATTCGAGACTGCGCGGCTGCTCGCATTTGCGTTTGGTGTCGCAATGGTGGTGGGCACCTTGATCGCTCAGCTGGCGTCACAGTGGCAGCTCGAGTCGGTCTGGGGGTCATTTGGGTACGCGACCCTGCTGACCGCTGCCCTACTTGGAGTTGCCAGCCACGCCGGACTTCCCTACGCCATGCGCCAGCAGCAGCCCATCGCCGTCTGGTACGGGGCGATGCGGTTCGCTCCCGTGACACAGGTCATCGCGCTGGGCGTCGCCGCTATCGGCTACGTGTTTTTTATCATCGAGAGCCAAGGCTTCGGTACGGGCTACGGCGTCGGGCTGCTCGTCTGCACTCTGCTCGCAATTGTGACCACGCTCATTTTGCGTCAACAGTTTGTGGCTAACTTTGCCGGCGCGCGAGTGCTCGCCGCGAGCCTCGCCGGCGCCCTGCTCGTACTCGGTATCATCGCGACCGCGGTGGCGGGCGTCGGCGCCGCAGCGGCGGGCGGGTTCTCAATTTCACGAACGTTCGTGGGGTTCGCAGCTCCTGCGGCCTTCATCTTGTACGGGTTGTTCGCCCCGCAGCCTGTGCGCGAGTACTACGCCGCAAACCAGCCACAGCAAACCCAACCGGCAGTGACGCCCCAGTTTGCGCCGCCCGCCGCTGGCGTGCCGGGCATGCCGGGTGCCGCGCCCGCTGATCCGGAGCTTGCCGCCTACGCTATGAACCCCGCGCTCACCCCGCAGCAGCAGTTTGATCTTGCGCAACGCCCCGAGGCGCGCGTGTATCTCGCGCAGAACCCGGCGCTCTACCCCGACTTGCGTCAGTGGCTCGCGCAGACCGGAGACCCGGCCGTATTGCAGGCGCTCGCGGCCCGCGGCTACTAGACCGTCACGCTAGCGATCGGCCGTCACGCACAGAGAATCCTCGGAAATTCTGTGCGTGACGGTCGATTTGTGTTTCTAGGTCGATCCGCGGGTCCGAACCCCGTTGAGGGATTGACTATGAGCCTGTATCCTTGGTCTTGGACGCGCAGTAGCGCTCCACTTCCGAGGCCCGTGCTAAACACACGGGCTTTCGTGTACCTGGGGGTGCGCTTGTACATCGGCTATTTCGACGAGTTTGGTCACAACGGCTTGTATGTCAGCAGAGGTGACTCATCGTACAAGACCCATCCTGTCTTCGGTCTCGGCGGATTCATCATGCCCGTCGATAGAGTGCGCGAGCTGTCTGGTGTCTTCCGATATATCAAAGAGTCGGGCCTCAAAGAGGAAATAGACGCCAAGGTCATTTCCAAAGGCAAGCGTGTTGAACACTGGGAGAAGAAGGGCTCAGCGCTCCTGACGACACAAAACGTCGAAAAGTATCAGGAGGTCAGACGCATCATCGGGCGCATCCTGACCAAACTTGAAGAGCTGGGCGCCAGGGTCGTGTTCTACGGCCAAGAAAAGCCACGAGGCGGCCCCAATGAGGTGCCTGAAACAAACGCCGAGCGCTATGACCACGCAATGAAACAGCTGATTCAACGCATCCATTGGGATCTCCCCGAGGATGAGAACCTCATGATGATCCTCGACAAGCAGGGCGACAGGGAACGCCTCGAAGTGTTCGCTGGCGCCGCATCGTTCATGTTCTCGCACAGAAACGCGAACCGTTTGTTGGAGCCACCAATGGAGGTCGAAAGCCACCTGTATCAAACGGTGCAGTGCGCGGACTGGATTTGTGCATTGATCGGGCGAATCACCGCATACAAGTTCGACCCTGACTTCGAGGAGTTTAAATGGGCGCCTCGCTACTTCGGTGATCGACTGGCGAAGATTACGAGCGACAAGAGCAAGGTGCTAGCACTGAGCGGCGGAAAGGATTTATATCCGAGATACATGGGTAACTTCGCAACTTGCTATGACGCTACGCGCGTACCGGCATCACAGAGTTCGCTTGCAGCGTTGCAAGATCGATTCCCAACTGTGCATCGCGACTCCGATCGACCGTCACGCTAGCGATCGGCCGTCACGCACAGAGAATCCTCGGAAAATCTGTGCGTGACGGTCGATTTGTGTTTCTAGGTCGATCCGCGGTGCGGGCGCGATCGTGAACCGGATCGCGCCCCTCGCCCGCGCGCTTACGCGAACGCGGCGGCGGCGGACCTCGCCTCGGCCAACACCTCGTCGAGGTTGTCGCCCGTGACAGTGACGTGCCCGACCTTGCGGCCCGGCCGCGGCAGCTTGTCGTAGCTGTGCACCTTGGCGCGCGGGTGCGCGGCGAGCACCGCCTGGTAGCGCACCGGCATGGGGCCTTCGGCGGGGCCGCCCAGCACGTTGACCATCACGGTCGCGGGGGCGGTGAGCGCCGTGTCGCCCAGCGGCAGGTCGGTGACCGCGCGCAGGTGCTGCTCAAACTGGCTCGTGACCGAGCCCTCGATCGAGAAGTGGCCCGAGTTGTGCGGGCGCATCGCCAGCTCGTTCACGAGCACGCGCCCATCACGGGTCTCGAACATTTCGACGGCGAGCACTCCGGTGACCTCGACTCCCTGTGCGACGACAGCGCCGATGCGGGCCGCCTCATCGAGTGTCGCGGGGTTCTGCACGGGCGCGGGGGCGATCACCTCGGCGCACACGCCGTCCTTCTGAATCGTCTCGACCACGGCCCAGGTACGGGTCTCGCCGCTCGGGCGGCGTGCCACCAGCTGCGACAGCTCGCGGGTAAAGTCGACGAGCTCTTCGACGAGCAGGTGGCCGCCGTGCGCGTCTTCGGCGAGCGCCGTGAACCAGTCGCTCACTTCACCCGCGCTCGACACTACGCGCACACCCTTACCGTCGTAGCCACCGCGGGCCGTCTTCACGACCGCGCGGCCGCCGTTGGCATCGATGAACTGTTGCAGCTCGGCCTCGTTCGAAACGGCCGCCCACTCAGGAATCGGTACGCCGAGCTCTTGCAGCTTCTTGCGCATCACGATCTTGTCTTGTGCGAACTGCAGGGAGCCCGGGCGCGGGTGCACCTGCTTGCCGCGCGCCTCAAGCTCGACCAGAATCTCTTGCGGCACGTGCTCGTGATCGAAGGTGATCACGTCGACAGTCTCGGCGAACGCGTACACCGTCTCGGGGTCGCGGTAGTCGCCCACCATGTCTGCGGCGCGCTCGGCGCTCGACCCCTCGGTTTCGGCGAGCACGCTGATGCGCAGCCCCAGGTGAATCGCCGGCGGCACCATCATGCGCGCAAGCTGCCCGCCACCGATCACGCCAACCCGAATGCTGCCACTGTTCAGACTCATGGGTTCTATTCTGCCGTAGTTTCGCGCGTGCTACGCCGCCACCGCGTCGAGGGTAAACCCGGGCGCCCCCGGCACCGAGGCGAGCAGCTGCCTGGTGTACTCCTCGCGCGGCTCACGAAACACCTGCTCGATGGGGCCAGACTCTACGATCGCGCCCCGTTGCATCACGACTACGTCGTCGCAGAGACCTTCAACGACCGCGAGGCTGTGGCTGATGAAGATCATCGTGAGGTCCATGCTGCGTTTGAGTTCGTGCAGCATTTCGATGATCTCGCTCTGCACCGAAACGTCAAGCGCGCTCGTAATCTCGTCGGCAATGATCAGCTGCGGCCTCAACAACAGGGCCCGCGCGATCGCAATGCGCTGCCGCTGCCCGCCCGAGAACTGGTGCGGGTACTTGGGCAGCACCGTCTCGTCGAGCCCCACCGCATACAGCGTTTCGACGATGCGCTCGTGTTCGCCGCGGGCCCGCGCTCTGCCCGGATCGAGTGCCTCAGCGAGCGTCTGCATAATGGTGCGGCGCGGGCTCAGCGACGAGTATGGGTCTTGCGGAATGTACTGCACCACCCGCGCAAGCTCTCGTCTGGTGCGGCGTGAGACCCGACGAATGTCGTGCCCAAACACTTCGATGCTGCCGTGCTGTACTCGGTTAATGCCCACGACGGCTTTGCCGAGCGTTGACTTACCCGAACCCGACTCTCCTACGAGGCCCACCACCCGGCCCCGCTCGATCTCGAGGCTGAGCCCCTCGATGACGCGCACGTGACCAAAACTGATGTCGATGTTGTGGGCCGCGAAGGCGGGTGCTTCCCGAACTTCGGCATGCCGGCTGCTGGTTGCATTCATGACTGATCCATTCGTTGGTGCATCGCGGCCACCGTCTCGTCGCTGAGCTTGGGCACGGCCGCAAGGAGCTTGCGGGTGTAGGGGTGCGTGACGTCGCCGCGGCGCAGCTGATCGGCGGTGAGCCGCTCAATAATCTCGCCCTGCTGCATCACCAGCACGACGTCGCTCACCGCTTCAACAACGCCGAGGTCGTGGCTGATAAACAGCATCGCCATTTGCTCGTCGTGGTGCGCGCGGCGAATCTGCCGCAGCACCTGCAACTGCACCGTCACGTCAAGCGCTGTCGTTGGCTCGTCTGCGACGAGCAGCTTCGCGTTCGTGCTCATCGCGGCCGCGATCATCGCACGCTGCCGCATGCCGCCCGAAAATTCGTGCGGTCGCTGCTTCATGCGCCGCTCTGGCTCGCTGATGCCAACGCCTCCAAGCGCGCGCCGGATCATCTCGCCCGCGCGACCGCGCGGCATTCCGTAGTGCGATCGCAGCACCTCGGTGAGCTGCGTGCCCATGCGCATCGCCGGGTTAAACGTGCTGCCCGGATCTTGGTAGATGATCGACATCTCGCGGGCGAGACGCCTACGGTTTTGCTTGCCGAGCATGTTCATGCCCGCAAACGACAACTCGTTGGCGCGCATTTCGAGCCCTTCGGCCTGCAACCCTGCGATTGACATGGCCGTGAGTGACTTCCCTGATCCGGATTCGCCCACAAGCGCGACGACCTGGCCCGGTGCGATTTCGAACGACACCCCCTTGACGAGCTCCTTGCCGTCGGTCGTGCGCACGCGCAGATCGTCGACGCACACGAGCGCGCCGTCTGCACCTGCTGCACCGTCTGCGCTGGTCGTGACAGACCCGGTTGCGACGGGCGCCGACGCCGGGCGCACCTGGCCGCGCGGGTTCGCCCGCCCCGCGAGCGCATCGCCCACGAGCATCGCGGCGAGGCCCGAGACGACGATCAGCAGCGACGGGCCCACGGCCTGAATCGGCTGCACGTACATCGCGTCGAGCGAATCATTGAGCAGGCTACCGAAGTCGAACTGCGGTGCTTGCACGCCGAGTCCCACAAACGACAGCGCCGAGATGTCGATGAGCGACAGCGCAAACACGGTCGCAGACAGGATCAGCAGGGGTTCCGCCATGTTCGGCAGAATGTGGCGGGCCGCAATACGCAGCGGGCTCACACCAAGCAGCCGTGCCGTAGTCACATACTCGCGGGCCGAGATGCCGGCGGCGAGGTTTGACATGAGCCGCGCAAAGGCGGGGATCCCGGCGAGACCGATCGCGAAGACCGCCGAGGTCGCGCTCGCGGTGAGAATCGCAGCGACCACGAGTGCGAAGATGAGCGACGGGTAGGCCGCCGCCGTATCGATGACACGCAGGCACGCCTCGCGGGGCCTGCGCGGCATGAGCCACACGCCCACGCCCACGATCACACCGCCGCCAATGCTCACGAGCGTCGCGCCGAGGGTCATGATGAGGGTGAGCCGTGACGCGACGAGCGCGCGGGCCAGGTTATCGCGACCAAAGTCGTCGGTGCCGAGCAGGTGTTCGGCAGACGGCGGCAGCGTCGCGTTGGGTGTCAGCTGCGTCGCGTCAGCCCACAAGAACATGGGCGCAAACACGGCGGCGAGCAGCAGCAGCCCGAAGAGCACGCCGCCCGCCCAGAGCGCAATGTTTGCGCCGCGAGACTTGGCTACCGCCGTGAGATTTGCGGGTGAAGTGGGTTTTGCGGGTGAAGCAGACTTACGCATTGAAATCGCCTCCCAGGTTGCGGGGGTCGATCATGGCGAGCACCAGATCGACAACGATGATGATGAGCGTGGCGAGCAGCCCCAGCGTGAGGATGATGCCGCGAATCGTCGGGTAGTCGCGCGTCAAGATCGCGGTCACGATGCCCTGGCCCAGGCCCGGCCAGCTGAACACGTTCTCAATGACGATGGCACCGCCCAGTTGCGCCGCAAGGATAAGACCCGAGAGCGTCAGCGTCGTCGTCACGACGTTGGGCAGCACGTACCGCAGGTTCGTGCGCAGCTTGGTGAGTCGCCAGCCGCGCGCCGTGCGAATGAAATCTTGGTCGAGCACGACCGCCGCCTCGCGGCGCACGACGCGGCCGATCGTACAGATGGGCTGGATCATGAGTGCGACGATCGGTAGCACGAGAGCACTCAGTGTGGCGGCGCCCGCCGCCGGCAGCACCCCGAGACCGATCGCGAACACCGCGATGAGCAGAGTGCCCATCACGTACTGCGGAATCGAGTAGAAGAAACCGGTGACGGCGTTAAAACCGACGTCGAGCCAGTGCTTGCGACCACCCCGCGTGGCAACCGCCACGCTCAGCCCGAGCGGAATCGCGATCACGAGAATGCCCACGAGCGCGACAATGGCAATCTCGGCTGTGAACGGGAACCGCGCCGCAATGATCGCGGTGACCGGCTCCCCCGTCGTAAACGAGGTGCCCAGATCGAACCGCAGCACCCCACCCACATACGCCAGCAGCTGGGTAAGGAACGATTCGTTGAGCCCCAGTTCGTTGCGAATCTGTTCGATCTGCGCGGGCGTCGCGCCCTCGCCCGCAATATTTACGGCCGGATCACCCGGCAGCAGCGGCACGATGAGGAACGTGACAAACAGCAGCACCACGAACGAGAGCAGCAGCCCCCCGAGCCGGCTCAGCGTGAACGATACCCAGGGGTTGCGACCACGTGAGCGCTGCGGCTTCACCCGCTCCTGGGTCATGATGACCGCGGTGGGCTCAGACATGATCCAGGCTCCTCGCATCTGGTTCGGCCCCGACACCCGCGTCAAACGTTGCGGCGAGCGCGGCGAGCGCCGTGGCCGCGTCGCCCAGGTAGGAGTCATCGAACACGGCGTGCGGTGAGTGGTTGAGCGGCGACTCGTGAGGGATCGACCCGGGGGCGCCCGTGCCGAGCAACAGGAAGGACCCGGGCACTTCGTCGAGCACAAACGAGAAGTCTTCTGAACCGGGCAGCGGGTCGCGCATCTGAGTGACCCGTTCGGCCCCGAAAAGGCCCGTGAGCTCGTGCTTGGCTCGCTCCGTTTCGTGCGCGTTGTTGCGCGTGACCGGGTACCCCTCGTCGACCGCAATGCTCACCTCGAGGTTGTGCGCCGAAGCAATGCCGCGCGCAACCTCGCCGATCCGGCGCAGCACGCGCTCACGCGCCGCAGGCGAGTAGCTGCGCACCGAGACGCCGCAGTTCGCGCGTTCTGGGATCACGTTGGGAGCGGTGCCCGCATCAACCACGCCGACGTTTATGACCACGGGGTCGAAGATGTCGAACTCGCGGGTCACGAGAGTTTGCAGCGCGAGGACGCTCTCGCAGGCGGCGGGAATCGGATCCTTCGCGCTGTGCGGGGTGGATCCGTGGCCACCCGCGCCACGAAACTCGATGTCGACCGTGTTGGCGCTCGCCATGAGAGTGCCGGGGCGCAGGTAGAACACACCCTGATCCATGTTGGCCGAGAACACGTGCAGGCCGTAGGCCGCACTCACGCGAGGCCCGGCGGCGTCGAGCACGCCCTCTTCGATCATCAGTTTCGCGCCGCCTAAGCCTTCTTCGCCGGGCTGAAACATGAACACGACGTCGCTGCGCAGCGCGGCCCGTTCTTGGTAGAGCGACTGCACCGCTCCGAACAGGGCGGCCATGTGCAGGTCGTGCCCGCAGGCGTGCATGGCACCGTCGATGCGCGAGCTAAACGATTCGCCGGTGTCTTCGTGCACGGGCAGGGCGTCCATGTCCCCGCGCAGCAGCACCGCGGGCCGGGTGCCGTCTGCGCGTTCGGCGTTGCCTCCGCGCAGCACCACGATGATGGATGACAGCTGCTCGCCTACGCTCACCTCGAGCTCGGGCATAGCGGCGAGCTCGTCGAGCAGCAGCTGCTGGGTCTTGGGCAGCTCGAGCCCGATCTCGGGGATCTGGTGCAGGCTGCGCCGCAGTCGGGCAAGCCCGGGCTGGAGTTCGGCGCAATGCCGGGCAAGGCGTGCGGTGAGCTGCGCAATCTCGAGGGGCGTGTCGGGTGCGGTCTCGAGTGCAGTCTCGTGTGCAGTGTCGTGTGTCATGATGCTCCGTTGCATGTTCTGGCGCGAGGCGCCGCTAGTTTGTGACGCGCATGGTCATGTCTGCGCGCGACTTGTTGGGCGAGCGCATCGTGAAGCCCTCGCGTGTGCCCACCATGGAGGCCATGGTGCTCAGCGGCACTACCCTGGCCTCTTCAATGAGCCCCTTCTGGGCGTCGGCGTAGATTGCGCAGCGCTTCTCGGGGTCAGCCTCCTGCATCGCCTCGTTCACGAGTGCCTGGCGAGCGTCGTCGGCGTTGCCCGTCCAGTTCGCACCGCCGTCCTCGGTCGGGGCGCCCACGAACAGTGACATCACGCCCCACATGGTGGCGGCCGCGTTCACGTTCGCGAACACGATCAGGTCCCAGCTCTCGGGCTTCTGCATGCCGTTGGCCGCCCAGGTGGCGTTGTCAACGTTTTCGAGGCTCACGTCTGCGCCCGCCGCGCGCAGAGCTTCTGCCACGTAGGTGTTGGCCGCACCGTTCGGCCCAAAAGCCTGTGAGCCGAGCACGCGCACCTTCACACCGTCGAGGGCGGTGGCCGCTGCCGCCTGGTCTTCTGGGATCAGCAGCGCATCATCTTGGTTGTAGCAGGGCACAGCGGGCAGCGCGAACGATGCTGCGAGCTCCCCCAGTCCACCGTTCGTCGCCTGGTTGAACGCCTCGCGATTCATCGCCTGCGCCACCGCTCGACGCTTCGCTTCGTCTGCAAAGGGGTGGCCCTCGCGCTCGTTGAACAGCAAGAACAGGTTTGCGGCGGGAATGCGCTCGGTGTTGACGTTCTTTGCCTCTTCAAGCCGCATCATGTCTTTGCCGCGCACAATCGCCACGTCCATTGTGCCGGTGAGTAGCTCGTTGGTGATACCGCTGCCCTCTGAGTTGACCGAGAACAGCAGCTCTTGCGCTGGCGTACCCTCGAGCGGTTTCTTGTACGCGGGCCACATGTCATAGTCATCGCGCAACGCGAACTCGTACTGCACGCCAGCCTGCTTCTTGGCGAGCGTATAGGGCCCGGTGACCGCGGCGTCAACGGTGCCCGCGGCGGTGCCGTCGGTGTCGGCGAGGCCTGCGGGGCACACGATGCCCGATGCGGGCAGCGCGAGGCCCGAGAGCACGTCAGTCCAGGGCTGCGCGAGGTCGACGGTGACGGTGTGCGCCGCGTCGTCGGCGGTGATGGTCGGAGTGCCCGCCCCAAACGTTGTCGAAGCAAACGTGGCCGAGTGCTCAGCGAACTGGTTGAGTGAATCAGCAACGATCGTCGGAGTGATCTCTGTGCCGTCGCCGCACACCGCGCCCTCGCGAATAGTGAAGGTTGCTTGTTCTGGCGTCACGTCCCACTCGGTCGCGAGGCCGGGAATGAACTCGTTGCCATCGTCTTTGAAGACGAGTGGCTGATACATGAGGCTGGCGGCCAGGTAATCGTCTACTGCGCTGGCCTCCCACGGCAAAAAGCTGTGCGGGTCGGCGGCGAAGACCGACCGAATCTGTGAGGCGTCGCCGCCCGAGCTGCCGCCCGAGGTGGTGCAGCCCGTGAGGGCGAGTGCGAAAGCTAAGCCGGCAGCGCCGACAGACGCGACGTTGCGCCCGACTGTGCGAGTGGAGTGAGCCATGAGAGTGTCCTTAAGTATCAGTGAGGTGGTGAGTAACGTTGTGAGAATGGGGCCCGTTAGCCGGGCACGTGGTAGACGCCCAGGTCGGCTGCGACCTCTACGCTGCCGCTGTGCCTGGTCGCTTGTTGGCGCCAGACCTCTGCGGGTGTGTTGCCCGGCACCAGGTGGTGCAGAACCAGTCGGGCCGCCCCGGCCTCGTCGGCCATGCGGCACGCGTCAGCCGTGGTGGTGTGCGATTCACGGTGGTGTGCCAGCGAAGCGCGCTGCACGTCAGTCGCCTCGGCGTCAGGCGGGTATGCCGCGGTGAGCCACTCATCGTCGATCGCCTCGTGCAGCAGCAGGTCAGTACCACGAGCGAGGTCAGTGAGCGCCTCGCACGGTGCCGTGTCTCCTGAGATGGTGACTGATCCGGCGCTGGTATCAAAGCGAAACGCGTAGGCGGGCTGCATGCTGCCGTGATCGACGCTCGCAGCGGTCACCGCGACGTGCTCGTCGCGGTAGACCTCGTGAGCGGCGGGCGCGATTTCGCGTGCTTGCCAGACCGCGTCGAGCCCCTGGCGCAGGCCGTACTCCATGCGGTCAAAGAGGTCGTCGGCGAAGGCCGCTTCGATGCCGCGCATGAGCCCCGCGGTGCCGCCACGCGGCAGGCCGCCACGCGGCAGGCCGCCCTTGTTGGCCATGCCAGGATGCGGCGCCGGGCCAATCACGGGAATGGGCAGGTGCGGCGAGGCGGCCGCCTCATAGAGGCTAAACAGCATGATCGCTGGCAGGTCGACCGTGTGGTCCGAGTGCAGATGGGTGACGAACACCGCGCGCACCTGGCCCAGGCTGTATCCCGCCCGTGCGAGCTGCACGGCGGCCCCGTACCCGGCATCGACGAGGTAGACGTCGTCGCCCACGATTACGGCGGTGCTGATGCCAGCGCGAATCTCGCCCGGCGCCGTCTGCCGCCACCACTGTGGCCCGCCCGCGGTGCCGAGCGTGACAATGCGAATGCCCTGCGTAGGCTCCCCCTGAGCCGCACCAAAGTTCGTTGTCACTGTGACCTCCTCGTCATCAGTTCGTGTCGCCGGGACTGACCTGCGCCCGACGTGGATCAATATACTACACGCTTCGTAATAAATGGGTAACATTTATAAAGTAGCCTGATCACAACGCAGAATTTCACCCCAGAGCGCAAGGAAGCAGCACCATGACGCGAAGCACTCCCCTCACGAGCGCCAGACCGCTCGGCCGCTCGCTCACTGACCTGCGCGAACACAACCTCGCCCAGGTGCTCGACGCGCTCGTGGCGCAACCAGTCAGCACCCGCGAGGCGATCGAGCACCACACCGGGCTGCGTGCCTCAAGCCTCACCAAGCTCGCCGAAGAACTGCAGGCACGCCAACTGGTGATTGAGATGGAGCCAGTGCAGCTCGCCCAACGCGGCAGACCCACCAAGCCGCTCGCGCTGTCACAAGAGCGGTGGCTACTCATGGGGCTCGTGCTCGACCGACACGAGGTGTGGGCCACGATCAGTTTTCTCGACCTCGAGCTCGCCGCCGAGCGCCGCTTTGCCATCGACCCAGAATGCGCGCCCGAGCACTACCTCGCGCAGCTTGCGCACATCGTCTCTTGGGCCGCAGACTATGCCGCCGCAGGAGGCCGACAGGTCATTGCAATCGAACTCGCCATTCCCGGCGCAGTAAACCACGAGACGGGGCGCGTGACACGCGCCACGATGAACAGCTGGCACGACCTCGAAGTTGGCGCCGCCCTGCGCTCGTACGCCGCTACCGCGGGGCCCGGCATACACCCCGAGGCTGCGCTCAGCGCCGACCGTGACACCAACTATTCGATGCTCGCACAACTGCACGAGCATTCCGACTGGGCGACAGGGCCCACCCAGCATCCCGTCGCGTATTTTGGGGGCCGCTACGCTCTGAGTGGCGGCGTCTACGACCACTCTGTTTTTCGCGGCACGGCCGGGCTCGCGGGCGAGTTTGGTCAGCTCGTCGTCGACCCGCAGGGCGAGCTGTGCTGGTGCGGGCGAACCGGCTGCCTGGAAACCAAGATCGGCCTGGCTCGGCTGCACCAACGCCTGTTTGGCGGGTCGGTACCCGCTTCTGAGCTGTCACGCCGAGGGCCCGACATGCTCGCAGATCTCATCACCGCACGCGATCGACGCGACAAACAAACACTCGAAGTACTCAAAGAGGCCGGCCACTGGCTTTCAATTGGTGTCGAAGCGATCACCGCCGTCATCAACCCCGGCCGCGTCATACTCGATGGTTACCTCGCCCTACTCGGCGAGCCGGTTTTTGCGAGCATGACGGGTCGCCTCGACTCACTCGTGTCGGTGCCACCGATCAAGATGCTCAAGTATGAGCTCGCAGACGGGCACGCATCACGCGTACAAGAGGGCTTGCAGATTGCAGCACTGCGCGCCGTCGCCACCAGACCAGCGCTCGCGAGCGGGTAGCGCCGCTACGGACCTGCCTCGTCCTCATCATCGTCGTCGCTGTCGCGGCGCACCTCGATCGATTTCACCCCCGCGATGTCGTGCAGCGACGGCAGCAGCTTGTTGAGCGGCGACCGCCCCTTAAACCGCACCTCAAGTTCAACAAGGTCGGTGCCCTCGCGCCTACGGTTGGCAAGAATAAACGTGGCGAAGCCCGTCGCTGTCGCCTCAGATAACACGTCTCGCAGCACGCCCGCGCCGTCAACGTAGACGATGCGCACCACACGGTTCGAATCACGGTTGGGCAGGAGCCCCGCGAGCGGGCCCACGACGAGCAGGGTGAGCAGGTGCACCCCCGTGAGCCCAATCGCGAGCGACACCATACCGGCGCCCGCCGCCATACCCACCGCGGCCGCCACCCAGATCGTGGCGGCGGTCGTAAGCCCGCGCACCACGTTACGCCGCGTAAAGATCACTCCCGCACCCAAGAAGCCGATGCCCGTAACGATCTGTGCGGCGATGCGCGACGGATCCAGCGTAACGTCGGTGCCGAGCACCGGCCCAAACCCAAACGCCGAGACCAGGGTGAACGCAGTAGACCCCGTGCCCACGAGCACGTGCGTGCGAAACCCCGCCGCTTTCTGGCGGTACTGCCGCTCGATGCCAATGAGCGCGCACAGCACAAACGACAGGGCTAGCAATTCGAGCTGCAACCCCGACGTCGACATCCACCACTGCATGTTTCACATCCTAACGAGGGCGGTGCAACAGCACACCGCCGCACTTAGTTGACAAAGATCAACGATCGCAATACAGTTGACTTTCATCAACGATATTTCTGTCTACTTTGCAGTAAGGACTCCGCGCCGCACATGAGTCGCACCACCACCCTTCCCGCCGACGGCCTCCTCGAGGGCCGCGCGAAAAACCTCGCCCTCACAGGGCTCTTCCTGTCAATGGCCGTCTCGATGCTGTCGATGACCGTCGTTGGCACCTCGATGCCCGTGATCCTCGCCGACCTGGGCGGCGACCAGGCAGCCTTCACCTGGGTCGTCACCGCGACCATGCTCGCCTCGGCCGTCTCGACCCCCATCTGGGGCAAACTCGCAGACCTCACCAGCAAGAAAGCCCTGCTGCAGATCTCGCTCGTGCTCTTCACCGTGGGCTCGGCCCTCGCGGGCACGGCCGGCGATCCGGGCTGGCTCATTGGATTTCGTGTGCTGCAGGGCCTCGGAGCCGGTGGCCTAGGCGCCCTCGGCCAGATTGTGCTCGCCGAGATCATTAGCCCGCGCGAGCGCGGTAAGTATATGGGCATCATGGGCGCGATCATGGCCGTTTCGACCGTGGGCGGGCCGCTCTTGGGCGGTTGGATCACCGACGCGATCGGCTGGCGCTGGAACTTCTACGTCGCAGTCCCCATCGCCCTCGCCGCGATCATCGTGCTGCAGCGCACGCTGCACCTGCACACCGTCAAGCGCAAGATCAAAATCGACTACTGGGGCGCCATCCTCATCTCGGCGGGCTTCTCGAGTCTGCTGATCTGGGTGACCCTCGGCGGCACCAACTTCGACTGGTGGTCGTGGGAGACCCTCGCCATGGTGGGCGGCGGCGTGCTGCTGCTCGTGGCCGCGGTGCTTGTCGAGCTCAAGACCAGCGAGCCGCTGATTCCGCTCTCGCTGTTCAAGAGCCGCACCTTCACCCTCGCGGTGATCGCGTCGCTCGCGGTGGGCCTCGCCATGTTTGGCACCTCGGTGTTTCTCGGCCAGTACATGCAGCTCGCGCGCGGCAAGACACCCACCGAGTCGGGCCTTTTGACCATTCCCATGATGGCGGGCGTGCTCATCGCTTCGACCCTCGTCGGCCAGATCATCACGCGCACCGGCAAGTGGAAGCGCTACATGGTCGCGGGCTCCTTCATTCTGCTGGCTGGCCTCCTAATGATGGGTCAGCTGCGGTTCGACACCAACTTCTGGTACGTGGGCGTCTCGATGTTTGTGCTGGGCGTGGGCGTGGGTCTGTGCATGCAAAACCTCGTGCTCGTCGTACAGAACACGGTCGACCCCACCCAGATGGGTGCTTCAACCTCGGCCGTCACCTTCTTTCGCACGATCGGCGGCACGGCCGGCATGAGCGCCATGGGCGCGCTCTTGGGCAACCTCGTTGTCACCTACATCAAGGACGGCATGAAGACGCTCGATCCCAAGCTGCTCGCGGGCGCGGGCGACCTTGCGACAAGCGCGATCCCCAAGCTGTCTGAGCTACCCGAGCCCATTCGCATCATCATGGAAACCGCCTACGGCCACGGCATCGGCAACGTGTTTCTCGCCGCCTCCCCCGTCGCGATTCTCGCGATCCTCGCGATCGCGTTTCTGCCGAACATTCCGCTGAGCACCAAGAGCAACGCGCAAAAGCTCGCTGAGCTGCGCGCCGCGGCCGAGGCTGACTCTGCCGGCACTGTTACTGCCGACTCTGCTGCTGTGGGCTCGGGCGCTGTGGGCACGGGCGCTGTGGGCACGGGCGCTGCCGGTGATCCGGATCATGCCGTGCCCAGTCACGCCGTGCCTCGTTCGAACACGGGCCCGCACGATCCCGAGACCGGGCAGCTCGCGGCGGTGAGCGGGCGATGACCGACAGCACTCACGAACTCACCCCCGAGCGCAGTGAGCAGATTTCGCAGATCATCGCCGAGTTTTCTGAGGTGTTTGCGTTCGTGCGCACGCGCTGGGCACGCTTCGCCGAAGAGACGCACCCCGACCTGCGCGGCTCGGGCATCATGGTGTTGCAGGTGGTGCTGCGCAAGGGCCCCGTCACGGTGACGGGCTTAAGTCAGCTGCTCGATATCGACAAAGCCATGGTCAGCCGTCAAATCTCGAAGCTGCGCGACCTGGGCCTCGTTGCGTCTGAGCCTGCGGCAGAAGACCGTCGCGTCACGCTCATCACGGCGACCGACAAGGCCCGCGAGACGATCGAAAAGCTGCGCGCCCGCGCTGCCCACGACTACCACCTGCGGTTTGCACAGTGGGACGACGCGGCGCTCATGGAGCTGGGCGAAAGCCTGCACCGCTTCAACTCGTACTCCCCCGAGCACGCCGACGGCCCCGCCGTGCGCTGTGCCCGAGGGCACGGCGGGGGCGCCAAGGCTTCACCTGAGCCAGCGGCGGAGACTGCGCCTGCGGAGGATGCGTCTGCGGCGCGCTAGCTGCCGCGGTCAGTGCTCAGGCTAGCGCTCGGCGCGGTACAAGAACGCGGCCATCGCCTCGCGTGTGACGTCACCCTTCGACTCGTACTTCGCCTTGCCCACCGGCTGCTTGGTGCCAGTCGAGATGCCCGCTTCGTGCATCCACGCGATCTGCTTGTAGAACTTGTCGTTCTTCTTCACATCAGCGAACGGTGACACCTTGGGCTCCTTGTACCCCTCGGGCGCATCCTTGCGGAACAAGAACGCCGCCATCGCCTCGCGGGTAATGCTCTGCTTCGCACCAAAGGTCGGCTTGCCCGACTTCTGCTTGAACCCGGTCGACAGGCCTTCGTCGTGCATCCACGCGATCTGCTTGTAGAACTTGTCACCAGGCTTCACGTCGACGAACGGCGATACCTCGGGCGCTTCGTACCCCTTCGGCGCTTCGAGTCGGTACAGGAACGCTGCCATCGCCTCGCGCGTTACCGGGCTCTTCGGCCGGTACTCGAACACCGTGTTGCCTGCGGCATCGGTCGTCTTGTTGCCGGTCGACAGACCCGACTCGGCCATCCACATGATCTCGCGATAGAACTTCGACGACTTCGTGATGTCGCTGAACGTGACTGCGGGCTTACCCGGCTTCTCGGGGTCAGTCGGCTTCTCAGGGTCAGTGGGCTTCTCGGGCTCCACCTTTTCTACCGGAAGTGCGATGTCGACGTGCTTAATCTCGGTCGGCTCGGCCTGCCCGTTAAACCCGTACACGGTCGCGCGCAGGCGGTCTTCGTAGAGCGAGATGCGCATGCCGGCGGGGTCAGCGCCGCCCACGCCCGTCTCACCCCAGTCGCCGCTCGGGCCGTACTGCGTGGTGACTGCGGCCGTGTTGATGACCGTAGGGGCCTGGCTCGTGGTGGGGTCGAAGCGCTGCTCGACGCTCCAGTCGTGCAGCTTGGGGTTCCAGTGCGTGTGCGAGCTCATCACCGTGACATTGGGGTAGGCGGCGATGAGGCGCTCCATACGCTCCTGGTCGTTGCCAAACTCGCGCTTGTACAGGTTTGCGTACGAGCCCGAGACCGAGTTCTCGAACACGTGGTGCATGCTCAGCAGCACCGGGGTGTTGCTGTCGCGGTAGTGGTCGAGACGGTCGCGCAGCCAGTTGTACTGTTCATCCCAAATCTCAACAAACGGGCCCGATCCGCCCTTGTACTCGTGGCGCTCACTTCCGATCCACAACACGGGCAGCTTGTCGTCGACGACCACCTCACCCCACAGCCCCTTGTTGTCAGACGTTGAGCCTTCGACGCCCAGACCCTTCATGCCCGTCTTCTCGAGAAACCGCTCAATGTAGGTGGCCGATCCGTCGTAGCCGTAGAACTCGTGGTTGCCAATCGTCGAGATGCTGGTTGCGTAGTCGCCCCCGCCGCCCGCGCTAAACGCCTTCAGGTAGCTGTCGTACTGCGCGGGCGTGCCATTGCTCGTGAGGTCACCGTTCGAGATTACGACGTCGGCGCGGCCGCCCTCGAGTTTCTTAAACCCGGGCATCACCTGGTTTTGCAGTTTGGCGTTCGCCCCCTGCACGTCGCTAAACACGTCAACAATCGCCTCTGGTGCGGCGTCTTCTGCGAGGGCCCCGAGCGGCTGCACGATCTGCACGTCGTCGAGCATCCACGATCCGGCGCCCGCGGGCGCGTCGTACCCAAACGCGACCGTCACCTTCCCCGCCCCCGCGGGCACAGTGAACGGCAGGCGTGGCTGCGCCGATTCTTCTTCTGCCGACTGGGCGCGCAGTTCGACGGTTTCACCAGAGTCGAACGTGAGCGTCACCGTGCCGGCGTGGGCGCCGTCGCCGCGCACCCTGAAGTGGCTGTCGTAGCGCAGCTCGAGCTCGTCACCAGCGGTCACCGCGACGGGCTTCGAGGAGAGCGTGCCGGTAAAAGCCGCGCCCGCGGTTTCTGCCACCGCGATCACGCCCGAGGCGCGGGTGAACGTGTGACGCCGGTCGAGCCCGTACGTGTCAATCACCTGCTGGCGGGTGATGAACTGCCAGTCGCCCTCGGCCTTCCAGTTGTCGACGGTGCCGTCGAACCCGTCCCACCACACCTGCGGCTCGGTCGTCTGTGCCTGCTCGCCGATCTCGTCCAGCACCGTCACCGTAAGCTCCACGGGAGTGATGCCCGCCCCGGTGATCGTGAGCGGCAGCGTCGCCTGCGCCTGCGTGGCCGCAATCGCCACGTCAAAGGCGACTGTGCCGTCGGCGGCAGCGGCGGGAATACCTGCCACCTGCACGGCGGCATCACCCGCGCCGAGCACGGCCTCGGGCTGCTGGCCGGGGCGCAGCCCCGCGAGCTGCACAGTGGTCGCCTTGCCGGGCGCCACCACGGGCTTCACGAGCGAAGTGATCTTGGGGGTCACATCGGCGGGGGCGCCCTGGGCGACCTGCACGTTGTCGATCATCCAGAACCAGTTGTTGCTGCTCTCGAGGTACTGCCACCCGATCTGCACCTTCTGTGCACCGGCGGGCACATCGATGCTGTGCGACATTGCCTGGTTGAGCTGCTGCGCGCTGTAGTCAGCGACGACGACGGGCGCCCCGCCGTCAAACTTGGCGACGAGCGCGGCCTTCTGCGGCGCCTGCCCCTGCTTGTAGTGCGTGTCGAACTGCACTACGACGGCGCCGCCTGCGCTCGCGCCTGCGCCCGTGCCCGCGCTCGCACCTGCGGCGAGCGCCACCTCGGGCGACCACAGTGTGGAGCTAAAACGGCCGGTCGTGGGCCGGTTAGTGTCTGACTGCACCACCGCAAACTTGCCGGTGCCGCGGGCGAACGAGCCGCGGTCTCCCGTTGCACCAAACGTGCTCGTCACCTCGTCAGTGGTGTGGAAGGTCCAGCCGCCCCACTCGGGCTTCATGCCGTCGATGTTCTGGTGTTCAACAGACCAGCCGGCGGGCGCGCCGGTCGCGGTCGCGGTGTCGAACGATTCGCTGATGAGCGCGGGGGCCGCGGCGGCGTCAGCCGCTGCCGCCGCAGCCGGCGCCTCTACTGCGGGCGCTTCAGGCGCAAGCGCCTCAACTGCGGGCGCTTCAACTGCAGGCGCCGCTACTGCGGGTGTATCGATCGCGACCGCGGGCGCGATGGCGAGGCCGCTCGTGAGGGCGAGGAGGGCACCGCCCGCAAGCGCAACCGTGAGGCAGCGCTGCGTGCGACGGGAGGGAGTGAGGTGCATGTTTTTTCTTTCTGTCTCAAAGAACAACGAAGGTGTATCGGAGGTGAAGATTTTGTGCGCAAACACCAAAGTCGATGTGACCGCGCCCTTCGGCATGGTCACATCGACTTAGTAGGTGTTGCGGTTGCGGGTACTGCGGGCTGCTTGGCCTGCGGGCCGCGGGCTGCTTCGCGCTTCAGGCACCGATCCGGATCGAGCGTCAAGCACCTTTCTCGCGAAAAGCATCAACAATTCGAGATTTCTGATGCTTGACGCTGGATCGATGCCTCTGGCGAGATCAGAGCGGATCATGCGGGCGACGCCGCACGCAAGATCGAGTGCGCTACTGCAGTTTCTTGCGGATCCAGGCCGAAGCGAGATCGACCGCCACGATCACGATCAGAATGATGATCAGGTAGGTGAGCATCTCATCGAACTGGAAGGTCTTGATCGCCTTGTTGATGAGCAGGCCGATGCCGCCGGCGCCCACGAGCCCGAGCACGAGCGACGAACGCACGTTCACGTCGAAGCGGTAGAGCAGCAGGCCGGTGAGCTGCGGCAGCACGCTCGGGATCGTCGCGTTCGCGACGACCTGCCAGCGTGAGGCGCCCGCGGTGCGAAGCGCCTGCTCAGGCCCCGGATCAATGTCTTCCATGGCCTCCGACCACAGCTTGCCCATCACTCCGGTGTTGTGGCAGATGAGCGCCAGCACACCGGCGAACGGGCCGAGGCCCACGGCGGTGACGAAGATGAGGGCGAACACGATGTCTGGCACAGCACGGAAGAACGAGAGGATGCCGCGTGCGATCTGGTACACGAACGTATTGGGCGCGGTTGTGCGTGCGCCGAACACCGCGAGCAGCAGCGCGAACGGGACCGACACGGTCGTGCCGAGCAGGCCGATCCACAGTGTCGTAAGCGCCCCCTCGAGCCCCTTGACGACGACCTCGCTCGAGAGGTCGGGCGGAAACGCCTCAGACAAGAAGTTGGCCATGCCCGTCGCGCCCGTTACGAGCTTCTCGGGCTTAAAGTCGGTGGCGTTAAACGCGACCAGGTGCAGCACGACGAGCACGGTGATGATCACGGCCCACGAGCCCGCGCGGTACGGCACCCGCGGGTCGCGCGGCACCGGCAGAGTGCGGGCGGCGGTCGCCCGGGCGGTCGCCTTGGACGCTGACGCCGGGGTGTGGGCGCTATCGCGCACGAGGGTGTTGGTCACGATGTTCCTTAAGAGTGTGGGTTCTGCGACTCGCTACGCTCGCGCAGAATGACGAGAGAGCAGCGCGCGGCGGGCGATGGAAAGCTAGACGTAGAGCGACGCGAGCTGTGCGTCGTCGATCTCGGCGGTGGCGGCGTCGAATACGAGGTGGCCGTCGCGCAGGCCGATCACGCGGTCGGCGTAGGCGCGGGCGAGGTGCGGCTGGTGCAGCACCGCGGCGACCCCCAGCCCCTCCTGGCTCGCGAGGTCGTGCAGCAGCTGCATCACGTCGTCTGCGGCCTTCGGGTCGAGCGCCGAGACGGGCTCGTCGGCGAGGATCATGCGCGGCCGCTGGCACAGCGCCCGCGCGATCGCGACGCGCTGCTGTTGGCCGCCCGATAGGCTGCCGGCGCGGTCGTGGGCGCGGCTCGCGAGCCCCACGCGCTCGAGGCACGCCATCGCTTCTTCCTTCAGCTCCTGCCCAAACAGGGGCGGGATCGAGCGCCACGCGGGGAGCCGCGAGAAGCCTCCCGCGCACACGTTGGCGAGCACCGAGCGGCGCTGCACCAGGTGAATCTTCTGAAACACGGTGGCGGCCGTGCGGCGGGCCTCAGCCCGCCGCGCAGCGCTCGCCTCGTTTAGCTTGACCCCGGCGATGGTGACATCGCCTGAGTCGGCCTCGATGAGGCCGTTCACCGCGCGCAACGTGGTCGACTTACCCGAGCCGTTGGCTCCGAGAAAGGCGACCACTTCGCCAGCGTGCACCCGCATGCTCATGTCTTGCAGCACGACGCGGTCACCAAAGCTCTTCGAGATGGCGCGCACGTCGAGCAGCACCTCGCCCTGCTGGTTCGCAGCGGGGGGCGATGCGGGTTCGACGGTCACGGCGGTGTCTTGCGCGGCGGTGTCTTGCGCGGTGATGGTGGTCATCGGTTTAGACGTCTTCCTCGGTGAGGCCCATCGTCTGTGCGAGATCGAAGAGCGGCTGGTAGGTCTCGGTGGTGACGGGGATCAGCGGGCCGGCGGGGTCGACACCGAGGAAGCCGCTGACGGCTTCGACGTCGGCCGCGTCGAGGCTCAGCAGCGCCTCTGAGACTGCGTCCTTGAACTCCTGCGGCATGTTGCCGCGCACCGTGATCGGGTCGTTGGGAATCTCGGCCGACTCCCACACCTGGCGGTACTGCGACGCGTCGAAGGTGCCTTCGGCCTCGGCCGTTGCGAGGGTCTGCGAGTTGATCTGCGCGGCGTCGACGGTGCCGTTGACGAGCGCGAGCAGCGCCTCGGGGTGACCGCCCGAGTAGTCGGCCGTCACCTCGTCTTCGAGGCCCGCGTCGATGATCGCCGACATGGGCAGCGCGTCGCCCGAGGTGGATCCTGGGCTGCCGAGCGCGAGGGTCTTACCTTTGAGGTCGTCGAGCGTCTTGACGGGTGAATCCTTGGGCACCCAGATGCCGCCCGTGTAGGTGGTGGGCTGCCCCTCGGCGTCACCGAATGAGGCGAGCGGGGTGGCGTCTGCGCGCTCGCTTGCGAACACGAAGCCGAGCGGGCCAAACTGGGCGATCTCGAGCGAATCGTTCTCCATCGCGAGTACCTCGGCCGCGTAGTCCTCGGTGATCATCACCTCAACGGGGCAGTCGAGCTTTTCTGACAGCGCCTCTGCGAGCACCTGGTACGCGGGCTCGAGGCGCTCGGGGTCTTCGTAGGGCAGAATGCCGAAGCGAATCTCGCCGTTCGGGCAGGTTGCGCTCGCCGCGTTCGCCGCGTCTTCTGATGGGCCGCTCGAGCACGAGACGAGGCCCAGGCCGAGTCCTACGAAGGCAACCGAAGCGGCTGCGCGAATCAGGTTCTTCTTCACGATTCTCCTTGGTGTGTGTGGATGTGAAGCGGGTTGGTTAGTGGGTAAGTGCGTGGGCGAAGCCCGCGACGGTGCGGGCGCCGAGGCCGAGGCCTACGGTCATGCCGGTGCCGGTGGTGACGCTCACGACGTGCACACCGGGCGTGGGCTCGGCGACAAGCAGCTGCTGCTTGGTGCTCGTCGCGTACACGCCCTGCCAGCGTTCGAGCACCTCGAGCCGCTCGGTTCCGAGCAGCGCGGCGGCCTCTGCGAGCAAGATGTCGCTCCAGCGTTCGTCGAGAAATGGCGGGGCCGAGTCGTGCGAGACGTGCGAGTCGCCCACGAGCAGTGTGCCGTCAGCCTGCTGGGTGAGCATCACGTTCGCGTCGATCTCGATGAGCTCGGGGCGCTCGCGCTCAAGCTCTGCGCGCAGCGCGGCCTGCGCCTCGCCCGCGAATGCGCCGTAGCGCAGCATCGACGTGCCGGTGAGCACGGCGGGGCCAAGACCCATGTCACGCGGGGCGCGCACGCGGGCCATCTGCAGCGCGCACTCGCGCACCTCGCCCGCCGCGGCAACCTCGGGAAACAGCCTGCCGACGAGGTGCCCCGCCGCGACCACGACCCGGTCGCAGGTGATGCGGCCCCGGCTCGTGAACACCTCGCCGGTCGCGGCACCGTATACGGTCTCGCCAAAGCGCACCTCGCCACGCTCGTGCGCCCCCACCCACGCCGCGATCTGGGCGACGGCGGTGCGCGGGTTCGCGGTCAGATCGCCCGGCAAGAAGAGCCCTGCGCGCGGCGTCGCGCTGCTGGGCAACCGCAACTGCGCGGCCACCGCTTGGCCGGTGAGGGGCTGCGCTGATCCGGAGCTTGCTGCCGCGGAGCCCTCTGTTTCGAGCCCTGCCGCGAGCTCAGTGAGCACCGCTTCTTCGGCCGCGGTGCGGGCGACCGCGATCGTGCCGGATCGCCTACCCTCGGCCCCGGCCCGCGTAATGAGCGACTCCCAGATGGGCAGCGAGGCGCGTGCCAGTTCGCCCAGCTCGCCGGCCTGCACCGAGGCGCACACATGGCCGAAGTTGCGCACGCTGGCGGTGACGGCCTGGGCGTCTTGCTCGAGCACGGTGACGCGGTATCCGGCGTCGAGGGCGGCGACAGCGTGGCCCAAGCCGACGATGCCGGCGCCGACGATAACGACGTGCAGCGGGGTGTGTGAGGAGGTCATGTTTCGATCATGCGGCCCCGAAAGTAGTCATGACAACTTCTCACGGCGGTGTTCTTTGACCGTTCATCGACGTCATTTTTGCGCAACTTTTTGTCATCACGTGTTCACCATTTCGCTACCGTACGGGCCCCAAAAGTAGTCATGACAACTTGTAGTCTGGCCGCATGACCACGCCTTTTACGCTGCACGCCCAGCTGTACGACGAGATGCTGCGCCGTATTCGCACGGGCGAGTGGTGCGCCGGCGAGAAGGTGCCGAGCGAGAAGTCACTCATCGCTGAGTTCGGCACCTCACGCGGCCCAGTACGGCAGGCGCTCGCCGCGCTGCGCGCCGAGGGCATGATCGTGGGAGGCCGGGGCGCCCCGCCCCGCGTACACCGCACTGCACCGCACCAGTCGTTCGACACGTTCATGTCGTTCACCGAGTGGGCGCGCGAACTCGGGCTGCGGCCCGGGCAGAAGGTGCTCGAACGCGTGAAGCTCCCCGCGACTGAAGAGCAGGCGCGCGAGCTGCGCATCGCCCCCGATGACCCCGTCGTCGAGGTGATTCGACTGCGACTACTCGCCGACAAGCCCGCCATGCTCGAGCGGTCACTGTTTCCGTTTGCGGTGGGCCGGTACCTGTTGGGCGCAGACCTCGACGGCGGCAGCATCTACCAAACCCTTGCCCGCGCGGGTGTCGTGCCGGTGCGCGCCAAACACGTCATCGACGCGATCCCTGCCCACCCGCTCGAAGCCGAGCAGCTGCACGTCGACCACGGTGCACCGCTCATGCGTGTGCGCCGACTGTCGTACGGTGCCACGGGGTCCGTCATTGAGACCGCCGACGACCGCTACCTGCCCACCATGACGAGTTTCGTCATCGAGAACAGCGCCGAGCATCGCACACCCCTCGCCCGCCAGGCTTTCGAACAGACGCAGTTCTTGTAGTTCTTGTAATTTCACCGAATCACCCACACTGTTTTTAGGAGCAATATGATCACCCTCGCCGCATTCGACATGGCCGGCACCACCATCAACGACGGCGGCGCTGTCTACCGCGCGCTCGAACAGGCCGTCACCGAGACCGGTGTAGCGGTCGCCCCCGCCGACCTGCAGACGTGGATGGGCGCCGAGAAGCGTGCCGCCATCACCGCCCTGATTCGCTTGGGCGGCGGCTCCCCCGAACCCGCCTCGGTGGTCGACGCGGCCTACGCGAGGTTCCAAGAGATCCTGGACGAGCTCTACACCGCCACCCCGCCGCAGCCCATCGACGGGGTACCCGAGACGATCGCGCTGCTGCAGCAGCGCGGCATCAAGGTCGCCCTCACCACAGGGTTCTCACGCGACGTCGCCGAGGGGATCCTCGCGCAGCTCGGCTGGGTGGTCGGGGCCGCAACCCCCGCGAGTGAACCCGCCGCCGCAGGTGAGCCCGGCGTCACCCGTGTGGACGCGCTCAGCTGCGGCGACGAGGTGCCCGCGGGCCGCCCCGCCCCCTTCATGATTCACCGCGTCATGGAGGCCACCGGCACCGCCGACGTCGCCCAGGTGCTCGTCGCGGGCGACACCGTCGTCGACGTACAGGCCGGCGCTGCCTCGGGCGCCGCTGTCACGCTCGGCGTGCTCACCGGCAAGCTCGAGCGCGCGGCATTCGACGGCCAGCCCTTCACCGCGGTGCTGGGGTCGGTCGCCGAGATCCCAGCGTTTCTCGACGCCCGCGTGATCTAGCGCAAGCGACGAGTCAGTATCGAAACGACGAGTCGGTGCGATAAATACGTACTTTTCATGCATACTCGTCGTTTCGATGCAGTCTCGTGACTCCAGGCTCCGCCATGCCCCGCTCAAGCCTCGCCGCCTCGGCATGCAGCGCACTGCGCACGGCTGCAAGCGCCGGATCCTCGCTGCCCGAAGCGCGAGCGGCCGTGAAGATCGTGCGCTGCGGATCCGGATCGAGCGTCACGCGCCGCAGTCTTCCTGTGGCGCCCACATGCACGAGCCCGGGCAGCAGCGCGACCGCGTTGCCGGTCTCAACGAGCCGCACGTGGGCCTGCAGGTCGGCGGTCTCGAACCGCACATCGGGCTCGAAGCCGGCTCTGCGGCACCGCTCCTCGGCGTAGTGACGCGAGGCCGCGCCGCGCTGCTCCATCACCCACGGCATGTGCGCGACGTCGGCCAGCGACGTGACGAGCGGCGGGGCACCGGGCTCGTCCGAGGGGCCTGCTGCCACGCACAGCGACACCGTGTCGGTCATGAGCGTCACCCGATCGAGCCCCGCCAGGTGCGGCGCCGAGTGGCCCGGATAGTGCTCGGCCACCACCAGGTCAAAGCTGCGCGCCCGCGTCTCCCACAGCGCCTCGGCCGGCTCGTACTGCGTCATCTCGACCCGCAGCGCCGGGTGCGTTCGCCCAAGCCTCGCGAGCACGGTGGGCATGAGCGCGAGCATCGCGGTCTGAAACACCGCGACGCGCACGGTGCCCGCTACCTCGTCGCGGCTGCGCCGCAGCCCCGCTTCTGCGCGCTCGAGCCCCGCGAGCAGTCCCTCGGTCTCGACGACGAGGCGCTGCGCGGCGGGCGTGAGCTCGAGGGTGCGGCCGATCCGCCGCAACAGCGGCACACCCGCCTCGCGTTCGAGCTGCGCGAGCTGCTGCGACACGGCTGACGGAGTGAAATTGAGCGCCTCGGCGACGCGGGCGATCGTGCCGCGCACCGATAGCTCCCACAGCAGGTGCAGTCGTTTCATCTCGAGCACGTCGCATCTCGTTTCTGTCGGGGCAGCGCTTGGCGGCTGAGGTTGCGGTCGGGGCAAGGCCAGCGGTGGCACCCACCCAACCCATCATAATTAGTTTTGCTAATGAATAACCTACACAAAGCATTGCTTTACGTGATGCTTTTGGCGGCGCACACTGGAACTATGACTCGCCCCCAAGACCTCGCCGACGAGGCCGTTGCACTCACCCGCCGCTGGCTCGCAGAGGCCGCTGACTACCCGGCCGACCCGGCAGCGACCAGGCTCGCCGGCGTGTTGAAAGACCCCAACGGGCTCGACTTTACCGTTGGGTTCGTTGACGGTGTGGTGCGCCCCGAAGACCTGAGCGTCGCGGGCAAACACCTGGGCGAGCTTGTCCCGCTCACCCCCGCTTTTCTACCCGCGCCGATGCGCGCCGCGATTCAGGCGGGAGGCGTGTTCGCGAAGCCGCTGCCGCGCGTGGTCGTGCCCATTGCGCGCCGCGTGCTGCGTGAGATGGTGAGCCATCTGATCGTCGACGCCACCGACTCAAAGCTCGGCCCGGCCATCAAGAAGATCAAGCGCGACGGCGTACACCTCAACATCAACCTGTTGGGCGAGGCGATTCTCGGCGAGCGCGAGGCCGAGCGCCGCATCGACGGCACCGAGAAGCTGCTCGCCCGCCCCGACGTCGACTATGTTTCGATCAAGGTGTCATCGACCGTCGCCCCGCACAATCACTGGGCGTTTGACGAGGCCATCGACAAGATCGAACAGCACCTCGTGCCGCTGTTTCGGCAGGCCGCTCAGTCGACGCCGCACAAGTTCATCAACCTCGACATGGAGGAGTACAAGGATCTCGATCTGACCCTCGCCGTCTTCACACGCATTCTGGGCCGCCCCGAGTTCACAGAGCTCGCCGCAGGCATCGTGCTGCAGGCGTACCTACCCGACGCGCTCGGCGCGATGATGCACCTACAAGAGTGGTCGGCCGCGCGAGTTGCAAAGGGCGGCGCCCCCATCAAGGTGCGGCTCGTGAAGGGCGCCAACCTGCCCATGGAACTCGTGCAGGCCGCCGTGCACGGCTGGCCCGCCGCCACCTGGGACTCGAAGCAGGCCAGCGACACGAGCTACAAGGCCGTGCTTGACTATGCGCTGCACCCCGCCCGCATCAAGAACGTGCGGCTCGGCATCGCCGGCCACAACCTCTTCGACGTCGCGCTCGCTTGGCTGCTCGCCAAGACCCGCGGCACGACCGACGGCATCGAGTTCGAGATGCTGCTGGGCATGGCGACCGGCCAGGCCGAAGCGGTGCGCCGCGAGGTGGGGCACCTGCTGCTCTACACACCCGTCGTGCACCCCGGCGAGTTCGACGTCGCGATCGCCTACCTCATCAGGCGCCTCGAGGAGGGCGCGAGCCACGAGAACTTCATGTCGGCCGTCTTCGAGATGGGCGACAACGAGGCGCTGTTTGCGCGCGAAGAGGCCCGCTTTCGCGCCTCCCTCGCCGATCTCGAAGCGATTACGGGCGACGGCAGCGACGCGGCGCTTCAGACGCCGCGGCCCAATCGCACGCAAGATCGCGCTGCAGAGCGCGAAGCCGATCGCACGCAAGATCGCGCTCCGGATCCGGCCACGCTTTTTGTCAACACCCCAGACACCGACCCCGACCTGCCAGCGAACCGCGCGTGGGGGCGCGAGATCGCCGGGCGCATGGCAACCTCGCAGCTGGGCATGCAGGCCGTAGCGAACGCGCGCGTCGAATCTGAGGCGGCGCTTGAAGCCGCGATCGAGCGGGGCGTCGCCGCGTCGCAGGCGTGGCGCGAACTGGGCGCCGACGGCCGCGCGAGCGTGCTGCACCGCGCAGGCGAGCTGATGGGTGCGCGCCGTGGCGAGCTGCTCGAGGTGATGGGGTCAGAGTGCGGCAAGACGCTCGATCAGGGCGACCCCGAGGTGAGCGAGGCCATCGATTTTGCGCACTACTACGCGACGCTCGGGCGCGAACTCGAAGCGGTCAGCGGCGCAACGCACACGCCACAGCAGCTGATCGCCGTGATTCCGCCGTGGAACTTTCCCGTCGCGATTCCGGCGGGCGGCACCTGCGCGGGCCTCGCCTCGGGGGCCGCCGTGATCTTGAAACCCGCCACCCAGGCCGCCCGCTCGGGCGCCGTGATGGTCGAAGCGATTTGGCAGGCCTTCGATGAGGCTGGCATCTCACGCGACGTGCTGCAGCTCGTGCAGTTTCCCAAACGCGAGCTCGGATCACAGCTCGTCTCCGACCCGCGCGTGGGCCGCGTCATTCTCACGGGCGGCTACGAAACCACGGCAGCGTTTCGCGCGCTTCGCCACGACCTTCCGCTGTTCGCCGAGACGAGCGGCAAAAACGCCATCATCGTCACCCCCACGGCAGACCTCGACCTTGCCGCGCGCGACGTCGCCCAGTCGGCCTTTGGCCACGCCGGCCAGAAGTGCTCGGCCGCTTCACTCGTGATTCTCGTGGGATCGGTCGCCACGTCGCGCCGGTTTCACGATCAGTTACTCGACGCGGTGCGCTCGCTACAGGTAGGCACCCCCGAGCATCTCTCCACGCAGATGGGGCCGGTCATTGCCGCCCCTACGGGCAAGCTGAAGCGTGGCCTCACGACGCTCGCGCCGGGCGAGACGTGGGTCGTGAAGCCCGCGCCGTTTGTGAGCGATAGCCCCCTTTCTGCATCTGCCGTAGAGCGCTCTGCTGGCGAAACGCGGCTGTGGAGCCCGGGCGTGCGCGCAGGCGTCAAGCGCGGTTCTGAGTACCACCTCACCGAATACTTTGGACCAATTCTTGGTGTCATGACGGCTGCCACTTTGGACGAGGCGATCGATACCGTGAACGATATTGACTACGGCCTCACGAGCGGGCTGCACTCGCTCGACCGCGGCGAGATTGGGCAGTGGCTCGAGCGCATCGAAGCGGGCAACCTTTATGTCAACCGCGGCATCACGGGCGCGATCGTGCGCCGCCAACCATTTGGCGGCTGGAAGAAGTCGGCCATCGGCGCGGGCAGCAAGGCGGGTGGTCCGAGCTACCTGATGGGGCTCGTTGACTGGGCTGACGCCGATTCTTCAGCCGAGGCCGCCGCGAGCACCGCGAACACCGTGACAGACACTGGGGCTCCTCTGGTGCAGACCCTCGCACCTGCACGACCGCTGCTGGCCGCAGCCCGCAGCGCGAGCCTGCTCGATGCAGCCGACATCGCGTGGCTTGAGCGGGCGCTCGCGAGCGACGCGACGGCCTGGGAGGGCGAGTTTGGCGTCGCCCGCGACGTGTCGGCGCTGGGCGTCGAGCGCAACGTGCTGCGCTACCTGCCCGTCCCCGTGACCGTGCGGGTGTCGGCAGATGCGCCACTCGCGCGCGTCGTGCGCGAGCTGGCAGCGGCCCTCGCCGCGGGCGGCAAGGTGACAGTGAGCAGCGAGCAACCCCTGCCGTCCTGGCTTACGCGCGCGCTCACCGCGGCACGCCGTGACGGCGGCGCCGGCGGCAGCGTCGACAACGTCGACAGCGGCGTCGTGGTTGAACCTGCGGCGGCTTGGCGCGCGCGCTGCGCAATGCTCGCCGCGGCGACAGGACCGCACGCTGGCGCGCGTATTAGGCTCGTCGCGGGTTCCTCCCGTGAGGCCGCCGCCGCTGAAATCTTCACCGCCACCCGAGGCAAGCCCGATGTTGCGGTCTACAGTGGAGAGACCGTCACTGCCGGCCGCGTCACGCTTCTCCCCTACCTGCGGGAGCAAGCCGTGTCGATCACGGCACACCGATTCGGTACCCCGAACCGGCTAACTGAAGGCCTCATCTAGGTGAGGCCGTAACACCTGGAGGTCAGCGTTGTCCGACCAGATATTTCTATACATTGCCCTAGCGGTATATTTCGCGGGCATGATCGCGATCGGCTACAGCGCCTTTCGTAAAACCAAAGACCACGAGGATTACATGCTCGGCGGTCGCAACTTACCCCCGTGGGTGGCCGCGCTGAGTGCGGGCGCCTCAGATATGTCGGGCTGGCTCATCATGGGTCTACCCGGCGCGATCTACGCGACCGGGCTCATCGAGGGCTGGATCGCGGTGGGCCTCTTTATTGGCGCCTACCTAAACTGGCGTCTCGTGGCGCCCCGACTACGCGCATACACTGAGGTAGCACAAAACTCGATCACGCTACCAAGCTTTTTCGAGAACCGCGTGAAGGATCGCACGCACATGCTGCGCTCAATTGCGAGCATAGTGATTCTTGTGTTTTTCACACTATATGCCTCGTCTGGCATGGTCGCGGGTGGCAAGTTTTTCGAGAGCGCTTTTGGCGGCGAGTACCTCGTCGGCATGATCCTCGTGACTGTCGTAACCCTCTCATACACGCTGTTTGGTGGCTTTCTAGGGGCTTCGCTCACCGACGTCGCCCAGGGCATCATGATGTTCGTCGCGCTCATCCTCGTGCCGGTGGTAGGCATCATGCAGATCGGCGGCTGGGGCGAAACCGTATCGCTCGTTGAAACCGTCGGCGCAGCCAACCTGTCGCTCTTTGGCGGGCCTGAGCTCACCGCTGGCGCGGTCGCACTCGTGATCGTCTCGGGGCTCGCATGGGGGCTTGGGTACTTTGGTCAGCCCCACATTGCGGTGCGCTTTATGGCCCTGCGCAACCCGGGCGAAGCGAAGGCTGCCCGCCGTATTGGCATGAGCTGGATGGGCATCTCGCTTATCGGCGCAATCGGTTCAGGCATGGTCGGCATCGCCTACTTCGCGAAGAACGGCGGCGCTCCTTCAGACCCTGAGACGGTTGTACTGCTGATGGCGCAGGTGCTATTGCATCCGCTCATCGCTGGCCTCGTACTCGCGGCCGTGCTCGCCGCCATCATGAGTACGCTGTCGAGTCAGCTCATCGTGTGCTCTTCGGCGCTCGTCGAAGATCTCTACCGCGTTATGAAGAAGCCCGCCCCCAGCGAGAAGCACCTCGTACTGTTGGGGCGCGGCGGCGTGCTCGTCATCGCGCTAATCGCGGCGATCCTTGCCATTACGCCGAACGACAGCATTCTGGGACTTGTCGGGTTTGCCTGGGCCGGGTTTGGTGCCGCGTTTGGCCCGCTCGTGTTGCTCAGCCTCTTCTGGCGCCGACTCACGAACTGGGGAGCGCTCGCCGGCATGGTTGTCGGCTCGGTGATGGTGTTCGTGTGGAAAGCACTGGGCACCGGACTCTACGAGCTGCTCCCTGCCTTCGTCGCGGCGCTCATTGCGGCGATCGTAGTGAGCCTCCTCACATCACGCGGCAAGTCCGCTGATGAGATCGACCGCGAATTCACCAAGACCGGATCGATGCTCGTTGTGGGTGCGGTTGGTGCTAGTGCGGCTGATCGCAACGTGCTGCCTTAGGTCGCTATAGCCGAGACCGGTGAGGCCGAGGCCGGTGTTCGGGCAGCTTTGATCCCTAGATCGACCTTTAACTACAGATCGACCTTTAGACACATGAGAACCGACGAACCCGTGTGTGTAAAGGTCGATCCATGTAGTTAGGTCATTGCAGCTATCGGATCGGGCGTCGGATCGGGACTCGGATCGGGACTCGCTCAGGGTCTCGCGCCGCCCAACTGGGTGACCTGGGGCCGCCCACCTCGGTGATTTATCTTCGTCCACAGGCCCTCTTTTCGGGGTCTCTACGTTCGAATCTGTGGATAACATTTCCCGAATATTTGTACGATTCATGAGATAATAGATACATGACTCCCACCACCTCGCCCCAACTCCCGGCACACAGTGCGTGCCGGGAGCTGGGGCGAGTCACCGGCCGCTGGAGCGTGTTTGTATCATGACCGCTCACGCCCCGGGCCCTACTCCTCGCGCATCGCGCGGGGAAGGGGCCGGGGCGGGCCGCAGTGCTGGCGGCGCTGGCTGCGGTAAGGGGCAGAAGAAGCCCCGCAAAGAACAGCGCGAACGGCGTCGTGACGGCCGCACCACGAACGAGGCCGTCACCTATGTCGAAGAACTCACGCGCATGCAACGGCGCATCGACCGCGACCGCATGGACGAATACGCCCGCCTCGTCACGGTCGCGTCACATGACCGCTCCCCCGCCCAGCTCGGGCTGCGTTGCCTCCGGGCAGAACTCGCGGCCGCGCTACACGTGAGTGAACACGCGGTCGAACGTGAACTCGACCTCGCCCACACCCTCGCCACCCGCTATGTCGCCACGAGTGAAGTGCTCGGGGCGGGGCTTGTCGGGTTGGCGCACGTGCGCGTGATCTGTGACGCGGGCACGATCATCGGATCAGGCGAGGGATCTGCCGTGCGGCACGCGAAGTACGAAGCGGCCGTGCTGAAGTACGCGATCGAAGAAACCCCGACCCGGTTGCAACCCATCGCGAAGCGGCTCGCCGAGGAATACGCTGAAGTGTCACTTGACGAGCGGCACGCGGCCGCCCGCAAGCGGCGCCGCATTGAAGTGGTCGACCGTGAAGACGGAATGGCCGAGCTGTACGCCTACCTGCCGGCCGAGATCGCGTACGCGATCAAAGACCGGGTGCAGCGCATCGCGAAACAAACCTGGACCGTCGAAGTCGTCACGGTCGAGGCTGAACGGCAGGCCGCCGCACGTGAAGACGCCGCCCGCGAGGCCGCCGCGCGCGAAGCAGCCGCGCGGGCTGCTGCCCCCCAAGCGGCTGAGCAGGCGGCGCAAGAGGCACCCGCCACCCAGCCCGGGCAAGGCGAGCACATCGGCCAGGCCGAGCACGCAGGCCAGACGGGCGAGGCCAGCCAGGCGGGCCAGGCGGCAGAGCCGGCGCCGAGCCTGGCCGATCAGGTGACACCGGCGCGCACCCTCGACGAGGTGCGCGCCGACACCCTCGCTGAGCTGCTCCTCAACGGTAACCCGTACACCGATCTTGATGTGAACGATGGCAGCAAAGCAGCGCAGGTACCCAGTGGGTTCTTCGCGCACGTGCAGGTGATGGTGCCCATCGCCTCGATCCCGGCCACAGCAGACCTCACCACCGACACCAGCGCCGCATCCCCGCGGCAGGTGTGTGAACTCGTGGGGTACGGGCCGATCGCTTCGCAGATCGCGCACGACATGCTTGCCCTCTCCCGCAACGTCTCACGCGTGGACGAAGACGAGTACGGTAACGTGCTGCGCGTCGACCGCTATAAACCGACGAGAGCGATGCGCAACCTGTTGTGGGCGAGAGACCGCAGGTGCAGGTTTCCGGGCTGCACCCGGCTCCCCCAAACCAGCGACATGGACCACACGATCGCGTGGGAACACGGCGGCCCCACCACCACAACTAATTTACAACTGCTGTGCAAAGCGCACCATTCCTTAAAACACGGCACGGATTGGCGGCCCGTGCAAGACCGCACGGGCACGGTGACGTGGAAGAGCCCGACCGGTCGGGTACACACGGACCGGCTCGCGGGCCGCCGCTACCCCCGCCCCGACACTGGCCCCGACATCGACCCTTACGGCGACTGTGAGAACGGGCAGGCCGACGATCTTGGGCCCGACCCGTGGGACGAGGCGCCAGCGGTGGAGCAGGAGTTCAGCGAGTTTTTGTGGTGGCGCCAAGCGAGTACGGAAGCAGACCGCCCAAAACCAGCAGAGACCACCCCGGCAGGCACAGCCACAGGCCCCAAGCGCGAGGTGAGGTTCGTGACTGCCGACGACACCGACAGCACCGACAGCACCGACAGCAATGACGCAGGCACGGGCGATGAGGCTCGCAGCAGCGAAGCCACTGACTGCAGAGCCTGGCACAGCGGGTTCACGGTACGCGACCGGCTCACCGCCCTCGAGAAGCACGCCCTCACCTGCGGCTGCAACTACCCCGAGTTCTGCGACCGCGACTGCGGCACCGAGCTCCGCGCAGAATACGAGCGCAGGGCCGCCCGCAGCGTCCCCAAAGAACAGCCGTTCTAGGCCGCGACAAAGGTCGTTTCTGCGTGCTGGCGCAGCTTCGCTTCAACCAAGATGGGCAGGTGATCTGACAAGCCCCGATCGAGCGTACGCACGCTGTGCACGTCGATGCCCGACGAAGTTGCGAAATCGAAGTGACCCCGAAACATGCGATAGCGAGTGTAGGTGCGCTTATCGCTGAGGTTCAGCTCATACCCGTTGTCACGCATCTCGGTATCGAGGCGGCCCTTGAAAACAGGGTAGTTGTAGTCACCCACCATCAAGGCAGGAAGCCCCGGCCCGAGACTGCGAAGGCCATCGAGAGCGGTGTGAATTTGGTGCCGCCTGTGCGAGTTCAGCGAGGTCAACGGAGCCGCGTGAAACGAAGCAACAACAAAGTCTCGCTCAGCCTCTCGGTCGAGCAGACGCACACCCAACAACCGTTCATGCGCCGGCGACAGGATACGGTCATGCAGCGACTTCTTCAGCTCAAACGTGCGTGCAACGCGCGGGTGAAAACGCTCGGATCTCACGTACACGGCAAGCCCCAAGCGGTTGCGCTCGGTAGCATGCACGAGCTCTAGGTGCCCGACACGCGACGGCAGTGCAATGGCCTCAGCTTCCTGCAAACAGAGAACGTCAGTCTCATGATCCTCTGCGAGCGCCGCAATCTCTGTCACGGCGCGATTCTTACGCAGGTTATAGCTGATGACCTTCATACTTTGCCTCCCTAGAGCAGGCTCAGCGGTGAGCCCCAGACGAAACATATCGTCTTGAGACTCACCATACGCCTCTACTCTTGGCGCCGCATGAAACTCGCGTAACTCGTGGTGAGCTTTACGAGATTCGCACGAGCTGCACCTCGAGCGTGCCAATCAGCATGCGTTCGGTGGCGCCACGTTCGTGGCCAGCCTCAAGCGCCTCTGTTGCACCGGTTTCATCGATCAGAGCCACACCATTGGTCGAGTGGAGATCTTCCACCGTCCAAGCTTCACCAGTACGACGCATACGAACATGCGACTTCGACAGGGTGCGGGTCGGGTCATTGATCTTCAAGACCTCGTACGCGCCTGTCGGCTCGGGCCGACGACCAACAACAACATCGTGTCCGTACAGTTCGAGCACCTCACCGTCAGGAAGCTCAAGACCCCACCGCGTCTCACGACGCACCACAACGGTGTTATCGTCGTCGAAGTCATCGTTGCCATTGACCGGGTTCGCGACGACAGGCAAAGCGACCGTCGGCTCGGGGACAGTCGGCTCGGCGGCAACCGGCGCAGCGGCAACCGGCACAGCGGCGGCCGGATCAGCAGCAACCGGCGCAGCAACAACCGGCGCAGCGACCGGCGCAGCGGCAGGTGCGACAGCAGGTATAGCTGTTTCGGCCGGAGCGTCGAAGATCGACGGCGCCGCTTCCTCAAGCTGGGGCGCTGGCCACGAGAACGGCTGCTGCGGCACCTGACCACCGAGCGGTGCAGGCACCGGGGCCTGCGTTCCTTCTGCGGCCAATCGCTCGTAAGCCCCCTCAGTGGTGTTGCTGAAACCCCACCCGTTGCCGCCCTGGGCGGCAACGTCCTGGGCGGCTGCATCCTGGGCGGCCACGCCCTGTGCACCACCCGGCTGTGGCACCGGCGGCACCTGCTGTGGCATCATCGACTGCGGCTGCGCGGGCGGCATCGGCGGGGCTGGCTGCTGGACCTGATTTGATGCGAGCTGTTCGGTTTGCACCGGCTGGTCGGCGCCGTTAGCGGGAGGCGCAAATACTGAGCGCTGCGGCTGCGGCTGAACCGTCGTGGTTTGCGGCTGAACCGAAGTATGCGCAGCAAACTCTGCCGGTGCAGCGAACGGCGCCTGAAGCGGTTGCTGCGCGGGCGAAACCTGCGGAGCCTGCGGAGCCTGCGGAGCCTGCGGAGCCACGTTGGCAAACGGCAATCCCTGAAGCGCACCAGCGCCAGCGCCGGCACCAGCACCAGCACCACTCGTCGGCGCCCAAGCGGCGGCCGCACCGTAACGGCCGTCTCGAATGTGGTTTGTGAGCAGCATCGCCCACAGCGGCGCCAAGAAGATTCCGAGCACGGTCATGCCGCCGCCCTTGCCAAACTCGGCATTAATGCGGTTGATCGCAATAATCGTCACGACCAGCACCACCAGGCCGCCCAGCCCGGGCACAAGCCCGAGCAGCACCAGCCAGCCCGGCAACCCACCGCGCTGAATCAGTTGCCACTGGTTCCACACGGGTATCCAACCCCACGCGCCCTTGACGCCCAGCAGCGGAAACAGTTTCGACAACGACCAGAGAAACCAGACGTAGAACGCAACGCTCACAACCGAGCTGACAAGCAGTGGCAGCATCAAATCGTACAACCCGGGCTCGGTCGGGTTAGAGTCAAGTTCCACGTGTCTGTTTCCGTTCTCAATACTGTGGCACGCGATGTGCCGCTATAAACTCTGCCACGAATGCGCCTATATCGCAGCATCGCAGCGCATAAGTGTGATTAAGCGCCAAAAGCGAGGGTCGCCACGACCCACAGCCCGACACCTGTAACTACAAACGCCGCCGCGTAACTCGCGAGCGTCACGATGCGGCCGCGGCTATCCCTGCGTGCGAGCGAGGGCAATGCGGCCCGCGGATTCGTCGCCGCCACCCCGCCCTCGGGGTCTGCCACAAGCTCATGTGCCTGTGCCAGCGCGACCGCCCGCGGGGCATACACCCGCGGCATGAAGCTGGCGGCTCGGCGCAGCATGCCACCGCGCCCACTCTGTTGCCCACTCCGCTGGTCGCTCTGCTGGTCGTTCTGCTTCGCGGTGAGCCCCTGGCTGGGGTCTGGCGCGGGCAACGGCGCAAGCTCGGGCTCGGGCACCGGGTCACCTCGCCGGTCAGGCACCACCCGCGTCGCATCGGGCGACAGCACGAACGTGCGCTCGGGGTCTGCCAACGGTGCTGCATCGCCCGCGGGCCGCACCACGGTCTGCTCCGGATCAACCGGCCCACCCACAAACACCGTGCGCTCTAGGGCCTCGTTCTCGTGAGCCTCGTTCTCGTTGGCTGCGCTCATACTCTCACCGGCCTGGTCACTTCGAGCGTGTCGTCAGAGGTCGACGCGAACGGGTCGTCCTCACCCGTAGAGCTGGGATCGCTTCCGGTTACCGTGTCGACGATCACAACGCTCACGTTGTCGCGGCCGCCGGCCTGGCACGCGAGCCGCACAAGCTCGTCTGCAACCGCTTCGGGTCGCCCACCGACGGTGAGCACCGCACGAATCGCTTCGTCGTCAAGCTCGGTGGTGAGCCCGTCAGAGCACAGCAGCAGGCGCGCCCCGGTGGTCACCGGAATCAGCCAGGCATCGTGCCTGGAGTCTTCAGACCCCAGCGCACGGGTGATTACGTTGCGCGGTGCCTGCGCGGCGTTCGCGTTACCTGCGGCATACAGTTCGGCCTGCAGCGAATGGTCGCGTGTCACCTGGGTGAGTGTTGAACCCGTGTGCTCGTAGACCCTCGAGTCACCAATGTTGGCCACGTACCAGCAGGGCTCGCCCTCGTGTTCCACGAGAGCAACGCCCGTCAGCGTGCACCCCGCCCCGCGCTCCGTCTGCTCGGCGATCGCGAGGACTCTGGCGCGCGCAACCTCGATTGCTGCGTCAACGTCTGCGGGAACGAGGTTGGCGGTGGTGCCAGCGAGCGGGCGGAGAGCACCGATAGCGGCCTGGCTCGCCAAATCGCCCGCCTCGTGCCCGCCCATACCGTCTGACACGAAGAAGACGGGTCGCTCGGCGAGCACGCTGTCTTCGTTTACCGTGCGCACCATTCCGACGTGACTGTGTGCGGCGCTCTCGAGCACCACTTTCTGCGCGTTCGAGAGCTCATAGTGGGCGTGCTGCCCGCCTGCCGTTCTCATTCGCCCCTGCTTTCCGTGACCCGCACAACGCGGCGTCCAAACACTACTCCGTAAGAGCGTAGCGAATACGCCGCCCGCACACGCTGCCACAGCGTCTGGCCCTGGCGCCGCTCGTCACGGTCGGCCGCGACGGCGTCCCACAGCACTGCAACATGCTGGGGGGTGACTTGTTCGCGCGCAAACACGGCGCGGTCGATTTCGAGCGCCGCCCACACCGCGGGCCGCGTCGCCAACACGCTCGCGATCTCGCTGCGCGTGGCGTGATCCGGCACATCAATGCCGGTGTCACGGGCGCGATCAACGATCTCAGCCCAGGCCCCCAGCGCCTGCAGCTCAGGATGCACGTCGCGGCGCCGGCGGCGCGTACGCAACCGTTTCGCGAGCGGCAAGAAGAGCAGCGGCAGCGCGACGAGCGCGGCGGTCGCGAGCGACAGGCCAATGACGCGCAACAGGGGGCCGAGCCAAGCGGCCTCGTCGGGGTCGGTGTCGGTCGAACCGCCCTCACCCTGCTCTCCCAACCCAATGGGCGGGTCGATCTCTTGCACGTCACGCTCTTCTGGCGTCGTCGGGTACTCGGGCAGCTGCTCGCCCTCCTCGAGGCGCTGCGGTCGCTGCTCTGGCTGCGGGGTCGCGTCGAAGGCGACCCATTCGCCGCTCGAGCCGCGCACCTCGACCCAGGCCGCGAGGTTGGCGCCCGTGCACTCGGTCTCGCACACGGGCACACCGGGCACGCCGTCACCTGTTGTACGCACGCCCACCACAACCCGCGCCTCGTAGCCGAGGCTACGCGCTGCGAGGGCGGCGGCCGTCGCGAACTGCTCGTCGTCACCAATACCTGCGACCAGCATCGCGTCTTTGGGTTTCTCGCCCGCGGCACGCTGCTGCTGATTGAGCTGCGCAAACAGGTTTTCAAGGCGTGCGAGCGAGTGACCGCCCGCACTCGATTCGAACTTGGTGCCGTACTGCTTCGAGAGCCTGGCAAGCCACTCCCCCTCGCCCTCGCCGCTCGTGAGCGAGTGGCTCAGATAGCCGCGTGCGCGCAGCCGTTCGATGAGTGTTGCCACGCCATCTTCGTCGGCCGACACGCCCTGGGCGTCAACCCAGCGCGCCAGCTCGGGCGCAGCGTCGAGATCGACCAGCGGCGCGTCAGAGGTGGGTCCGCCCAGGCTCTGAGCTCCCGCAGCCGTCTCCATCTGCGCCCGGTAGCTGTCGCCTTCGGCGAGTCCAAGCGCCGCCCCCTTCTTGCCCGAGAAGGCGATCGCACCGCCCGTGTCACGGTTCACGTAGAAACCGTCTGACAGCGCCTGGGCGCGGGGCCCGCCAAACGTGGGCGGCGTGCCCAGCGTCGCTGACGGCGCCCAAATGTCTTGGTAGCCTTCGCCGATGGTCACGGTCACATCGCTCGGCGATTTCACCGGCGCCCCGCTCGGAAACCGCGTAAACAGGCCGGCGGCACCGTCGCTCACATGAAAGTCGACCCCGTCATAAGCGTCGAGCACCGCGAGTCGCAGCCGCGCGGGCAGACCGTTCGAACCCTCAACAGTGAACAGCACAGAGTCGAGCGCGGCATCACGCTTCGCAGAGCGGTACGACGCGAGCGGGCTCGGCCTATCTCGCACCACGAGAGCGGGATCAACCGCGTCACGCGGCACCGCGCGGGCACCCGAATCAAGCACGGGGGCGAGGAGTGCGCCCGCCGCGAGGCAGCCCACGAGAATCATGGCGCCGACTCCGCTGCGCACCACCGAGCCGCGACGCACCGGGCTCTCCCCCGCAGCGCGACCGAGCCGCAGCGCGGCACGGCGGTCACTGCTCGACACCCACGCAATCCACACGGCAGCGAGCAGCGCAGTACACAACCACAGCCCTGTCTCACGCGGAGCCACAAGCGACAGCGGGCCAAACTTCAGGGCGCCGCTCACCTCGGCCGCGCCAAACACGGTGCCAAAAGCGACGGGTAGCAGCATGGGGGCCGCCGCGAGCACGGCGACGCGACGCGAGCTCGTTGCGAGCAGCATGATGAGCAGCGCGCTCACAAGCGCAATCAGATAGAACGGCACCAGCACTGTGCGATATGTGCCCACGGGCAGCGTCAGCGTGAGCAGCTGCTTCCACCCCAGCGCAACGGCGGCGAGGCCGTCGACGAATCCAGAGGCGATACCCGACATTGAACCGGTGCTCAGCGACTGCGGCACCGCCACGGGCACAAGCGTCACGATAAACGCAGCCAGCACCGCTGCGATGACGACCGGCGGGCCAAGGCGCCACCGATCTCGCGCCCACGACACCGCGGCGGCGAGTACGAGCGCGACAAGAGCTACGAGCCACAACCACGGCGTGCGATAGATCGGCTGCGCGGCAAGGACCCCCAGCGATAGCGCAGCAGCTGCAGCGGCCACGCCCGCCAGGCGGTAGCGCACCGCGGGCTTCACAGCCCGCTCCGTAGCATCAGCTGCGGCAGGTCACCGAGGGCGCCCGCCGTGAACATGGTCAGCGGGTCGACGCGCTGCGCGCGCGGTTCGGCGTGCAGTTCGCAGCGCACCGCAAGCACGTGCACGTCGGGGCTAAACGACACCGCTGCGCGACGGATCCGCTGTTGATCCGGCACAGAACCCGTGATCAGAGCGACGATCGACAGTGGGCGCGATGAGTGCGCGAGACCGTGGGCGAGGGCCTCGAACGGTAGCCCCTCGGGCGCCTGTTCGAGCTCTGCCCACGAGTTGAGCAGCTGCTGCGGGTCACGCGAGGGCAGCTCTTCGAGGCCGTCGATGCTGGGCCGCACGCGACCGGGCGCCCAGGCCGAGGCGACGTAGCGCTCACGCCCCTCGCGCACCGCCTGCAGCGACAGCGACGCCGCCACGCTCACGCCCAACTCAAACTCTTCATCGTTCAAATACTCCTCGCGGCGGGCATCGAACAGCACGGCAACGCGCGCCGTCTGCGACTCCTCATACTGCCGCACCATGAGCGTGCCGGTCTTGGCCGTCGACTTCCAGTGCACGTGCCGCATCGCGTCGCCGGGGGCGTACTCGCGCACCGCGTAGAACGACAGGTCTGAGTCGGTGAGCCTGCGGCTTGCGGCCCCCTCGAGATCACGCACGAGGCCCGCGGTGTGCGGCGGCAGCATTGCCGTCGCAGGGTGCACGTGCACGAGGTGCTTCTCGGGCCAGGTCACCTCGCGCCGCACGAGCCCTATGGGATCTTGGCGTGCGATGGTGAGCGGCCCTACCCGGATCACGCCTCGCGTGGGCGTGGGAATCGTGAGGGGCAGTTCGAGTGCGGCCCCGGGGGCCACGAACGGGATCGTGACCTCGCGCAGGGCAGCGCCCACGGGCATTTCTGCGACCGCGGGCATCGCCGGGCGGGCACTGTTGTTGTTGATGCGCAGGCGCACCTGCACCTCGCCGCCCGCGACGACGTTCAACCTGTCGATGTCGATCGTTACGTGGTAGGCGCGGTTGCCCAGCAAGAACGGCAGCGCGATGAGCAGCGCGAGGCCGCCCGCGATCGCGATAAACCAGGCCTCGACCCACGCCGACGTGGCACCGAGCACGACACACACGACGGTGAGGGCGAGCACAAACCAGCCGAGCGTGGTGACCGACTGTGTGGTCGCCCGCCAGGCGCGACGCAGCCGCGTGCGCACGCGGCGCCAGGTGCGGTGCGCCATGACGCGGCGGCGCTGGCTCTGCCCCAGCCGCGTCGATGTGCGGGTGTCACCGAGACGGGTCGTCGTGCCACGGGTACCGCGGGTGCCCCGGGTACCGAACGTGCCGCGGGTGCCCCCCGTACCGGTGTTTCTGGTGCCGCCCGCCCGCGCTTTAAACAGCGGGCTGCGGCCCTGTTGTTCGTGGCTCACGCGGTGCCGTTCTCCTGCGGAATCGGGGTGTCGAGCAGAATCTGGCCGATGACGGCCTCTGCCGTGACGCCGTCGAACTCGGCCTCTGCCTCGAGCACGATGCGGTGCGCGAGCACCGACGTGGCAAGTTCACGCACGTCGTCGGGGGTGACGTAGTGTCGGCCCGCGACGAGCGCCCAGGCGGCCGCCATGCGGGCGAGGCTCAGCGCTCCGCGCACACTCGCGCCGAGGCGCACCTCGCTCGCGCGGCGGCTCGCTTCGACGAGGCGCGTGATGTACTCGGCGATCAGGGGGCTGATGTAGACGGAGCGCACGAACTGCTGCAGCTGCGTGAGCGACCCAACGTTCATGACGGTGGGCACCTCGGGGCTGCGCGTGACCTGCTGCAGAATGCGCATCATCGCCGCGTCATCGGGGTAGCCAATCGACGTTTTGATCATAAACCGGTCGAGCTGTGCCTCGGGTAGGCGGTAGGTGCCCGCCTGCTCGACGGGGTTTTGTGTAGCGATTACGAGAAACGGGTTGCTGACGGGGTGTGTTCGGCCGTCAACCGTGACCTGGTGTTCTTCCATCACCTCGAGCAGCGCCGACTGCGTCTTAGGGCTTGCGCGGTTAATCTCGTCGGCGAGCACCACGTTCGCGAAAATTGGGCCGGCGTGAAACTCAAACACACCCTGCTTCTGGTCGTACACGGTGATACCCGTGACATCGCCGGGCAGCAGGTCGGGGGTGAACTGGATGCGCGACGAGGTGCCGTGCATCGACTTTGCGAGCGCGCGGGCGAGCGCCGTCTTGCCCGTACCGGGCACGTCTTCGAGCAGCACGTGGCCGCCCGCGATCGCGGTAGCGAGCACGAGCTCGATGACCCGGCGCTTACCCTGGATCGACACTTCGATCGCGTCGGCCGCCTGGCGTACCGCGTCGCTCGCCCACCGCGCGCGATCTTCGGTGAGGGGGCCGTCTGCTGCGACCGTGAGGTTCGGGTCAAGTGTCATGGGCTTCCAATCTGGAGGAGCGTAAGTGCTGCTGGTGGGTAGATGCTTGCTGTGCTTGCTGGCTGCGCCGCTTCAGGCGCCGGATCAGCCGTCGGTGTCGCCGCCGGAGCCATCGCCGCCGCCGTCGGCGCTGCCGTCGGAGTCGCCGCCGGAGCCGGTTTCGGGTGGTGCTTCGACTGGTTTGATGATGTCTCTAAAGGTCACTGCGTCACGCGAGCCAATCGTGACAATCACATCATTGCCCGACACCTCATACGCCACAGGTTCGCCAATCCCTCCCTGCATGGTGAAGTAACCCTTGATGACACTGGGCAGGGGGTCCGACTGATCCGCAGGTCGGGGAATCAAGCCAGACACGGATTTCGTGAGCAGGAGCGGTGAGAACCCGCTGGGGGTCAACTCACCGCCGTACGAGCAATTAGGCGTATCTTTTTGCCCCGACGGGCAATGAGTGACTGCGGGCTTCGGCGCTTGCGGAGTTGGTGAATCATAGTAGGGGTCGCCCAGTAGCGGTGAACTCCAAGTTGGCTCGCCCGACATCGTCCATTCCGCGTATGTGGCGTTATCGGTTGAGGGCGCTGACCCAACCACATAGGTCCCGAAAAGATCGGGTAGCTTCTTGCCCGTGTACTCAGCATTCGTTTCGACGGGCCCGGCTTTTCCGTACGGAGTCGTAATGCAAGCTGACCCTCGGACCACGACATGAGATTCTGCTGTACCGCTCCGGCCACTAGAGCCGCACGCCGGCACCCCCTCACCCTCATTAAAACCATAGGTAAGGGAATGGTTGCTACTTCCATTGGCATCCGAATCTGCAGTGATTTGCCAATCCACCCTATTGTCGGCAAGGGTAAGCGTTGCTCCACGCAAGATGGGCGCACCAATCGGCGTCGCCGTGGCAGTCTCAACCTCGCCGCGGCCACCGTCACCACCCGAGTAAGCGGGCGGAATCTTATCGGGGCCGTCTGCCGACAGCACGCTAAACGTGTGCGATTGCGTCGACAGCACGTGAATGCCATCGGCAGTGTTCGCGGTCTCAGCGCCGTCGATCATGAACACAACCGTCGCCGCCTCGCTCTGGCCGATCTTCACCCGCACACGCCCATTATTGGGGTCGGTGTTCTCCCCCCACTCAGCGGTGCTGGCCGAGATCGTCGGCGGCTTGGGTGGCTTGTAGGCCCACGTGGTGGCACCGTTCGCCGAAGGGTCAGATGAGCCCACGTCGTTCACGGCGCGAGCCGTGTACGTGGCCTGCTCACCCGGGGTGAGCCCGGTCACCGTGCAGGTAGCTTGGTTGCCGTCCATCGAACAGCTGCCGGTCTTACCTCCCTTGTCGGTCGTCAGTTCGACGCCAGCCACAGCGGGGTGTGAGGCCTCTGCGCTCAGCACCACAGAGAGGGTGACGCTGCTTGACGTAGCACCGGTGGGGGTCACACTGACCGGGGGGCGCGGCACACCGCGGGCATCGAGTTCGATCGTGCCGGTACCGACGCGGTTTTGCGCGTCACGCACCGTGTAGGTCGCGGTGCATTTGCCCCCTGCACCCTTGTCACCGTTAGGCCACGCGACGCTCACGCCGTCACCAGCCGCTTGCAGTGTGCCGTAGGCCGAGCATGAGGCCCCGTCGACCGCGTCGAGCTTGAGCCCGCCGCCACTCTTGCCCTCGAAGGGGTCGTACTGGCCGGGGGCCCCGATGAGCTGAGTCTGGCACGCACCGCCAACGGTACAGTTCAGCTGCACGGTCGCGCCGCGCGGAGTGTCTTTCGCTGCCTCACCCACGCGCAGTGTCAGCGGGGCCTGGCTATCACCAGCCCCGGTCACAGTGACCGTGGCGGTGTCTTCGGCGCCCGGCAGCGCGTCTGCACGTGCTGTCACAGTCACCTGCGAGCCGGCGGGGCTCACCTCAAAGTTCGTACCGCCTCCTGCGACGGCAAACTGCAGGTCACTCGGCCGACCCTCGCGCTGACCTTGCCAACGAACCATGTCAAGCAGGTTGACCGTCTCAGATGCGCCCGGCGCGATTGTGCGCGTGAGCGGTTCGAGCTCAGCCACCGGTTCCTTGGGCACGATCTGTATGGGCACCGACAGCTCGGTCCACGTCTTTTGCTCGGTGAGACGAGCCAGCACGAGACAGCTGTCTACCCACGGCTCGCCCTTGCCCGCGCTGTACCGCAGCGTCGTCTTCGAGGTCGCTTCGCACGCTGCCTGGCCGCGCTGCGTCACAAACCCACCGGTCTTAAACTCTGCTTGGTCGTTTGACCCGAGATCGATGATGTCGGTGAGCGCGGCGTCGCTGCTCTTGTCTTCATCAACCTTCAGCGGGGCGAGCCCGGGCACGAGCGTGAGTCGTAACTCGTCGAGTGAAGGCACGATCAAAAAGCCGTAGCTCTCAACTTCTGCGCCCGTCACATCGGTGCCCGAGAGCTTAAACGGCACCAGGTCGCCCTCGGCGCGGTACTTGCCGGTGATGCGTTTGCCGTTTGCTTCGAAGCGTTTTGCGGCGCTGCCCCACACCGACAGTTTGAGCGACGACGCGTCACCCGTCGCCCAGTACACGCGGTCGGTGATCACGTCAACACCGCCACCTTCAAGTTCGGCCCGGTCGCGCGCAGAGAGCACCGTGTCGCGCACGGTGGGCGCCTGCTGCCCCACGCGCGCAGACACCTGCACCACGATCAACCCGTCGGCGGTACTCGACGACTCAGACGAGCGCACCGTGTAGCGGTACGACACGGTACCCGGCTCGGCGCTGCTCGAAACCTTGATGCGCCCCTTCTTCATCTGAGATGTGTCAAGACGCTCTGCCAGCGCCCGATACTCGGCTGAGTTCTTACCGCCCGGCACGTTAGGTACCACCTCAACGATGCTCAGTTCACCGCCCGCGGGGTCGAGGTCGTTCTCGAGCGGGCTCACCACGGCGGGTTCCTTCGAACCCTGCACCAGGCGCACATAGTCGCTGTATGTGATGGGCGCGCTCGTTGCCTGGGCACCATCGGTCACGATCACGCGCAGCGAGCCTTTCGCTTCACCGCCAAATTCGTCTTGCACCGTGTAATTGACAGACTGCTTGCCAGTTTTCGCTTTGCTCGACGCTTCGACTCGAATCGACGAAGTGCGCGGCACGATCGTCGTCGTCAACTGGGCATCGCCCGGCGAGTCAACGCTCACGAGGCGCACGCGGTCACCGTCGGGGTCGACACCCGAGAGCGGCACTTGCACGCTGCCACTCTCACCCGGTGCGAGGCGCACCGTTACGGGTGTGGGCGCGGGGTCACGGTTGCCGTCTCGCGGCAGCACCGTCACGTGCACCTGCCCTACGTCGCTCGCTTCGGGCGAGCTCGCACCGTACGTCGTGTAGCTGAGCGTGTACTGGCCCGGCTCTTTGGGTGCGAGGTATCGCAGCGTGTTACCCGAGGCGAACGCGAGCTCGCCCTTGGTGCCTGATCCGCTGATCTCGGGGTGCAGTACGAGGCGCTGGCCAGGGGCCGACACATCGTTATCGAGCACGCGAATGTCTGCCACGGCACCGGCGCGCACGGTCGCGTTGTCTGCGACCGCAATCGCGCCCGTGTCGCTTTGCTCTGGCACCTGAAACACGGTCATGCGCCCCACCGCCTTGTCGGCGCCCTCGGCCACCGTCACGTCGACCGCGCCGATGCGGCCCGGCGCACCGTCTGGCGTACTGCCCGATACGCGCACGTTTGCGTATTCGATGACGTCGGCGCGCAGTTCGCCGTCGACGACCTTTGCGCTGTCGACGACGAGCGCGCGGCTATTCGCCCCGGGCACCGCCTCGAGCACGTCGACCGTCGTGTCTGCGAGCGGTCGCACAAACGCGCGCAGCGGCGGCAGGCCCAGCTTCGTGTGCGACGCCACCGCTGTCACGCGCAGCAGGCCGGTCGTTTCTTGCTTCGTGCCGCTGTCGCGCACGGTGAGCGTCACGAGGGTCTGCCCTGCCTGCTCGGCGCGCACCATCACGGTGCCGTCGGCTGACATCGTCACCTGTGCGGTGCCGCTTTGCACGCTCGCGTCCACGAGCGTGTACGAGCCGGATCCCCCGGTGACTCTCGCGAGCGGCCGCACCGTAATGCGCTGCCCAAGCTCCACGGTCGCCGCGATCGGCGTGAGCTGCGCCTTCGCGTTCGAGCGCACCTGCACGACGAGATCGCGGTCTGTTGTTTTGCCGTGCGCGTCAGCTACCCGCACGCGCACCGCGACCTCGCCGCCGTCGGCGTTGGGGTCGAGGTGACGCACCGCCAACCGACCATCGGCCGTGACGAGCGCGCGCACCGGGTCGTCCTTGCCCACGGGCGTGGCTGACTCGAGCATGATGGGATCACCCTCGGGGTCAACCCAACCCTCAAGAATGGGCAGCACTAGGGTGCCACCGGGCGCAAGCTCTGGCGTCGGCCACGGGCGTTGGCAGCCCTCGACCGCACACCACTCGGGCGCCGTGTTGACGTCATCGCTCACCACGGTGAGCGTCACTTTCGCGGGCTCAGATGAGTGAGTGCCGTCGGTGATCCGGTAGCTAAAGCTCGCCGAGCCCGTAGCGCCCTTCGCGGGCATGAACGCGAGCGTCTGGCCGTCGGGCATCAACGAGACCTGACCAAATTTCGAGTCAAGGTCGCTCGCGAGCCCCTCGGGTTCGATCGTCAACACGTCTTTGCGGTTGGGGTCATAGTCGTTGAGCAGCACCGGCAACGGGGCCTGCTCATTCCCCCGCACACCAAACGCGTCATCGACCGCCACGGGTGGCTCTTGTTCGGTGACGTCTGCGACGACGACCGTGCCGTCGCGGTCCTTTGGCGGGTCGGCCAAGGTCCACTGTTCGACGGGAATGAGCGTGCCGTCTGGCACCGTCCACATCATGCCGGTTTTCACTTCGGTGAGCAGCGCGGCCGTCCCGTTCGTACGAAACGCGGGCTCGGGGTCGCCGGGCATTTTGACGCTGTCGTCGACGTCGAGCGCGACAGCGTCGTCTTTCCCGTCGCCGCGCCACAGGTTGGCGCCCGCGCTACCGATCCAGGCGGCGTAGGCGGTGTCGCCCACAAAGGTGGGCTGGGCGGGTGCGCCCGCGACATTCACCACGCGTTTCGCGTCGCTGCCCGTGACGCGCCACAGGCCGCCACCGTCGGCAATGAGTACGTCTGAGCCCGCGCCCTTGGGGCTTGATCCTTGGAGCTTGGGCGTCGCATCAACTTTCAGTGACACGGGCTCGCTCGCCTTCGCGCGCCACAGGTTGGGCCCGTTGAGTGCGACCCACGACCCGTCGACGATGCTGAGCTGCAGCTCTTCGGCCGTCAGTTCTTCTGGCACCTGCTCGGTGGCGACAAACTCGCCGCGCTCGATCGAGTACCAGCGCAGTTCGTTGTCTGTCGTAGACAGCATCGCGACGCGCCCCTCGGGGTCGAGGGCGACCGCGTCTGTAACAAACTTGCTCGGCTCTGATTCGTCGCCGTCTGTCTCTGCCTCTTCGCCCACGAGCGGGTCAATCAGCGTGAGGTTCGTGCCGGTGACGCCCGCGTCGTCGGTCAGCGCCCCCACGTACACGTCACCCGATTCGGTGCGCACCACAAGGTGTGCCCCCGCGGCGATCACATCGCGGGTGCCGTCTGGCATGCGCTCGGCCTGCGCGCCAGTGCCCTGCTCGGTCGTGCCCTGCTCGGCCGTGTTCGCCACGGGAGCAGCTTCCTTCTTGTCTTGCTTGGCCTTCTTACTGGCTTTGTCGTCCTTATCGCCGGCCGCGTCAGCGGAGTTCTCAACGAGGTCGCGCGGCTGCATCGGGTCGACCGGCCATGCCCGCCCGTTACCGTGGCTGAGCACGACGCTCGCGGCGCCCGCCTGCACAAGCCCGCTCGGGTCGTCGACCGAGCGCACCGTATCGATCTCGGCGGTGAGCGTGTTCACGCGCGCGTACTGGCCCGATGTGCGCATCGCCCACACCGAGGGTTCCTCGCGCGGCGCCTCACGTGCGTCGTACCCGGCGGCCACGACCGCCACCGTGCCGATCATCGCGAGCGCCGCGATGCCAGACACCCAGGTGATGACGCGCGACCGCTTCGACTGCTGGGCCATCTAGATTCCCCCCATGAGCGCCATAACGACACCCGCGATAGCGAGCACGGCAATTCCTGCGCCCGCCCCGATGAGAGCGGGCTTCATTGCGCCGCCCCCCTTCGATCCGGATCGAGTGCGTGAGTGGTCATCGGGCGCCGCCGCGAGCGCGGCGCGCTTCGCAGCCCGCCCGCTCCCCTGCACCGACGAAATCGTGGGCCCGCGCACGCCCTGCACGGTCGCGGCCGGAGTCACCCAGGTCGACGACACGACGTCAAGCGGCGTGATATCAAGCCCGTAATGGCGCTGCAGCTGCTGCATCGCGAGCCCCAGCTCATGCATCGAACCAAACCGCTGCGCCGGATCTTTGGCGAGCGCGCGAGCGATCACGCTGTCGAACGGCTCGTAGCCCTGAGCGCCGGGCACGGGAGTGTACTTGGCGCGCGTGATGCGATTGATGAGCTCGTGGTCCGTGCCCTGTTTCGAGGCGCGACCGAACGGAGGCTTACCCGCAGCGAAGGTGTAGAGTGTGGCTCCGAGCGCCCAGATCTCGCTCGCGATCGTGCCGCTCGTGGTGCCGCCAATCACCTCGGGAGCCGCCCACGCCACCGACATGGCGCGGTCGGTGTTCTTGCCGCGCATCTGACCGCGCAGTGACACGATCCCAAAATCGGCGAGCAGCGGGCGACCCGCCGTCGACCGCAGCACGTTTGAGGGCTTGATGTCGCGATGCAGCACGCCTGACTGGTGCGCCGTCTCGAGCGCGCCCGCAAGCCGCACTCCGGCGTCGAGCACCTCTGGCAGCGGTACAATCGCGCCGCGTGTACGCGTGCGAAACGACTCGGGGCAGTACTCCATCGCAATGAACGGGTGGCCGTCACTCGAAATGCTGGCGGCGTAGATCGACACGATTGAGGGGTGGCTCGACAGCCGCGCCATCGCGTCGGCTTCGGCCTCGAAGGCGGCGCGGCCGTGATCGTCAGACACATCGTCCTTGAGTACTTTAATGGCCACCACGCGCCTGGGCATGTCTTGCTCATACTGGTACACGTGAGCGAATCCGCCAGAGCCCAGGGGGCGCACATAGTTGAATCCAGAGATGTGCGGCCGCGTGTGTGTGCCGGAGCTAGTCAATGCACGGCCCCCCTCAAATGTCTCGGCAGTGTACCCAACATATGGTACCTACTTTTCTGGCCTTTGTTTATTCGTAGGCTATGTCTAGCTCACATGCAAAAGGCTCCTCACCGTTGCCGGTGAGGAGCCTTTTGAGGTGTTACGACTTAGAGCGCCGAAACGTCCATCGGAATGCCGGGGCCGAAGGTGGTCGAAACGACACCCTTGGTCACGTACTTGCCCTTAGACGACGAGGGCTTCAGACGCACGATCTCGTCGAGCACCGACGTGATGTTGTCGTTCAGCTGCTCAGCCGAGAACGATGCCTTGCCAACAATGAAGTGCACGTTAGCGTGCTTGTCGACGCGGAACTCGATCTTGCCACCCTTGATCTCGGTGACAGCCTTAGCGGTGTCAGGGGTGACGGTGCCGGTCTTGGGGTTCGGCATCAGACCACGGGGGCCCAGTACCTTACCGAGACGGCCAACCTTGCCCATGAGCTCGGGGGTCGAGACTGCCGAATCGAAGTCAGTGTAGCCAGCGGCTACCTTCTCGATCAGCTCGTCGCCACCGACCTCGTCAGCGCCAGCAGCGATTGCTGCCTCGGCTGCGGCGCCAACCGCGAACACGATAACGCGTGCGGTCTTACCGGTGCCGTGGGGCAGGTTGACGGTGCCGCGCACCATCTGATCTGCCTTGCGGGGGTCCACGCCAAGCTTGACTGCAACCTCAACGGTCGAGTCGGTCTTAGCCGAACCGGTCTCCTTCGCCAGGGCTACTGCCTCGGCGGGAGTGTAGAACTTGTCTGCCTGAATCTTCTCGGCAGCGGCGCGGTACGCCTTCGACTTCTGTGCCATGTTCGTACCCTTACTCGACCGTGATGCCCATGGAGCGAGCGGTGCCCGCGATGATCTTCGACGCTGCGTCGAGATCGTTTGCGTTCAGATCTGCCTGCTTCTGCTCGGCGATCTGGCGCACCTGCTCGGCGGTAACCTTTGCAACCTTAACGGTGTGCGGGGTGCCCGAACCCTTCTGAACGCCAGCGGCCTTCTTGAGGAGCTCTGCTGCCGGAGGAGTCTTGAGGATGAACGTGAACGAGCGATCCTCGTACACGGTGATCTCAACGGGCACGACGTTGCCGCGCTGCGACTCGGTCGCTGCGTTGTACGCCTTGCAGAACTCCATGATGTTGACGCCGTGCTGACCCAGCGCGGGGCCCACGGGGGGCGCCGGGTTGGCTGCGCCGGCGGGGATCTGAAGCTTGATCAGACCCGTAACCTTCTTGGCCTTTGCCATGATTGTTTCCTTTCGTCGAACGTACGCGGTCGCGCACATTCTCCCGCTAGCCCGGCCGATCCGGGTGGCGGTGTCTTTGCGAGGCACTCACGCGCGCACGCAAACTCCAATAGCTTACCTGATCTCGCGCGTTTGCGCACCTTCGCGGTTCGGGTGCCTGTGCCTGTGCCTCGCTTCGGGCATCGATCCAGCGTCCAGCATCAGTTTTCTCAGAATTTTGATGCTTGACGCGCAATGGGTGCTTTTATCTGCACCGGATCCCAGCCGCGCGCCGTCGCCCCGTGCACTTGTCGTCCACAGCTTGCTGATTTCGCCGAGTCGCGCGAGTTACTCACAATTTGACTTTCACGCCACCTGTCCGGCGCGTAACCGGCGAGGATCTACCTATGACCCTAAGCGAAGCCCTCGCCGCAGCGGGTGGTGCGATGCGCACGTCAGAGGCGTTGCGGCTCGGTTTCACCGAGCACACCCTACGCAAGCACATTCAGGCAGGTGCCGCACTAAGGCCCCGTCGGGGTTGGCTGGCCCACTGGTCACT
>NZ_JBTJEP020000019.1:0-80512 GCF_054456635.2 Leucobacter faecis
TTGATAGGCCAGATGTGGAAGCATAGTAATGTGTGGAGCTGACTGGTACTAATAAGCCGATGATTTGACTTCACCCCTCCACTTTGGTGGGTGGGGATGCATAAGCATGAATGTGTGTGTAACGATGTTCGCGTCTACTTTGTGGTTCCCAACGGACGGCCACACCCAGTAACCCTCTGGTGGGGGTGGGGTGGTTGTTATGTTGATATTGTTACGGTGGTTATAGCGTCAGGGAAACGCCCGGTCACATTCCGAACCCGGAAGCTAAGACTGACTGCGCCGATGGTACTGCACTCGGGAGGGTGTGGGAGAGTAGGTCACCGCCGGACATCTTTTAGTGGGGGTTGGTTCACAATTGTGTGAGCCAGCCCCCTTTTTTATGCCCAAAAGGGCCCGCACGCTATCCTGCGCGTCGACCCACGCGTCATCCTGCGCGACGAAGGAGTCGCAGGATCCAAAGCCTACAAATGCGCCCGGGTATCACACGAAGTGACACCCGGGCCGGTATGCTTCCTAGCGCGCTGCTACTCGAGGTCGAGTGTGTCAGACACCGCGGTGCACTTACGGGTCTGCGGAAGCTGGCGTGCGACCGCGCTCAGGTCGAGCACGGCGTCGGTGCCGCTGACGGTTTCAGAGTCAACGTACACGGCGAGACCGGGGGTGCGCCCGTACGCTTCAAAACGGTAGACAGGGGCGGCCGAGTCGTTGATCACCCAGTCGACTCCGTTGACGCTCACGCACTGGTCGGTGGTGGGGCCGGTGGGCTCCTCGCCGCACACGAGTTGCACGGGGCCACCGTCGCCCCAAGCGCCCGTCGACTGTGCGTTTGTTTCGCGCTTATCGAGGCCGGCGACCTTATCTGGGAGTCGGACGATGACGTTGGCGCACGCGGGAGTGTTGGCGTCGGCGGCGGGTTCCATCGGAACAACGCTCGCGCACGAGGACAACAGCGTGGTCGCTGCGGCAGCCGCTACGGCGGCGCAGATGATCCTTGAGGCTGATCGTTTCACGACTCAAGCCTACCGATGCTGCGGCTGACCCTGCTGGGAGGGTGCGATAGGTTGTGAGAGTGAACGATACGGGAGCCCACGACACCGTAGGGCAAATGGGGGAGCAGCGCGTACTCGCACGAGTGTTGGCAAAGCTCGAGTCAGCTCGGCAGGCCACACTCGGCCCCGGTGATGACTGCGCAGTGCTGGCGAACGGCCACGACAGTGAGTCGGTCATTACCACCGACACGATGATCGAGGGCCCCGACTTTCGGCTGGCCTGGCACTCGGGCTACGAACTCGGGTGGAAGCTTGCCGCTACGAACCTCTCAGACGTTGCTGCCATGGGAGCTGAGCCTACCGCCTTGACTCTCGCGCTCGCGGTGCCGCAGACCACCCCCGTCACCCTGCTCGAAGAGATTGCCGAGGGGGCAAACGCTGCTTGTCGCGCCCTTGCCCCGGGGTGTGGCGTGGTGGGCGGTGACCTGGGTACGGCTCCCGTCATCATGGCGGCGGTGACGGCTCTCGGCCGGGTGCCCGAGGGCGCTGCGGTAACGCGATCCGGTGCTCGAGTAGGGGACACGGTGGCCTACGCCGGCGAGCTTGGGCTTGCAGGTCTGGGGCTGTCGCTGCTGTTCGCCGAAGCCACAGACGCCGATGGTGCTGCCTGCGACCGCGCGCTGCCGCGGCTTTGGGAGGAGCACGCCGAGGTATTGGCAGCTCAGCTCGCGCCTACACCGCCGATTCCGTTGGGACGCGCGGCCAGGCTGGCTGGGGCGAGCGCGATGATGGACGTCTCAGACGGGCTGTCGCTCGACGCGGCTCGGCTCGCGCGGGCGAGCCGCGTCACGCTGCATCTCGACTCCACAGCGCTGCAAGCAAGTTTCGGTGATCAGTACGGTGTCGTCGTGCCGCTCACTGCGATGCTCAACGGCGGCGAAGACCACGGTTTGCTTGCTACGTTCCCGCCGGGGCGAGCGCTGCCGTGCGGGTTTCACGCGATCGGGCTCGTCGAGGCGGCACGGCACGATCCGGAGCTGCTTGTCGACGGGGCGCCGTACGCGGCGAGCGGCTGGGATCCGTTCGCGCCGATCGCGATCAATCGCCGGGGCTGAGCCGCAGCGCCGCCCACAGCTCGGCGCGCGCGTCGGGGGAGTCGAGGTCGCGCTGCAGCAGGTTCGCGGCGGTCGCGATGCGCGCTTTGAGCGTGTGACGGTGCACGCCCAGCTCGGTCGCGGCCGCGCTGAACTGGCCGTGGTGCGCGAGCCACACGGTGAGGCCGCGCTCAATCTGGTCGTGGTGCCTCGCATCGTGATCGCGCACCGGCGCGAGCAGGCTCAGGGCGCGTTCGCGGGCTTCGGGATCGCGGCCCAGCAGGTGCAGTACGCCGTCGTGCACGGCGGGCCGATAGTCGACCGGCCCGGCCGCGTCGTGCGATAGCGCGTGCTCAAACGCCCGTTCGGCCTGCTCGCGCAGCTTCGCGGCATCGGTGAGTAAGGCGCGCTGCGAGATCCCCGCAGGCACACCGTGGGAACTAAACACGCGGCGCAGGGGGGCGAGGTGCCGCGCCTCGGTGATGATCACGGGCTCGGGTGAGGTGCCCGCGCGCACGAAGCCGCGGCTGCCTGCGTCGAGCGATCGCAGGTCTTGATCAAACGCCGGATCGGTGGCGGGCGGCGCGCCGTACCTCACGACCGCAATGGGGTTCTCGGGCAGGCGCATGGGGGTGTGGCTCGTGAGCTGCCTGGCAAGTTCGAGATCGCCCGCAAAGATGACCTGCGCGACCGCCTCGCGAATGGCGGCCTGGGCCTCATCTGCACCGCTGCGCAGCTCGAGCTGCACGGTCGCGAGCGCGCCGATGAGCGAGAACAGGGTGCGCTCGGCGCTATCGGGGGTGCCGCGATCTTGGACGATGAGCACCCCGAGCACACGCCCGCGCCGACCGAGCGTCTCGAGCCGCATGCCATCGCCGCCGCGGTCGCCAATGCGGCCCGCGCTCACCCCGCGGTCGAGTAGCCGGGTGGCTTCGGTACGAATGCGGGCGCTCAGCTCGTCGCTATGCTCTGTGCCCGGCGCGAACTCGATGATCTTGCCGAAGCGGTCGGTGATCGACACCCAGCGCCCGAGCCGCGCGGCGGCCTCGCGCACTGCAGAGGCGAGCCCGTGCCGGTGCAGGGAGGCCGCTACGACCGCGCGCTGTGACTCGAGCGCCCACAGGTCGCGCTCACGGCTGAGCGCATCGAGTAGCCGTGCTGCGGTCTGCACGATCGCGATGAACGCGGTGTCGTAGGGCACGCGAAATAATGGAAATCCGAGGGTGTCGCAGGCGTCGACGATAGAAGACGGCACGCGGTCCCAGTGCAGCCCAACCGCGACGCCGAGCGCTGTGGTGCCCGAGTCGGCGAGGCGCTGCACGTACGCGGTAGCCTCGGCGGGTTCGATCACCGAGTCGAACCTCGCGCCGGTGGTGAGCAGTACGGTGTGGGCCGGTAGAAACGGTGTGGGATCTTCGAGCTCACTCACGTGCACCCACTGCACAGGCAGGGCCTGCGTGTGCTCGGTGACCCCTGCGATGAGCACGAGCCCCAGGTGGTACTGATGCAGCAGTTCGCCGAGCTCAATTGCGGGGTGCCCGGGCGTGCCTACGGTGGTGGTCGTTGTCGGTTCTTGCACCCTGAATGCCCACCCTTTCGCCTTGTGCCAACCTGTCGAAAGATTAGCGATTCGTTCACCATTCTGGCACCTTTCGAAGGATCTCGCAGAAGCTAGTCTGAATGCAATCGGTACGGCTCGCGCAAATGGGGTGCGAGTCACGTAACCTGTGACACTTAAAGGAGACACACGACATGGTCGACATCATTGGCGGACCCTCGCTTCCCCAGGAGCGCAAGCTCGTCACCAGCATCCCCGGCCCGAAGTCGCAGGAGCTCCTCGCGCGCAAGAACGCTGCCGTGGCGGCAGGCGTGGGCGTAGCTCTGCCCGTGTCGATCGTGGCAGCCGGTGGCGGCGTCATGCTCGACGCAGATGGCAACTCGCTGATCGACCTGGGCTCGGGCATCGCGGTGACCGGTGTCGGCAACTCGGCTCCCGCCGTTGTTGAGGCTGTCACGAACCAGGTGCAGCAGTTCACGCACACCTGCTTCACGGTAACCCCCTACGAGGGCTACATTGCCGTCGCTGAGAAGCTGAACGAGCTGACCCCCGGTGACCACGAGAAGCGCTCGGCGCTGTTCAACTCGGGCGCAGAAGCAGTGGAGAACGCGATCAAGATCGCTCGCCACTACACCAAGCGTGACGCTGTTGTCGTGTTCGACCACGCCTACCACGGCCGCACCAACCTCACCATGGGCATGACCGCCAAGAACATGCCCTACAAGGATGGCTTTGGTCCCTTCGCTCCCGAGGTGTACCGCGTTCCCACGTCGTACCCGTACCGCGACGGCCTGACCGGCGCAGAGGCTGCAGCGAACACGATCTCGCAGATCGAAAAGCAGCTGGGTGGCAACAACGTTGCGGCCATCATCATCGAGCCCATCCAGGGCGAGGGTGGCTTCATCGCTCCCGCCGAGGGCTTCCTCCCCGCCATTCAGGAGTGGTCGACCGCTAACGGTGTCGTCTTCATCCTCGACGAGGTGCAGACCGGCTTCGCCCGCACGGGTGACCTCTTCGCTGCTAACCACGAGGGCGTTGTGCCCGACATGGTGACGACCGCTAAGGGCATCGCGGGTGGCCTCCCGCTGTCGGCCGTGACCGGCCGCGCCGAGATCATGGATTCGGCTCACGCAGGTGGCCTCGGTGGCACATACACGGGCAGCCCCATCTCTTGCGCCGCGGCTCTCGCCACAATCGAGACCTACGAGAAGGAAAACCTCGCGCAGCGTGCGCGCGAGATCGGTGCGATTATCACCGAGTTCTTCACCGAGCTGCAGAAGACCGACGACCGCATCGGTGACATTCGTGGCCGCGGTGCCATGATGGCTGTCGAGTTTGTCGAGTCGGGCTCGAAGGCACCCAACGCCGCCCTGACCAGCGCAATTGCGAAGCACGCTGCCGCTGAGGCCGTCATCCTGCTGACCTGCGGTACCTACGGCAACGTCGTGCGCTTCCTCCCGCCGCTGTCGATCTCTGACGAGCTGCTGCGCGAGGCGCTCTCGATCGTCGCTGATGCGATGCAGGCGAACGCCTAACTTTCTCTAGACTGGGGTGGGTGTGTGGCGCTGCCACGCACCCACCCCAGACGCAGATCTTCCCGAAAGGACAACACCATGGCATTGAAGCCCAACGAGCAGGCACTGCTCGACAGCGTTCAGGCGGGCCTCGGCATCGGCGGCACCTGGGAGCCCTCGACCTCGGGCGCGACGCTCGATGTGCAGGATCCGGCTACCGGCGAGGTCATCAAGTCGATCGCCGACGCAACGGTTGAAGACGCCGTACGCGCACTCGACGCGGCGGTCGCTGCACAGGAGTCGTGGGCAGCAACGTCGACCCGCGAGCGCTCGAACATTCTGCGCCGCGCATTCGACCTGCTGATGGAGCGCAAGGAAGACTTCGCGCTGCTCATGAGCATCGAAATGGGCAAGCCCATTGCTGAAGCTCGCGGCGAGGTCAACTACGGTGGCGAGTTCTTGCGCTGGTTCTCGGAGGAGGCCGTGCGCGTGCAGGGCGACTACCGCCAGAACCCCGAGGGCACTGGCAACATGGTGGTCTCACACCTGCCCGTCGGCCCCTGCTACTTCATCACCCCCTGGAACTTCCCGCTCGCAATGGCGACGCGCAAGATCGCTCCGGCGTTGGCGGCTGGTTGCACGGTCGTTGTGAAGCCGGCTGCGCTCACCCCGCTGACCACCATCTTCTTCGTGCAGCTGCTCGAAGAGGCGGGCCTGCCCGCAGGCGTGGTCAACGTTGTTGCTACGTCGAAGTCGAGCGCACAGTCGAGCGCTCTCTTGTCGGACTCGCGCCTGCGTAAGCTTTCGTTCACCGGCTCGACCCCCGTCGGTGTGAAGCTGCTCGAGGCTGCCGCACAGAACGTGCTGCGTACCTCGATGGAGCTCGGTGGCAACGCACCGTTCATCGTGTTCGAGGACGCAGACCTCGACCGCGCGGTCGAGGGCGCGATGCTCGCGAAGTTCCGCAACATCGGCCAGGCTTGCACCGCGGCGAACCGCATCATCGTGCACGAGTCGGTGGCCGACGAGTTTGTCAGCCGTGTCGCCGAAAAGGTGAAGGCGTTCACGATCGGTCGCGGCGCTGAAGAGGGCAACGACATCGGTGCGCTCGTCGACGAGAAGGCTGTGGCGAACACTGCCCGCCTCGTTGCTGACGCTGTTGAGACCGGCGCGACGATCGTCACCGGTGGCGAGACCATTGATGGCCCGGGCAACTTCTTCCAGCCCACCGTGGTGGATCACCTGACCCCACAGTCGGCGATCATGCGCGAAGAGATCTTCGGGCCGCTGCTCGGCGTCATTCGCTTCTCGACCGAGGACGAAGCCGTCGAGATCGCGAACAACACCGAGTACGGTCTCGTGAGCTACGTGTTTACCGAGAACATCCACCGCGGTCACCGCATGATCGAGAAGCTCGAGAGCGGCATGATGGGCCTCAACACGGGCCTCGTCTCGAACGCTGCGGCGCCGTTCGGCGGCCTCAAGCAGTCGGGCCTTGGCCGCGAGGGCGGGTTCGACGGAATTCACGAGTTCCTTTCGTCGAAGTACACGCTGCTGCCTCGCTCCTAGTGGCAGGCGGCGCGCCGCGATAGCAGCGCGCAAAGCGGTTGAAGCCGCGAGTGTGAGTGCCCCTGTGGGCAACCACACTCGCGGCTTTTTCGTTCTCGGCGCGGGGCGCCCAGTGCCCCTAGGGTTCGCATAGGATTAACGTGTGTAAATGATTGGGCTGAGCCCAACCGGTGACAGGAGTTACGATGACGCAGCCCGAGCCTCCCGCTTCACCCTGGGGCCCCGGAGCGGGCGGTGTGCCCGTCGACGCGACGGCAGAGCAGCTCGCTACACTCGCCGCTAACCGCCCCGATCTGTGGGCTCAAATTCTCGCCCACCCCAACTGCTATGACGGGTTGCGGGCATGGGTCACAGAACGCGGCGGCGCGGCGGGCTCGGGGGACACCGAAGCGACGCGCACCGTAGCTGCGGGTGACTACGAAGAGGCGACGCGCACCGTTGCCGCGAGTGACTTTGAGCGCACGACGGTCGCGGGCGATCTCGACGCTACCGTGGTGGGCAGCGCCTTTGATCCGGCACCTGATTTTCAGGCGTCGCAGCTGCCGCCGCCTGTGATGCCCGCGCCGCCTGTGATGCCCGGGGTGCCTGGGGAGTTCTCGCAGCCCATGGCGGGGAGCATGCCGCCGCCGGCGTTCAGCCAGGCGGGGTACGGCCAGCCAGCGTTTGAGCAGCCGTCGTTCGATCAAGCCGCGTTCGGTCAGCCGCCTGCCGTGGCGGGCCCGGCAGCATTCGGCGCCGGGCCTCATGTGCCAGGTGCCGCGCCGAGCCAGGGCGCGCCTGGCAAGCGCCGCGGCAAAGTGTGGCTTGCAGCGGGACTTGCTGCCGCGCTCGCGGTCTCGGGTGGCGGCGTCGCGCTGGCTCTCACCGACACGTGGCCGTTCGGTGACAATGGGGTGTTTGGCGGTGGCCCAGGCAGTGGCGCCGCGTCACGAGCAGCAGCGCTCGACGCTGGCCTCACGTTCGCTGACGGTGCACAAAAGAAGTGGACCGTCGATTCAGACGATTACGTCTTCCCAAACTCGGGTGAAGATATTGCGAGCTCGTGGTTCAGCTGGCTGCCCACACGGGCATCGATTGCGCAAGATACTCACGATGTTCCCGTCGCTACAGAGTCGGCGGTCGCCTTTATTGCCCGCGGTGAGAACACGACCCTCGTGGTGCTTGACGCGAAAACGGGTGAGACGATCGTCGAAGAAGATCTCGGCGATCAGCGGGGCAGCTGTATCGCAGACGACTTCGCCCAAGAAGAGGTCTTCTACTGCGTCACGTCTGATCTCGAAGATGCTTCTGATTCGACGCTGTGGCGCATGACGATTGATGGCAAGTACACACAGAAACCGCTCGATGAAGCTTATGATCGTGTCGCCGTGGGCAAAGACCGCATCGTGGTCGCGAGCACGAGCTGGAACGACGGCGCAGGCGTCGCTGCATACGATCGCAAGAATCTCAAGGAACTGTGGGCGAGCGGCACGAAGGGGCACGGGGCTGGCTACGGCATCGATCTGAGCGGCAAACGTACCCTTTTGCGCAGCGGCAGTGGTTGGGAGCTGTTCGACGCGCAGGGTAAGCTGCTGGCCGATGCAAGCTTTAAGAACCTCTATGAGGGCGGCGATGGTTCGTGTGACGCCATGCTCACACCGCAAGACCAGCTGCTGATCGCGGGGAGCGACTGTACCGACCTCGACGAGAGCGAGTTTTGGGAGATCGGCGATAGCCTTGCAGGCAAACACCTCACGGGTGAGAACTCAGAACTGTTGCTCGCGACCGACGAAGGGTACACCGAGCTGTTTCGACTCGCACCCAAGGGCAAGTTCGAGTCGCTCTGGGAGCAGGATCACGGCGGTGCCTACCTCGGGCAGTCGCTCGGCGATGACGCGGCGATGATGGTGCGCTCGGGTGACAAGGTGTACACCTACGACGCTGAAGACGGAACCGAGGTATCGAGCTGGACGTTTTCGGGCGACGTAGACGGCGCGCTCGGTACGAGCGGAAACTCAACTTCCTTTGGCGTGCTCGATGCCGACGGTACGACCTGGGCGGGTGGCGGCCTCTACGACCCTTACTCGGGTGCGATGCTGGCCGAGCTCAATCTCGAGGGCCACTATCCATTTTGGATCACCCGCGCGGGGCTGCTCGTGGCAGAGCGCGGTTGCGAAGACTGTTCGATGGCGGGGGGCAATACGAGTCTCCGCTATCTCTCGCTCTATGCACCGACCTCGAAGGGCAAGGGCACTAGCGCGCAACCGGCCGGGTCAGTGTCGATTCCCGATTCAATTTCGGTGGATTGCCCGGCCGACACGATTCTGCTCGCGTGGGGCGAGTTCGCTGATGGCTGGGTGCTCGTGTGCGGAGTGTCGATGAACGAGCCGACGTTCATGGCCTATCAGGCGCCGGGCTCGAAACAGGTGCTGTACTCGTTGGGTGCGAAGCAGCCGACCGGGGCCGATGCGAAGGCGGCGGTGCACTGGGATGCGGGGCTGTCGCGCTATTCTGCCGAGCTTGAGGGTGGTGATCGGGTGACCCTCGATTACGACATTGGTACGGCGGTACGCCGTGACTCGGGTGACCGTAAGACGATCGATCAACAGCGTTTTGTGCGCTACATTTTCGTGCCGTTGGGGGAGAAGGTGCGCACAGTTGGTGACGCGTCGCGGGGCGATGGCGCGTTCGATGTGCAGGCGCCTGAAGACACGGCTGAGGATCAGGTGCGGTACATGATTGAGGTGCTTGAGAAGGCATACTCAGGGCGGGCGCTCGTGAAGGATGCGTTGCCGAAGCTGCAGTACTGCACGGCGTCAGCTGGTGGCTACAGTGACACGGTGTCGGCGATGCAGACGGTGCGCGATAATCGGGCCGAGCTGCTCAGCGCGCTTGATGCGATGCCGGTCGATAAGATTCCCGAGGGCAGTGCGCTGCTCGATGACCTGTATGACGCGATCGATGCGTCACACCGCGCCAACATCGAGTATGTGGCGTGGGCTGAGCAGGCGAACGCGAACGGGTGTGCGTCGCTGTCGAGTGCGGGTGAGCGTGCGGCGGCTGAGTCTGATCCGCCGAAGGAGCGGTTTGCGTCGCGTTGGAACCGGGTGGTGGCACCGAAGTTTGGGGTGCGCACGTTCGACGGATGGTTTATCTAGCGGCGGGCTCAGCCCACCACAGCTGCGTTTCGCCGTAGTGCTTCTCGCGCACACGCGCGAGCCCGGCCGGCCACGCGGGCTCGGGCGAGCGCGACGACCGCTCCACGAGCACCGCGGCATCGATCGCGAGCAGCGGCACGAGCGCCGCAAGATTCGCCGCGAGCTCGGCCTCCCCAAGATCGTACGGCGGGTCAATGATCGCGACATCCCATGTAGGCGCCGGATCCCTGAGCCCGCGCGCCTCAAGAAATGCTTGCACTGACTGCCGGGCTACTTCGACCTCGGGCACCGCAGCCCCCGAGCGCGTGAACGCGCCCTTGATCGCGCCCCAGTTGCGCAGGGCGACGCCCGCGGCCTGGGGGTGTTTCTCGACGAGTGTCACCAGCGCGGCACCGCGACTCGCCGATTCGAGCCCCAAGGCCCCTGATCCGGCATAGAGGTCGAGCACGCGCGCGCCGTCTAGGAGACCCCAAGAATCAAGCGTCGAAAAGATGGCCTCGCGCACGCGGTCGCTCGTGGGCCTGGTGCCGGCCTTGGGCACCTCGAGCCTCAGCGAACCTGCTACCCCTGAAATGATCCTCGTCACTCGTCAAGCGTACCGCGGGTACGCTTGAGTTATGCAGCAGGTGACCCTCGAGACGCGCTTGGATCGCGTGATCGGTGACCGCTCGGCAAAAGTGCTTGAGCGCGCGTACGAGATGCACACGGTCGAAGACCTGCTGCTGCATTTTCCGCGCCGGTATTCGAAGCGCGGTGAGCTCACGCCGCTCACCGAGCTGCCGCTGGGGGAGCACATCACCGTCGTGGCCGAGGTGATTGAGGTGCGCGAGCGCCGCATGCAGCGTCGAAACGGCAGTCTCATTGAGGCGCGCATCACCGACGGTAAAGGCTTTTTGACGATCACGTTCTTTAACCAGAAGTGGCGGCTCAAAGACCTGCAAGCCCGTAGGCGCGGCATCTTCACGGGCAAAGTGAGCGAGTATCGCGGCCAGCTGCAGCTGCAACAGCCCGACTACGAGATGTTTGAACGACGCGAGGACGCGCCCGGCGCGGCAGAGCTGAGCGAGGCGGCGGCGAAGGCGTGGTCGCAGGTGCCCGTACCGCTGTACCCCGCGACCGCGCAGATGCCGAGCTGGTCGATTCAGCAGGCGATTGCGATCGTACTGGAGCAGCTTGCGCCCCTTGAAGAGCCCCTGCCGATGTATATTGTCGCGACCGAGGGGCTCATGGAGTTCGACCGCGCGCTGCGCCTCGTGCATCAACCTGAGGTTGACGAGCACTGGCAGAAAGCCCGCGACAGCCTGCTGTTTCGTGAGGCGTTCGAGCTGCAGCTTGCGCTGCTTGACCGCAGACGCCGGGTGGGGCTTGCGCCTGCCATGCCGCGCGAGGAGGGTGGGCTGCTACTCGCTCGGTTTGATGCGCAGCTGCCGTTCACGCTCACGGGCGACCAGCAGCGCGCGGGGGCCACGATTGCGGGGGAGCTTGCGGGCGTGCACCCCATGCACCGGCTGCTGCAGGGCGAGGTTGGCTCGGGCAAAACCCTGGTCGCGCTGCGCGCAATGCTGCAGGTGGCTGAAGACGGAGGCCAGAGCGCCCTCCTGTCGCCCACCGAGGTGCTGGCGTCGCAGCACTACCGGTCGATCATCGAGTCGCTCGGCCCCGACCTCTCGGCAGAGGTGGGCGTGGTGCTGCTCACCGGGCGTATGCCCGCAGCCGATCGTAAACGCTCGCTGCTCGCGCTCGCGTCGGGGCAGGCCCGCATCGCGGTGGGTACGCACGCGCTGCTCAGCGACAACGTGACGATGTACGACCTGGGGCTCGTCGTCGTTGACGAGCAGCACCGGTTTGGCGTCGACCAGCGCGAGGCGCTGCGGCTCAAGGGCAATAACCCGCACACGCTCGCCATGACGGCGACCCCGATTCCGCGCACGGTGGCGCTCACGGCGTTTGGTGACCTCGAAGTGTCGACGATCAAAGAGCTGCCGGCCGGGCGGCAGGGCATACGCACGGTGATTGTGCACGAGGAACAAACACCAGACCGCAAAACCCGCATGTGGGAGGAGGTGGACCGCGAGCTTGAGGCGGGCCGCCAGGTCTACTTCGTCTGCCCGGCCATCGACCAGGGCGAGCTCGACCCCGAGCTTGACGCCGAGATTAACGGGCCTGACGATGCGACGCCGCGTCAGCTCGCAAACGTCGTCGACACGGTCGAGCGGCTCAGGCGCTCGACCCGTTACGAGGGCCGGCGTATCGAAGGGCTCTACGGCAGCATGCCGTCAGAGGAGAAAGATCGCATCATGTTTGCCTTCGCGGCGGGCGATGTAGACATTCTGGTGTCGACGACCGTCATCGAGGTGGGCGTCAACGTGCCCAACGCGTCGATCATGGTTGTGCGCGATGCCGACAGATTTGGCATCTCGCAGCTGCACCAGCTGCGCGGCCGCGTGGGACGCGGCGAGCACGCGGGCCAGTGCATGCTGCTCACCCACGTCGAAGAAGACTCAATCGCGGCCGAACGACTTGTGGCGGTGGCGCGCACGAACGACGGTTTCGAGCTCGCCGAGGCAGATCTCGAACAGCGCCGCGAGGGCGACATTTTGGGTACCCGCCAGTCGGGCGGCAAATCGACGCTGCGCCTATTGCGCGTCACCCAGCACGGTGAACTGATCGCGCACGCGCGCGACGTCGCCGCGCACCTGCTCGACGGTGACCCGCTGCTCGAACAGTATCCGCTGCTGCACGCACGCGTCATCGCGGAGGCCGAGCACATCGAAAACCTCGCCAAGTCGTAGTACTTGCGGCCCGGCTTGCCGTGATGATGCGGTACCCAGGTACTACGCGGCCGGCACCCGCGAACGATGTGCCGCGCCCAGCGCCCCCGTAGCGTAAATGGTGAGGCTAGAAGGTCTGGCCAGAACACGGGGAACGCCCATGATCGAGGCACGCGGTCTCACCAAACAGTACGGCGCGAAGCGCGCCGTCGACGACGTCACGTTTAGCGTGAAGCCCGGCCAGGTGACGGGCTTCTTGGGCCCCAATGGCGCGGGCAAATCGACCACTATGCGGCTCATCTTGGGCCTCGACCGGCCCACCTCGGGCACGGTAACGGTCGGCGGCCAGCCCTACACGGGGCAGATGTCGCCCCTTACCCAGGTGGGAGCGCTGCTTGACGCAAAGGGCGTGCATCCGGGGCGCAGCGCCCGCAGCCACCTGCGCGCGATCGCCGCGACGCACGGCATCAGCGATGCGCGCGTAAGCGAGGTGCTCGCCCAAACCGGCATCGACCAGGTCGCAGGCAAACGCGTGGGCGGCTTTTCGCTCGGCATGGGCCAGCGGCTCGGCATCGCCGCCGCCCTGCTCGGCGACCCCGAGGTGCTCATTCTCGACGAGCCGGTGAACGGACTCGACCCCGACGGGGTGCGCTGGGTGCGCGAACTCTTGCGCCACCTCGCAAGCGAGGGCCGCACCGTGCTCCTGTCGAGCCACCTGATGAGTGAGATGGCGCAGACCGCCGACCACATCATCGTGCTCGCGCGGGGCCGCGTCATGGCCGACGCCCCGCTCGCAGACTTTCTCGACGCACAGGGCCAGCGCACCGTCACCGTGACAAGCCCCGAGGCCGCACGTCTCGCGTCGCTCGTGATGAACGAGACGCCGGGCTGCCGCATCGACCAAACGAGCGGCACCGGCTTCACTGTGCAGGGCGTCGAAAGCGCTCGCATCGGGCGCATTGCCTGCGCCACAGGCATCGAGCTGCACGAACTCTCATCGACGTCCTCCAACCTTGAAGACGCCTACCTGTCACTCACCCAAGACGCGCTCGAATACGCGACCGCGCCCGTCGCCGCCTAAGGAGCAGCTCATGACTACGACCTATCTTCTCGACGGCAGCTGGGCTCCGGATCCGCGCACCGCTCACCCCGCCGCCGCCGCCCAGCGGCCCGCGGGCCAGGCGCCCGCCGCCCACCGCGCCGCGGCGGGAGCGAAGCTGAGCTTCGCGGGCCTGCTGCGCTCGGAGCGCATCAAGCTCAGCTCGCTGCGCAGCGTGCGCTTCACCCTCGCTGCGACCCTCATCGCGGGGCTTGGGCTCAGCGGCCTGTTTTCGCTGCTGTGGGTGTCGGAGGGCATGGCGGGTGAGGGGGCGGGGGTCGCCGAGCAGACACAGTACCTGCTGATGGCTTCGAGCATCTCGGTGCCGTTCATTGCGCTCGTGTTTGGTGTGCTCGGTGTGCTCGTCATGTCGAGCGAGTACGCGAGCGGCCTGATCCTGTCGACGCTCGTGGCTGCTCCCCGCCGCGGCGCGGTATTTGCGGCGAAGGGGATCATGCTCGCCGTGCTCGCGCTCGTCACCGCGGCCGTCGTGGTCGTGGGCAGCCTGCTGCTCGCCGTAGCCTTTGACCCCGCGACTGCCACGCAGCTCTTGACAGCCCAGGTGGTCACGAGCGCGCTCGGCCTCATCGCTTACCTCACGCTGCTCGCACTCTTTGCGTACGGGTTGGCCACGCTCACCCGCAACGCCGCCGCGGGCATTGGCATCGTGGCGGGCGTAACGTTCGTGGCCCCTATCGCGCTGCAGGTGCTCATGATGACCGGCTGGGAGTGGGTGCCCACCGTGTTTGAATATCTGCCGACCAACCTCGCCAACCTGCTGTCGATGGGTGTAATGAACGCAACCGAGGCGAGTGCCATGGGCGCAACGGGTCTCGGCTACGGCGGGGCGCTTGCGGTGATGGTGGCGTGGGCCGCGGTCACCGTGATCCCGGCGGCGATCGTGTTCAAGCGACGCGACGCTCACTAGCACCCGCGGCAACGATTGATGTATTGCGGTGGTCGGCAGGCAGCGCCTGCTGGCCACCGCGCAGTGAGTAGGGTTGAAGGTATGACGAGCGTGACCGGCACCGAGTTGCGGCTACCCAAACCGCCGGGGGTGCTCAGGCGCTACCTTGCCGAGCACCCGCGCGCCGTCGACGTGTTCATCGTCGTCTGGTACGTGCTCGGCGCGACCTTTGGCGTGCTGCTCGATGCGATGCTGGCGTTTGGCAACGCGGCCGTCATGCAACAGGACGTGTCAACCGACGTCGAAGTGGGCATGACCGATGTACTCATGCCCGCGTACTTGAGTTGGCCGTGGTGGCCCTTCGCGGTGCTGCGCATCTTGATTGTTGCCGCGGCGCTGCTGTACCGGCGCAAGCTGCCGCTCACCGGGCTCGTCGCGGTCACCGTCGTGTCGTTTGGTGAACACGGGATTCAAAGCTTTGCGACCGTAGTCGCGCTGTGCTTCATGCTCTACGCGGTGCCCGTCTATCGCAGCGTAGCCGCTGGCTGGATCGGGTTCGCCGTCGCCTACGCGGGCAGCATGCTGCAGCTGTTTATGCCGCTCGGCCTCGCCCCCTCGGGTCTCTTAGAAGCCGACATGGCGGGTAACGCCGCGATGGAGCTGGTGCCGCCGTCGAGGCAAGAATTCTTGGTGCTCGCCATTATTTCGGGGCTGTGGTACGCGGCGATCGTGATGCTCGGCATTAACCTCGGTAACCGGCGCCGCTACCTCGCCGCGATCATCGACCGCGCCCACCAGCTGGCGCGTGAGCGCGACCAGCGCGCCAAACTCGCGGTCGCCGAAGAGCGCGAGCGTATCTCGCGCGAAATGCACGACATCGTGGCTCACTCGCTCTCGGTCATGATCGCACTGTCTGAGGGAGCCGCCCGCGCCGCCGCAACTTCACCCGAAGCGGCGGCGAAGGCGATGCGTAAGAGCGCCGAGACCGGCCGCAACGCGCTCGCAGAAACCCGCCGTCTCCTCGGCGCGCTCGGGTCAGATGAACAGGCAGAGCTCGCGCCGCAGCCGGGTCTCACCGACCTGCCCGAGCTGGCACAGGGTTTTCGCGCCGCCGGACTACAGGTGGGGCTGCGCATTGACGGCCAACCCTCGGGTGACCGCGGGCAAGAGCTCGCCGTGTACCGCGCGGTACAAGAAGCACTCACGAACGCGCTGCGATACGCAGGCGCGGGCGCCCGCGTCGAAGCCACGGTGCACAGCGGCCCGACCGCGACGACGGTGACGGTGCGGGATTTTGGCCCGGCGCCCGGTTCTTCTGTGCCCAGCACGAGTCTCGGTGCGGGCAAAGGCATCGCGGGCATGCGCGAGCGCGCCCGCATGCTCGGCGGCACCGCCACCGCGGGCCCAGCCCCAGGCGGCCCCGGTTGGCAACTGCGCATCACACTCCCCGCTGCCCTCGGTGCGGGCGGGGCGTCGGGCACAGCGCCGGATCGGGCTGCCGCGGCCGACGATCCGGAACAGCACCCAGCAACCCAGCAGACAGACGCCACACAGACACAGACGGAGCAGCCATGACCGCCCCCAAGATTCGCGTCATGATCATTGACGACCAAGAGCTGATTCGCACAGGGTTCTCGCTCGTGCTGGGGGCCGAGCCCGGCCTCGAAGTCGTCGCCGAGGCCGGCGACGGCGGCGAAGCGCTCGCCGTGCTCGAGCGGCTGCAGGCGGCAGGATCGGGGTGCGACGTCGCCCTGATGGACGTGCGCATGCCGGGCATGAACGGCATCGAGGCGACGGGGGAGATCGCGCGCCGCTTCGCGTCCACGCGCGTGCTCGTGCTCACCACGTTCGATCTTGACGAGTATGCGCTTGATGCGATTCGGGCGGGGGCCGCCGGGTTTCTACTCAAAGACGCGAAGCCCGAAGAGCTCGTGGCCGCAATCTACGCCATCGCGGCTGGCGACTCGGCGATGGCGCCGAGCGTCACGCGCAGGCTCATCGAGCGCATCGGGCTGGGGGGCGATGCAGTGTCGGGCACCGGGGAGCCTCGTCCGGAGGAGCCGAGCGCGGCGCTTGAATGCCTCACCGAGCGCGAGCGCGAAGTGCTTGCACTGATCGCGGCGGGGCTTAATAACGCCGAGATTAGCGGGCAACTGTTTTTGTCGGAGTCGACCGTGAAGACCCACGTGGGGCGAGTGCTGTCGAAGCTCGCGCTGCGCGACCGCGTACACGCCGTGATCTTCGCGAAAGAGCACGGACTGTGACGCAGCAGCTCACACCTGGCGCGTTTTCGGGATTCTCGGCCGGGGCCGCGCTAGGGTAGAGGTATGAGCAAGATTGCCGTCGTACCCGGTTCCTTCGATCCGGTGACGCTGGGGCACCTCGATGTGATCCGGCGCTCCGCCAAGATCTTCGATGAGGTGCATGTGCTCGTGGTGCATAACCCGGGCAAGAACGCGATGCTGCCGATCTCGGAGCGCGTCAATCTCATTCAAAAGTCGATTGCTGAGGATCCCGAGATCCCCAGCAACATTCTTGTGGCCTCGTGGTCGATGGGCCTGCTCGTTGACTACTGCACCGAAGTGGGCGCGAACGTGCTCGTGAAGGGCATCAGGTCACAGATCGACGTCGCCTACGAGACGCCGATGGTGCTCATGAACCGCAGCCTCGCAGACGTCGAGACCGTGTTCATGCTGCCCGACCCCGCACACGCCCACGTGTCAAGCACGCTCGTGCGCCAGGTGGCGGCCCTCGGCGGCGACGTCTCACCGTATGTACCGAAAGCGGTTGCCCGCTTCCTCGATAAGACAAGGCCCGCATAATGCACGCCACGCGCGTATATGAAGAAAACATTCGCGACATCGCGAACCGGCCGGGGGAGATGCGCGAACGCTCGCGCACCATCACCGTGCCCGAACAGTTTGGCGAAGCTCTCGCCGTGGTGCCCGCCGGCACCGAAATGGAGCTCGACGTGCGCCTCGAGTCGGTGCACGAGGGTATTCTCGTGTCGGCAGAAGTCGACGCGACACTGCAGGCCGAGTGCGGTCGCTGCTTGAAAGAATTCGCCACGCCGTTTCAAGTCGAGTTCCAAGAACTTTTCGCGTATACTCCTACGGAGGCCGACGAGTATGGGGTTCACGGTGATCACGTGGATCTTGAACCCCCGCTCCGAGACGCGGTAGTGCTTGCACTCCCGTTCCAGCCAGTGTGTCGCCCGGACTGCCCGGGGCTCGATCCCGAGTCCGGTGAGCTGCGCGAGGCCGAGGCTGCGGTGATGCTTGACGCAGAGATTGATCCGCGCTGGGCAGCACTGGCCCGCTTCACGGCGGGCGCGGTCGCGGCTGATGAAAAACGTGACTCAGGGGAACACCCCGAGTCTGAAAGCAAGTAGGAAAGAGAACATCATGGCTGTTCCCAAGCGGAAGATGTCGCGCTCGAACACCCGTCACCGCCGTTCGGCGTGGAAGGCCTCGGTCCCGACCCTGGTCAAGACTGTAGAAAACGGCAAGACCGTTTACAGCCTCCCGCACCGCGCTCGCGTAGTTGAGGACTCACAGGGCACCCCCCTGTTCCTCGAGTACAAGGGCCGCAAGGTCGCTGACGCGTAAGTCTTTTCGCGTGACAGGGAACGAACACTCGATCCCGCACACCGAAGCTGGAACGCCGTCGGGAACGCCTCAGGGCGGGCCCGGCGGCGTTCTTCGTTCATTCGGTGTCGCGATCGACGACGAGCTACTGCAGCTCGCATTTACACACCGCTCGTGGGCGTACGAACACGACGGTGCACCCCACAACGAGCGCCTCGAATTCTTGGGTGACTCGGTGTTGGGGCTGGCCGTGACAGACATGCTGTATCGCACCTACCCCGCTCTCACCGAGGGCGATCTCGCAAAACGCCGCGCAGCGCTCGTGTCGAGTGTCGCGCTCGCTGAGGTGGCCCTCGGCCTCGGCCTCGGCGCATTCTTGCGGCTCGGTAAAGGCGAAGAAGGCACGGGGGGCCGCGAGAAAGCCTCGATTTTGGCTGACGCGGTTGAGGCCGTGATCGGGGCGGTTTATCTGTCGACCACACCCCAGGTCGCCGCACAGTTTGTGCTCGACCTGATCGCGCCGCTCTTGGCAGACCCCGCCCGGTTTACCGAGGCACTCGACCCCAAAACCTCGCTGCAGGCGATCGCCGCTTCGCTCGGCCTGCCGCATCCGCCGTATCTTACTGCGGGCACAGGCCCCGACCACGCCAAACGCTACACCTCGACGGTGACGCTTGACGGGGTGACCGGCTTTGGCCGTGGCACGAGCAAGAAGGTCGCCGAGCTGGCGGCCGCGCGTGACGCGGTGCGCCAACTGGGCCCCCGAGGTTAAAAAGCACGCATGCCTGAGTTGCCCGAGGTTGAAGTGGTGCGGGCGGGGCTCGCCCCCGCCGTCACCGGCGCCCGCATCGCGGGCTGCGAGGTGCTCGACCCCCGGGCGCTCAAACGGCACGTGCCGCTGGCGGGTGGGTTCGCTGATGGTCGCACCGGCCACGGCGTGACACTCACCGCCGGCGAGGGCGCGGTGCGCGCCGCCGACTTTGAGCGGCGCGTCGTGGGGCTTTCGCTCGCGGCGCCTATGCGGCGCGGTAAGTTCATGTGGATTCCGGTGGGCGGCGGGCTTGTTGCTGCCGGTGCGGCCGGTGCCGAGCCGGGCCGTGCACTGCTCGTGCACCTAGGCATGAGCGGCCAAATGCTGCTGCGCGAGGTCGACGCCGCAGACGACCGGCACGTGCGGGTGCGGCTGTGGCTCGAACACCCCGCGCACGGCGAGCTGCGCCTCGACTTCTCTGACCAACGGCTCTTTGGTTCGCTCGCGCTCGACACTCTCGTGCCGGATCCCTTCACGACGGCCGCCGAGCGGCTTTCGCCGCGCGTGCCCGGCCAGGCGGTGCACATCGCCCCCGATCCGCTCGAGCCGGTGTTCGATGATGCGGCGTTTGTGGCGCGCTTGCGTGCGCGCACCCGCGGCGTTAAACAGCTGATCCTCGACCAGTCGATCGTCAGTGGCGTCGGCAACATCTACGCCGACGAGGCACTCTGGCGGGCGCGATTGCACCCCGAGACGGCGGGATCAGCGGTGAGCGTGCGCAAGGCCCGTGAGCTACTCGAAGCGTTGCGCGACGTGTTTCGCAAGGCGCTCGCAGAGGGCGGCACCAGCTTCGATGCGCAATACGTCAACGTGAACGGGCAGGCCGGTTACTTCGCGCACTCGCTGAACGCGTATAGCCGCGGGGGAGAGCCGTGCCCGCGCTGCGGCACCTTGATTCGGCGCGTGCCGTTTGGTGGGCGTTCGTCGCACTTTTGTCCGCGGTGCCAGCGCAAGCGGTCTTCTTAGTCGCGCACTGTGCTCCGAGGGCGAGGAGTGCGAAGCGGGTCTACGCAAGGTTGCGGGAGCGCTGGAGGCAAGCAGGTCGTTCAGGGCGTCCAAGCCGAGAAGGTCAGTCGTCGAGGTCGAACTCGTTCGTCACCTGCTCGATGGTGAACTTCTGACGCAGCTTCGCTGCGGTGTTCTGGTTCGCGAACATTCCGTTCTTCCACACCGCCTGCTCGCGAGGCACAGTCTTGGTCCATTCGACGGGCACCACCCACTCAGCGCTGTTGTCTTCATCGTCGCCCTCGTGGCGATAGCTGCCGACGAGCGGGAGGCTCTGCAGCGGCGTCTCGACGCCGTCGACCTCGACCAGTGCCTCGTCGAAGCGTCGGGCCTCTCCGCTCACGGTGCCGACGCCGACGTAGCCCGCTTTGGGGATGTGTACGAAGACTCGAGCGTCGATCGGCAGGTTCTTCAGGGTCCGAGAAAACCACGCCCCGCCGCCGCCCGAGACGAAGCCATACTTCTGCGCGTCCGCCCACTGGCGGGAGCCTCTGTCGTCACCGAACGCGACGTACCAGTCGCTGCCGTTCCACGACTCACGAGTTTTCGTCTGCCGAGCGGGCGCAGCGCCTGCAGCCTGCTGGCCTTCGTTTTCGACCAACCAGGTGCGGGCGAGGTACCTCGCCCCGTTGTCTTCGAAGTGGCGAAAGAAGACGACGTTGATCGGCACGGCGAAGCCTTCGTTGAGAAACCGCACGATGCGCTCGGTGGCCGCGTCGACGCTCGCCGCGACGATCGTGAATGTCTGCGTGCTGTTGACCTCCTCTGGTAGGGTCTCGTTGAAGCACTCCGCGAAAGCCTCCTCGAGCGCGACCCCGGGCTTGTATGCCTCGAAGATGCCTTGGACCTGGGCACGGCCCAGCCCCGCGACCCAAGAGCCGTAGTCCAGAACCTGGGCCGTGACGTCGCGCGGAGTCTTGTCGCGCTTGAGCTCGATGACATGAACAGCAGCAGTCTCATCGAGTGCGAGCAAGTCGATGAAGCCGCCGTACACCGTAGGGACCTGGCGACCGATGATCAGCAGCGTCTCACCGAGCATCGACGGGTCGGACTCGATGTACGTCTCGAGGTGGGACTCGAGACCGATTGAAGTCGGGACGATGCGGCTGAGCTGGCCACCCTCCGCGCGCCACAGGCCCATTTCAACTGCCACGATTGCTCCGTTCGACCAGTTTCTGCTCTACCCGGTCATACTCGTACTCGACGATCTCGCCAGACATGATCATGGAGATGGCCTGGTTGATCACGTCTCGCGGCACTATGAACCACTCGGATGGGTCGTAGTCCCGGCCCTTACTGTCGACCTGTGTCAGGTCCAGGCGGACCTCGGCGAACACCCGGTGCAACAGGTTCTCTAGCGCCGACGCCCTGAGGTTGTACACGCGGTAGTCGGCCACGATTGTGACCGGAGCCATCAGATACGTCGGCGACGTCGACGCGCCCTTCACACGCTGTTCGACGCTCGTTGTCGAGAATCCGATCTTGTGCAGGTCCTTCATGTTGGCGATCAACGGATCGGTGCTGAGTGATTGCAGCACGTAGATGTGGCCGCTCTCGATGTCTGTGTCCAAGATCTCGCTCACATCGTGCCCTGTGCGCGCGAGCACCTGCCCCTGGGCCTCGTACATGCGCGTCATCAGACTCTGTCGGTACATGGCCGACTCGGTGCCGTTCTCGAACACAACGCGCAGGCGCTGCTTCTGTGTGCGTTTGCCGCCCACAACAAGGTCGACGTCGTCACCGACCTCGGCGACGAAGCACATCACTCCGTTGAGCACGAAGAACACGCCTTCGCGAATCAGATCCATGCCGGTGAACGGCTTCAGTGTGAACGTGCCGTCCTGCATCTCAGCATGCTTCGCCTTGAACAGCGGCTCGAACTGCTCAAAGTCATTTGCCTTCACTCGCTGAGCGATCGACTCGGCCGACTCGGGGCGCTTGACCATAGGCAAGTCCGACACGTCGAGAATCCCTGACTCATCGCCTAACAGATCATCAAAGTCGTGGTTCTCGAGCAGGTCGTCGATGGAGGCCGGGGCTTCGGGTGCTTCGAGCAGGCCGAACTCATCGAGATGCTTTACAGCTTCGGCCTTCGCATCGTTGGCCAGAAACCCATCGAGGCGTGCACCGAGCTTACGCTCGGCAATCTCGCGTGTCTGTGAACTGGGCAGTCGCCCCTCTGCGCGCCGAAATTCGACAATCTCGAGAAAGGCACGCTCGAGGCGGTCCGACGAGGTGAGCTTCTTCGGCTTCTCCGGCGTATTCAGTAGCTCGTCGTGGAGGATGTCATCGAGGGTAATCACGAGATCCTCTTTAGCCGTGTAATCGATCGGTGTCATGAGGGTTCTACCATCTCGGTTTCGGCCTTCTCGGACTGACGCTGCTGTTTCAACCTCTGTAAGAACAGCAGCGCCGCGGCCAAGTTCTTCTCCGCGGGGTCTTCCGAGCGAAGGTCAGGGCGCTTTCCATTGACCTGCACCCAGGTCTTTATCTTCGGGTACAGAGCCAGAGCCTCCTCTTCAGAGAACTGGATCTTGGTCGAGGTGATCGTGTCCTGGATCAGCCGCAGCACCGATGGCGTTACCGACTTCGACAACACCTCGAACGCCCGTTGGAACGGATTGACAGAGTCGATGAGGTTGATGTTCAACTCCTCGATGTTCACGAACTTCTCGGCCATCTTGATGAAGCGCTTGTCGCCGACTTCGCGTACTTCGCCGTTCTTGACCACCGAGTCGACGACCACCTGCTGGCGTACCTCTTCGACCTGCTCCTCGGTGAGGTCTGGGTACTTCTCTCTAATGATCTTCGGGATCAGAACTTTGTTCGTCGTCTCGGCGTCGACGGAGCCTGCGGCGGCCTTGGCGAACGTGTCGTCCTGCAAGATCGTGGCCTTCAGATCGTTCAGGTCCGTCTCGACGATCTGCTTCACGCGATTGCTGGAGGGCTCCTTGAAGCCCTTGATCTTCAGCTCGCCCTTCTTTGCGGGTTCATCGTCGTCGAACTTCTTTGTTTTGAAGTTGAAGTTCGGTGCGAGCACCTGCTCCATGAGCAGCGACGCCGTGATCGCCTTCAGCATGTTGTTCACCGATACCTTGACTTCGCCCTGCGAGGCGTCTGGCTCGGCGATGAGATTCGTAAACTGCGCGTGCGATTTGCCCGGGCTGTCACGCGTCACGCGGCCGATGATCTGGATCACCTCTGTGAGGGAGGCTCGGTATCCGACGGTGAGCGCATGCTCCGCGAACGGCCAGTCGAAGCCCTCTTTCGCCATGCCCAGCGCGATGATGATGTCGACCCCGTCGCGCTCCTTCGACGCGATGTGCGACAGGTAGTGCAGCGTGTCGCCGCGCTTCTGCAGGTTGGTATCGTCGACGAGGTCAGCGACGCGCACGATCGCTTCAGTATCTTTGCGGCGTACACTGATGATCCCCGTGTCGGGATCGGTCGACACGACGTGCCCGATCGCGTCGATGATTCGGCCGACTTCTTCGATCTTGTCCTTCGTGGACTCGCCGGAGTTAACGCTCGGAATGTGCACGATCGTCTTCTTCTCGAGATCGAGCACCTCGTGAATGGCGTCGGTGTATCGCCCCTGGTAGAAGTGGTGCCCGATGCCCAGGGAGCGTAGGTGCTCGTAGCCGTTGAGCTGGTCGTAATAGTTGAACGTGACTGGCGTGAACTTCGCCTCGTCTTCGGGCGACAGCACCGGCACCGAGTCTCCACGAAAGTAGGAGCCCGTCATTGCGACGATGTGCACGTCTGAGCCGTTCATTACGTCGCGCAGTAGCGCACCCAGGCGTGACGATTCCGTGTCGGCCGAGACATGGTGGAACTCATCGATTGCCAGCACCGTGCCGTTGAAAGATTCGGGGGCCAGCTTCTCGAACGCGAACCGCAGCGTCGCGTGCGTGCAGACAAGGACCGCGTCAGGTCCCTCGAGGAAGTTGATAAATGCGTCGACTTTGCCCGCTGATGAGCCCGCGTCGCACAGATTGTGCTCGTCCTTGATCTCCCAGTCCGCCCAGAAACCATACTTGGTTAGGTCGGTAGGTGCGAACGAAGCTCCGATCGAGCGCTCTGGCACCGCGACGATGACCTTCTTGCGGCCCTGGTTGTAGAGCTTGTCGAGTGCCACGAACATCAGCGCGCGCGACTTGCCTGACGCCGGCGGGGCTTTAACTAGCAGATGCTGGGCGTCGCGCCGCTCGAAGACGCGCTTCTGCATCTCTCGCATGCCCCGCTTATCGGTGTTGACCGAGGCCCTCGTCTGCGCGTAGGTAACATCGACGAGGTTCACGGGCTTGTTGATCGCGTTCACTTTATAGTCCTCCGGGTCTTCTTCGTCGGGGCCTTCGCGGCCTCCTCAGCAGTCATGCGCTCATACATGGCGAACAGGTCTGACAGACGCTTTTCGTCCGTCTCGTACGGCTTCTTCGAGTAGATCGAATCGACCAGTGCGTCGACCGCAGCATGCGCCTCGCGCAAGTCCTGCGGCATCTTGTCTGGGTCGTAAAGGTCAGCCAGCGTCTGCTCACAGTGGTATTCACGCACATCGAGCACTCGCAGGGCGGCGATTGTTAGTTTCTCTTTCATTGCCTCTGACAACGGTGGCACGGGGAAGTTGTTGTAGACAATCATGTTCGAGTAGCTGTAGTCGGTCTTTAGTCGTCCGCTAATTGCCCGCATCCAGCCCATATGCATCGCCGAATTCAGTAAGCTGAATACCCATAGCTCTGCATCATATATTGCGTAAGCGCGGTCCGAAATAATCATCGCTGAATCTAGATAACCCATTGGAACATAAGAGCGTCGCTCAGATGATACTCGAGGGAAAATGATTGATTCTGTTGGCTTATATGCGGTCTGCAAGAACCTGTTGGGCTTTGCCGCATGAGCTTGCACACCGATTTCAGCTCGACTCTTACGCCAAATCGTCACCGCTTCGAACCGTGCTGCGATTGGTGGGATGAGCATCGCGTCATTGAGCTCAGAGTCCGAGACCCATATGCAATAACGCGGGATGTCCTTGATGAACTCGGCGGAGCCAATGTATCGCTTAAGATAACGAGCTGAACGGGGGTCTGCTCGTAACGCCTGCACATACTCCGGCTCATCGAGAAGTAGATTTCCGCCATCTTTCGGCATTGACCCGAGTGTCATTTGTGGCAAGGCTGGGGAGAGTGGGGTGGACCTGCGGTTGATCCAAATGTTGGGGGCATCGGCGAGGTATCCGTTGATATTCTTCGCTTCGATCTGGAGACCATCTGTGAAGATGAATTTCCCGCCTGTTCTTTCTGAACGGAGGCTAATTACCGCAACGGTAACACCGGCATTGTGTTTTGCGTTGTTTGCCCATTTGAAAGAGGTGTGAGCGTACCCGATTTCTACTCCTTGAGAGAAGACTGCCGGAAACATTAGGCCAACGTGCTGACCCTGTGCGACTGAGTTTGTCGTGACGAACGCCAATTCTGCTTGAGTGCCCGCGATGTAGTCGGCCCCCTTGACGAACCACAACGCGATGTAGTCCAAGTCCTTTGAGTAAGGCCGACCCTTAAACACGTAGGGATAGTCCGCCTTCATTTCGCTGGACTGTGTCTTGCCGCCTTTGTATGGTGGATTCCCAATCAAGTAGATCTCAGCTTCGCCATCGTTCGGGCAGACAACGTTCCAGTCCACCCGTGTCGCGTTCCCGGCACTGATCTGTCCCGTCTCTTTCAGTGGGATCAGAGGGATCTCGACGCGGAACTTCTCACGAAACTCGCGGTTCATCTGGTGCTTCGCGATCCAGAGCGAGAGGATCGCGACCTCGACGGCGAAATCGTCGATCTCGATGCCGTAGAAGTTCTCGATGCTGATCTTCGAGTCTGCCCACAACACCTGGTGGGAAGAACTCAGCTCGGCGAGGCGCTCGAGGACCGCATGCTCGAGCTTGCGCAGCTCCTTGTACGCGATAACGAGAAAGTTTCCTGATCCACAGGCGGGGTCGAATACCTTGATCTCAGCGATGCGGTCCAACAGTCGAATGAGCCGGCGCTCGCTGTTCTGCGCTTCATTTATCTCATCCCTCAATGCTTCGAGGAACAGAGGCTCGATAGTCTTGAGGATGTTCGGCACCGAGGTGTAGTGCTGACCCAGGTCACTTCGCTTGCCCGGTGTGACGATCGCCTGAAACATCGAGCCGAAAATGTCTGGGTTGATGTCGCGCCAAATCAGTGTGCCTGACGCGATGAGTTCTTCACGTGCTTGCTTGGTGAAACGTGGCACGACCTGATCGCCTTCGGCAGTGAACAACCGACCGTTCACGTACGGGAAGTCGACAAGATGCTTGGGCTTGTCGGCAGGGTCGGCGGTGTCCAGAGCTTTGAACAGCTCGGCCAAGAACTCCGACAGGTCCGAGCCATCGGGTTGGGTCTGCGAGCCGACCGCGTTGGTGAACTGGTTGTCGCCGAAGACCCCGGTGTCCTCAGCAAAGAAGCAGAACAACAGTCGCGTAAAGAAGATGTTGAGTGAGTGGCGGCCGCGTTCGTCGTCAAAGATCCCCGGGTTTGCCTGTAGCAGCTCGTCGAAGAGCTTGCCCATGCGCTCAGCGGCTTTAATGTCGGCATGCGATTCGGCGACGTACTGCGCCTTCTCCATGCCTGCCCAGGGTAGGAAGAACGTGAAGTGCTGGTCGATCTCCCGAATTGGGAAGCCAATCGTCTCGCGCGTTTTGATGTCGTGGGCGACCACATCGACGTAGTCGGTAACGATGACGAAGCGCGTGCTGAAGCGAACCGCAGCTGGCGAAGACTTGAGCTCCTCGGCGACTTCAAGCGGGTCACTTGTCGTCTCCTTGAAGTAGACGACACTCTTCTGGGCGACCTCGGTCTCGGGATCAACAGCGATGTTCAGTGATCCGTTGCGCAGCCGCGTCACGTTGCCCTGCGGCTTCCCGTAGGCGAGCAGTAGATCGAAGATAAACTCCCGGCCGTACGTCGCCCTACCGGCCAGTGGAGCGACGCGCTCCTCGACTGCTTTGAGGCTGAGTCTTGCCATATGGATGTCCTACTCTCACACGTGCTGCATCGAAGAAAACAGCAAGTCATCGCGCGCTTTTGAATCTTCAACGAAGCGGCGCATCACGTCGTGATCATCCTATCGGCGGGGTGCGACATCAACCGCGAGCGCCACCGACGCGGCAGCGGTTAAGCAGATTTCTACAAATCTCGACGTGGAGGTCTGCTTGACCGCTATATCAATGGGGTTCACGCCGAGTGACGACGCTCGAGGGATCCAGAGTAGACGTCAGCTGCCGATCGCAGCGCCAGGAAATGCAGTGCCGACGATGAACGTCATTCTTGAACTTCCTCGAACGGATAAATCACAGGGAGTAGGCCGTGCTCGGGTCATGGGAATGCTTGGGTGCTCCCAAGTCATCTGTGCCAGCACCGGGATCCGGATAGCAACCGCCGCCGCACTCGGAGTAGATCCTGGAGCCGTCGCTGGTGGTGGACACGCGGACCGGCAGGCCATTTAGGCATGGAACGTCGTTGTTGTACTCCATGTACTCAGCCTCTCTGAAGTCTTCGCGAAGTGACAGAGAAATTTGTCTGCCAACTGAGGTGCATTGTCAGAGGTGCCTGCAATGCTTGCAGCAAGACCCTGCTCAACGAAGTGAATAACCCCTGGAACCGTTTCACTCGCTGGTGGAGTGGCGAGCAATCTCGCCGCCGAGGGCGCGATAGATCTTACGTTCCAGTTCTTCGGCTGGATCGCCGACGCATGATGGGAGTCGAGAAGCTGTATGTGCCGGTCGAGGTGGTCGCAGACTTAACGAGCGCCAGCATTCCTCAACTCATACGTTCGGCCAGCTGTCCAAAGAAGTCTGCGAGCATCCGGTCGGCAACGTTGTTCATGAGCTCCGCCCCACCGAACCGGTACACCTCGTATCCAGACAGCCTGAGACGGCGGTCCTCGGAGACCATCTCGCTGTACAGCTTTGGACTTGCGATGTCGCCTTCGGCGTAGTGCTGCTTCCCGTCGACCTCGAGCACGACACGATGCCTGTTCGAGAACAAGATGAGAAAGTCCATCCGCTGGCGAGCCAGAGGGCCACCGTCCTGGCCCGCAGCTTTGCGGACAAGCTGCGTGGCTGGATCGAAATGCAGGTAGACCTGTGGGATCAATGCCGGAATGTCAAAGTTTTCGTCTCTATATCGAGCCGCGTAAGCATCGAAGACTCGGAGCTCGACAGGGTTGTTACCCAGGCTTGCCCGCAGTCGCTTGTGGAGATCGAGGCCGACCTCGCGGGCGGTCACGTCGTTGTCTATGCCTTGCCGTTCCCGCCACCATTCAATCAGGTTGCGGTAGGTCAAGCCGTCGGCTGGGATTGGCTGGTCGAAGATCAGGCAGAACTCCGCGTTGCGGACAATCTCGATGTCATTATTGACGGCATCCCGCAGCACCAGTTCAGGCTTTGGACCGTTAGCTGCAAAGATCAGGTTCTTGGCAGGTGTGCCTACTCCGCCGCCACGACCGTATGCGGCCAACAGCGCCGTCAGATTTTCGAGCAGGACGCCAGCCACGTCCAGCTCGGTGACGATGCGCCGTGCCAGGGCGACGAGTCGCGGCAGCTCCCAGCCCTTGGTATAGGCCTTGATCACGTCGCGCTTGCTGTACTCGCTGTGGTCAGCCTGTACATCCGTCTCTGGCCACGGGAGCTTGAGTTCTTCAGCAAGGACGTCTTCAAGGTCGCGACGCGTGTAGGAATCGATGAAGGCTTGCTCGATGGCGGCCCGAAAGGCACGCGATGACGCCTTGACCGGTGCGCGGGGCACGTCAGTAAGTAGTCCCTCAAAAAAGTTGAAGCCGCTCACGCCCCCGATGCTATAGGCGACCCCAGACAGGCCAGCTGCGTCCGAAGCGTGCTCGGCAGTGGTGCGAAGCAGCCAGTAAGTTCTCTCCCGGCTGGCCGACACCGTCGGTGATGCATCGGACAAGACCTACGTCGTTCGTGATAACTAGTTCCGGGGGTCCGGGAAAGTCCCTACGTGCTACTCGTCGCAGAGAAGGGCGGCATGGATCACTATGTTTCTCGTTGTTCGATATGGGTGTGTCACGCTGTTCGGACAGAGTGCCCAGCCGGAATATGCGAGCTACAGCCAGCCGCCTCACGTCGCCAGACCTGACCCAGGTTCGATAACCAGCGTGACATAAAGTCCGCCATGTCGGACTTTAGGCCAGGTGAAAAAAGTCGCTGCGTCCACCGCCGGGCTAGGAGTACGGGTGCGTTCACGTGAGAGGTGTAGCAGGCTGCGTTGCAAGGTTCTTAACTCCGAACGGGACATGGACGCTTGGAACAACGGCGCTCGTCCCTTCCAGATGAGTCATCTGATCGTCGAAGAAGATGTGTGGCTTGAGAATGGCCAACACATCAGACTTTTCCCACCCTCCGAGGAAGAACGCATCGTTCACGCGCAGCCCCCAGGATTTCAACGTGCGTATCGCGCGCGTGTGAGCCGGAGCGTTGCGCGCAGTCACCAACGCGACGAACAAATGTCGTTGGTAATCGTCGTTTGCTGCGACTTGCTCGTCCTCGAGGTCCTGGATCCGGTTGATTGCACCGAGTAGATCTCTTAGCGGGCCGGGTCGCAGTGGGATCGCTTCATTGCGAACTTCGTGATCACGGAAGCCATCGATGCCATCGGACACGTAGATTTGCTCTGCTGAGTCGTCTGCCAGTACTGCATCGAAGTCGAAGGCAATGCGTAGATCGAGGTCGTCAGGGTTGTCTAAGGCCAGGTGTTCGGCCGCTCCGACAACTTGCCCAGCGGGATAGCCGCGTCTGAGGGCTTCCTTCACGTCATCCGGGTTCGCGGACAAGAAGAGCTTCATTTTGAAGGCTGGCATGAACTTGAAAGGTGATCGACCTTGCATGAAGACAGCCCTGGTCATGGGCAACCCATGAGTCTCAATCGAGCGCATGACCCTTGCCCCTGTTTCGGGATCGTTTCGAGAAAGCACGACCACTTCAACGAGCGGAGGATCATCAGGCTTCAGTTTGTTCAGGGACAGGAGTCGTTTAATGAAGGCGAACGCGATTCCCGGCGAGAGCTGCGACTCGTAGTTCTCCTCTTGGAAGTTCCGGTACGCGTCCTCGCCCTGCTCTTCGAACACAGCATGGGACTCGGTCAGGTCAAACAAAGCGCTCGATGCAATACCGATAACGAGGGTCTCGTCGCCATTAACAGACATACGATGATCGTAGTGGGTTTGGCATGCGTGCCGTGACAGGGGGATATGGCGCCTGCCGTGAGCGTTTTCGATTGGCGGGTGTGTGCGGTTTGGCCCTTCGCCGCTGAGAAGTGCGATCTGCACAGTGGACGCTCGCACCAGTCCGACTGCATGGCGTTCGATCGTCCTGTATCGGGCTGTCGTGCGCCCCTCGGGATAAGACGTCGACAGGCGTTACCGAATATATCAATGTTCAAGACGAGGATAAGAAGGTTACTTCGCTCACTCGCTGAACGCGTATGGCCGCGGCGGAGAGCCGTGCCCGCGCTGCGGCACCTGGATTTGGCGCGTGCCGTTTGGTGGGCGTTCGTCGCACTTTTGCCCGCGGTGCCAGCGGCGTCGGTGATTGTTGTCAATGAATGTTGATCGGTACCTGCGATACGACATGTACATTTCGGGCCGCTAAACGTACAATTGGCGCATGGTTACTCTTACCTCGTCAGATGCGCGCAAGAATTTTGCTGAGACGGTGCGTCGTTCCCAAACCGAACCCGTTGTTATCGAACGGCGCGGGCGGCGGGAGGCAATCATGCTTGCACCCGAGGAATTCGATCGCCTCGTGGAAGCGGCAGAGGAACTTGACGACATCGCAGCCTTCGACGCGGCGATCTCCGAAGAGGGCGAAAACATTCCCTGGGGCGAGTTGAAAGCTGAGCTGGGCTGGGAGTGAGCTACCGCATCGAGGTCCGTCCGGCTGCGGCTCGTGCGCTGAGAGCGATCCATCCGGGTGACCGTAAGCGAATTCAGGGTGCCATTGCATTGCTTAGTCGTGATCCTCGGACACCCGGTGCGAAGACCTTGCGCGGGCGCGACGGCATGCGCGTGAGAGTCGGCGATTATCGAATCATCTACACCGTGCGTGATGACATCTTGGTTATTGTCGCGGTGGACCTGGGGCATCGTAGTGAGGTCTATCGTTGATTCGGCGTACGTGCACAGCGCCGCCAGGAGACTGCTGCTCAGCGTGAGCCTGGAGAGATCTTCATCTAACGACACTCGCCTCCCTTGAAAGGCAAAATGGAGTCGAGTATTTCGGCAAGTACCAAATATTGATACCGAGGGAGCATGGCCGCGAACAAGTCGACAAGTCTTGATGAGTGGCGAATAGCCGTATCGAGTAGCGCCAGTCCACGTATCGCGTAGCGCGATTCCGACGACCGAGTAGCGCACGTGCGCGCTCTCGGCCGCCGGGCTGCTCTACTCCCAGTAGCCGGGGCCTGGTGAGCGTGGTCGCTGCGTTCGCGGCGCATGTCCGACTCGCCCAACGTGCGGTTCTTATTCAACGACGCCACCACTTTCCCGCGGTCGGGCTCGAGGTAGCTGGCACACACCCGTGGTCAGCCGTCAGGAATCAACGCCGTGACCAGAGCATCAGCTCACCGATCTACTTTTTCGAAGTCGCCGTGGTCTGACGAGAGCACCCGGCCGCCACCACAACCGCGCAGCAACTGCGCCTATCGAGCAGCAGACTCATGATCTTTTGGTAGTCCGTCTTCAACGCGACCACGCCTTCCAGAACTGGCTGGTGTACGTGGCGGCTGCCACGCCCGTCAACCAGCCGACCACGGGACCGGACCGCGGCGCTACGGGATACCCGGAGTTGCGCTACGCGATACGTGGACTGGCGCTACGGGATACGGCTATTCGCCAATGAGCACTTCACGTCTTTTCTTGCGCGCGAGGTAGCAACTGGGCGCTTTCGATCTACAAGTGAAGTTGTGCGTGCGGGGTTGCGCTTACTCGAAGATCAAGAGACACAGTTGTCGGCTCTTCGCGCCGCCTTGATTACTGGCGAGAATAGCGGTCAGGTCGAGCCCTTTGGCTTTGATGCGTTCATCGCCTCGAAGACATCGTGAATCGGTTATATCGAACGAGAAGCCGCAATCGATGTGATCCGGATACTCCATCAGCGAATGGACCCCACTCGGCACCTGTAGTGGGCTGACCTAACGGGCGTCCCGCTCGTGGGCGTGGCAGGCACCCTATTTCTTCGCGTTGATTACAGTCGGTAATGGATCGCTCAATATTATTGGGACGCTTCTCCCGTGTGTCTTCGCCGCCGTCGTGCCGTTGATCCGTGCGGTGCTTGTCGTCATAGCCGTGTGAGAACACTGAGCGACAGAAGGCCCGAAGCGCTGCCGACCTCCGCGGCGACGTCAAGTGTGTCAATGTGCACGCAAAGCCTATGCCTATAACTCTCGCCATATCGGGACGTTGTGCGTGAAGTTCTCGTCAGAGAATGCGCGCGCGACGATGATTCCTGTTGAGGGCATTGGCGATGCTCTCACGAACATCAAAGCGTCGTGTCGATACATTGAGCTTCTAATTGATTGGGGCGACAACAGGTCATGATCGAGCCAGGTATGCATGCTGGTGTACCACCCGCCAACACGGCCGTGCCTGAAGGATTGCTCAGCGCGCTGCACGCGATGGGGCTAGGCGCTGCACCGCTGCGCCCAATGTGGTTGAACGAGGCGGGAGGGATCACGTTTGCGGTCTCGAACGCTCGAGAAGCCGACAAGGCCGATTTTTACGTGAAATGGAATCCGACTGGCTCAGGTGAATCGCTCTTCGACGAGGCCGTGCGGCTGCGGTGGCTGCAGGGAAGGCACCCTGTGCCGCAGGTCGTTGAGTTGATCGTGGACGATGCGCAGGAGGTGTTGGTTACCAAAGCACTGCCAGGCGAATCTGCGGTCCAACCGCACTGGCGTGGTGAACCAGAGACAGTGCTGCGGGCGCTCGGACAGGGGCTTCGCAGGCTCCACGATGTGGCCATAGAAAGCTGCCCGTTTAGCTGGGGCGTCAGAGAACGAACTCGTGGAGCATTTCTGGAGCCCTCCACTGTGGGCGCTGTTCCGGGCATCGACAAACTTGTCCTGTGCCAGGGGGATCCGTGTGCACCGAACACGCTGGTTGCAGGGGATGGCTCATTTCTCGCCCACGTTGACCTAGCGCGTCTTGGAGTGGCTGACCGCTGGGCTGACCTCGCGGTCATGTCGATGTCTCTCGAGTGGAACTATAGCGACTACGACGAGTCGATCTTTTGGGATGCGTATGGGGTGGAACCTGATGCTGTGCGCATCGGCTTTTATCGCAACCTGTGGAACGCCGAGTAGGCGGAGAAGTATCTTGCGGCAGAGCCCCGAACTCTCTTAGCGCGATTAAGGTCTTGTGTACATTCACGCCGCACTCGAAATGCAAAATGGCGTCGGTTCCGGTGCATCAATGCTAAAGACGTGCATGGGTCGGTTATTTCGCGCACTCGATAAACGCGTATGGCCGCGGGTGAGAGCCGTGCCCGCGCTGCGGCACTGCGACCACGCGTGTGCCGTTTGGTAGGCGTTCTTCTCACTTCTGCCCGCGGTGCCGGCGCAAGCGATGAAACCTGTCGGGATCTCAGGAAACTGTTCTAGCGCCCATGGTGTGCAACTTGTACAAGTGGTAATCTTGGGGTATGACTTCCGTGACGCTTTCCCAGTTCCGTAATCAGCAGAGCGACTACATCGCTGCTGCTCAGCGTGAGCCTGTCGAGATTTTGTCGCGCGGGGCGCGGCGAAGGGCTGTGGTTGTTTCGCCTGACTTTTATGATCGTGCAATAGCTGCTCTCGAAGACCAAGCAGATATTCGTGCAGCTGCTGACGCTCGCCGTGATCCCGAAGCTCATGTTCCCTTTGATGAGCTCATGGAAGAACTCACCATGTAGAGTGCGGTCATCGTCATGACCTACTCGATCTCCGTCTCAAAAGAAGCGGCGAAGGTCTTTAGGCGCTTGCGTCCCCAAGACGCGGCACGGCTCAAAGTTGCGATATCGGCACTTGCAGAGAATCCCCGTCCGCCAGGAAGTGTGCAACTCGTCGGCGGGGCAGGCGAGATGAGGATCCGTGTCGGAGATTACCGGGTGGTGTACGAAGTGATTGAAGATGAGCTTGTTGTACTTGTGCTCCGCCTCGGACATCGACGCGAGATTTACCGTTGACCCAGATTTGATGCGTTCATTGCCTCGAAGAGAGCGATTGAGTGGGTAGCCGCTCATCTCGCGCGGGGTGCGGGACTGACCACAGACACAGTGACTACAAGCGTTAGGCTGTCGGCGGCTACCCGATCTCCTATGCCGAACGAGGTAGCGTAATCGATGCGTTTTGTCTTCTCCAGCAGCGGATGGATCCCACTCGGATAGGTTGTGTCCATGAAAGCCCGTACACGAATCAGCGCGATCGTTTTGTCTTTGGTCGCCTTCGTCTCATTGGTGCTCTGCGTGCCGGCGGCCACAAAGGGTGGCTTCTTTGTGCTCTACGGGCTGCGGCTCAAGGTCAATGATCAGGTGCGGGTGGGCGACGAGTTTGAAGCCCAGGTAGGGCTGGTCATCGCGGTGCTTCTGCTGCTGGTCGCAGCCTTGTGTCTGCTCTTCGCGGCACGGCTGGTACGCCTGCACCTGACGCGCTGGGACTGGCTTTGGCTGGCTTCGGCCCTGCTCGGAGGCCTTGCCCTGGGGCTCAATGCGGGCCAGGTACACAACTGCCTGATCTACTTCCCCGTAGAAGTGTGCCGCCCCGACCTGTACTAGGGGGATCAGGGAAATCGAATCATGAACCCACCGAGTTGCGCTGCGAACTCGGCGTCAATCTCAGCACACACGCGGAAGCCGCAAAAGCCGCGTGCAGCCAACGCTACGATGAGGGCATGGTCGACCTTCATCAAGTGGAGCCGGGGCTTCCTGACGGGCACCCCTGGAAAACCAGTTCACGCTGGCACATGGCCTGGCGCACGTTCGGCGGCGTGTCACTCGTGGGCATGGCAGGCACCCTATTCTTCTCGTTGATTACAGCAGGTAACGGGTCGCTCAATATTATTGAGACGCTTTTCCCGTACGTCTTCGCTGCCGTCGTGCCGTTGATTTGTGCGATGTTGGTGGTTGTGCTGGGCCCCTGGCTCAAGCGTTACTACCCGTTTTCGCAGTCCCTCCTCATGGGTGGGTTCGCTGTACTAGCGGTCTTCGTTGCGTCTGCCATCGCCTCCGTCTGGGAGTCGATCAACCAGGGCCCATGCCCGGCAGACACAATGTGCGCGTCGCCCCTTGACGGGATGTTCTGGGTAGGCATTCTTTATGGCCTTCCCGTGTTTCTGAGCGCATGCGTTGGGTTCGGTATATCGATCTGGTCGCTTACACGTCGCGGCCGCAAGGTCTTCTTGCCGCTGTGGGGCGCCCTGCTCGCTGCACTAGCAACGGTGCTTGTCGTCATGGCTATGAAGTAAGGATCACCGAACCGCAGAGAGTCCGAAGCGCTGCCGCTGCCCGCGGCGACGTCAAATATGTTCACGTACATGCACACGTATATGCCTAGAACTCTCGTCACAACATCACGTTAAGCGTGATATTCTCCTCAGAGAGACGGGGTGATCACATGAGCGGTTATCGGATCGACCGTGAGCTTACGGAATTCGGCGGGTACGTGCGTGGTTGGCGTATGGTGCTTGGACTCACCGCGCAGCAGGTTGCAGAACGCGCTGGCATCACCCGAGACACCCTGCGCAAGATCGAGGCTGGAGACGCGGGGGTGGGGTTCGGTAACGTCGCGCAGGTGCTGCGTGCCCTCGGCGTGTTGGATCAGGCCGTCGAGGCGGTCGACCCTCTCAGCAGTGACATTGGTCGATTGCGCGCCGGAAACCTCGCGAAGAAGCGCGCGCGATGACCAGTGCTGAGGTCTTCGTTGACTGTGCTGGAGGGCCAGTCTTGGTTGGCCATGCACACTTCACTAGACAGCGCGGCCAGATCTCCACCACCTTTCTATATGACCTGGACTACCTGGCATCAGGCGGGGGCAGTATCGACCCGGCTCTGCCGCTTGTCACGGGCGCACAGCACCAGACCGGGCTGGTGCGCGCCTTCGCTGACAGCGCGCCGGACCGCTGGGGCCGAAACCTCATTGAGAAGGGTGAACGCGTTCGTGCACGTCAGGAAGGCCGGGCGCCGCGTCGGCTGGATGAGCTCGACTTTCTCCTGGGCGTCAGCGATGACACGCGCCAAGGGGCTCTGCGGTATCGACTTGCAGGCGCCACGGCGTTCGTGGGCGAGCCTTCTCATGTGCCACGGTTAGTCTCGCTCCCCGAGCTGCTGCGTGCCTCTGATGAGCTTGCAGCGGACGAGGACCCTGCCGCCGCTGTGAAGCAGCTGCTAGATACGGGCACGACCGGGTTGGGTGGGGCGCGCCCTAAGGCTTCGGTGCGCCTCGAAGACGGTGCGTTGGCGATCACAAAGTTTCCGCACGGTAGTGACCAGTGGGATGTCATGGCGTGGGAGGCGACGGCGTTGGATTTGTTGGAAGCCGCGGGGATCGAGGCACCTGATCGGCGGCTCACCCGAGTGGGGGAGCGCAGCGTGCTCATCCTGCGGCGCTTCGACCGTGGGTCCGATGGGCACCGCGTCGGTTACATCAGTGCGATGACGGCTCTCGGTGCCTTTGATGGTGACCACCGCGACTATGCCGAGATCGCGGGAGCCATGAGGGATCTCTCACGCTCTCCAAAGAACGACCATCACGAGCTCTTCGACCGCGTGGTCGCCAGCGTTGCCTTGGGAAACACCGACGACCATCTGCGCAACCACGGGTTCCTCGCCGACCGAGGGTTCTGGACGCTCAGCCCGGTGTTCGATGTCAACCCGCATCCCGATCCCTGGCGCATGCGCTCCACCTCGGTAATGGGCGCCGATGCGCTTCCTGATGAAGCCGAGGCTCTGCTCTCACTAGCAGAAGAGTGCAGCCTGACGGTCGAACAGGCTCGCGAGCGGCTTCGCGCTGTCGCCGAGACGCTCACATCCTGGAAGGAATGTGCTCGTTCAAATGGGATCCGTGAACGTGAGATCACGACGATGGCTGAATCGATCGAAACCCGACTGGACGCTGTGAATACTGTGGCAGGCAAAGGTTGATCGGGCGAGTGCTACCTAGCGGCCCCGAGAGTGCGCCCACGAACGCCGCCCGCGCTAGAGTTGGCCTGTGACTTCTGCGCCCAGCGAACGCCCGCCACTCAGTGTTGATCTCTCTGAGCAGGAGTTCTTGCGATGGTATTGGCTCAAGGCCGAGCTTGAGGCTTTTGCACGCGAGCTCGGCATTCGCGCCTCGGGCAGCAAAGACCTGCTCACCGCCCGAGTCTGCGCCTCACTGTCTCAGCGAGCATTCGTAGAACCCACACCTGCGCGCACCTCTCATGGCGCGCAGCTCGTCGGCCCGCTTCTTCCCACGACCGTCATTCCTGCGGGCCAGCGGTCGAGCCAGGTTGTGCGCGCGTGGATGCGAGCGCAAGTAGGCTCCGGCTTCCATTTCGATGCGGCAATGCGCGAGTTCTTCGCGCAGGCAGACGGCACACAAACCATGCAAGACGCGGTCGACCACTTCCACGCGACGCGCGACGGGCACGCCGCGAAACCGATCGATCGACAGTTCGAGTACAACCGGTTCACCCGTGCCTGGCACCGGGAGCACCCCGCGGGCACGCGCGACGAGCTGCTGGCAGCTTGGCGCGCATACCGCAACGCCCCGATCGAAGATCGCGGTCGCGCGTAAAGCGAACTGTGGTCTCGGGGCACCGATCCGGATCTACGCCCCGGCGATCGAGCTGATTGACGCAGCAGGAGGAAGCAACGGACACCTGGCACACCTGTGCCAAATGTTAGGATCGCTGTGATGAGTAGCCCGAAGTCACGCGCGCCCGCCAAGCAGGCGATTGCGGTTGAACTGGTGATGGCATGTGTCGTAGCGGGGCTGAGCGCGGTAGCTGCCCCGCCGTCAGGCGTAGTCATGCACTGGGGTGCTGACGGAGTCGCGGGGTGGTCGATGAGTCCCGCCGGGTACGCGGTCGTAGCAGGCGTGGCAACCTTGCTGCTGGGGCATTTCATTACGCTTCTCGTTGCTCACAAGTGGGGGCTTGCGTTCACGTGGCTTGCCCCGCTCGCGACGGGTGTGTTCTGGGTGGCCTATGGCGCTTTGCAGCGTGTCTGGCTCGGGATCGAGTCCTTCGGCGCAGCGGCAGTTTTTGCCGTGCTCTGTTATTTCTTGCTGCTGTGGTTGGTATCTGTGTATCCCGATCGCGGCTCAGTGCGCCGATCCGGATCTACGCCCCGGCACTAAGCAGCTGCCGCGATGATCGCGGCAAGCTCGGCAGGGAGGCTCCACATTGGCCAGTGGCCCGTCGGTAGGTCGATGTAGTTGGCGTCGTGATAGTGCGCGACGTCGGCGATAGCTTGCATTGGGGCCAAAAGTGGGGATTATGAGGCTCCATTACCCTCGTTTGTGGCCCCGCGAGGTGAAGTGGGAGTACGTATGCGCGGGGGTAGCGCAAGCGTGAGCGTCGGGATCGCAACCACTTCGGTTCCACTGCGACTCGCGCGCCTACCGATGCGCCGAAATCGCCCGTTGGATCTCCTCTGCGGCCGCTTGGTCGCGCACCACCATTTGCGTGCGGCGTCCGCCGATGTCGGTGACGGTGACTGACGCAGCGCCACCCAAATTGAGCCGCGTACGCGCGCCGTGATCTTCCCTCGTCACAAACCAGCTGACGCTCCCTTCAGCAAGGCCGTCGTCTGCTGCGACCGCGACGCCTGCGACCTCGTCGCGCGACAGGCAGCGCGTGAAGAACGGGCCACGAAAACACACGCCTTCGTCGTTCACCGTCACACTGGTGCGGGCGAACACAACGAGCGCGGCCACGATGAGCACCCAAGAGACCGTGAAAATCCACGCAAACAGCGACCCTGTGGCATACGAGATCAGCATCACTGCGGCGAGCGCGATGCCGAGCCCGACGAGCGGGCCGGTGAGCGCGGCGCGGCGCGGGCGTTCCGTGTGCGTAAATGTCGTGTGGTGGTGGGCTGCAGAGTGTTCAGTGGGCTCAGAGTTCATGCACGGGTCTCCCTCAATCGTTCACATCGACTGCTGCTGTGAGTCTACTGGGCCGAAACTCGGTAATGCGTGCTCAGGGCGACAAGTTCTGTCGCGCGAAAATACGCGCAAATTTCACCTGAAGGAACCAGCGAATCGCGTCAGTACAGCGGGCAAAGTGAGAAGTAGGCAGAACAGGCAGGCAGTACGCGGCCAGATCCAAGGAAGCCGAAGCCGAGAAAGCCGTGACCAACGTACAAGGGAGTAATCATGACTGCTTTTCAGAACGACAGCGCTTTTCAGAACGACAGTGCATTTCAAAACGACATGGACCAGGCTGAGACGCTCAAGCAGCAGAACGGGCGTGGCTGGAACCGCATCAGCGCCGAGGCGGTTGCCCGCATGCGTGCACAGAACCGGTTTCGAACGGGTCTTGAGATTGCGCAGTACACCGCCGACATCATGCGCCGTGACATGGCAGAGTACGACGTTGACCCGGCTGCTTACACGCAGTCGCTCGGGGTGTGGCACGGGTTCTACGCCCAGCAGAAGATGATCTCGATCAAGAAGCACATGAAGACGACGGGTAAGCGCTACCTGTACCTTTCGGGGTGGATGGTCGCGGCGTTGCGGTCGAAGTTTGGCCCGCTGCCCGACCAGTCGATGCACGAGAAGACCACGGTACCCGAGGTCATTGAGGAGCTGTACACCTTCTTGCGGCAGGCCGACGCTCGCGAGCTCGACCTGCTATTCACGCAGCTTGATGATGCGCGCGCGGCGGGTGATGACACCTCGGCCGAGTTCATTCAGTCGCAGATCGATAACTTTGAGACACACATCGTGCCGATCATCGCCGACATCGATGCTGGTTTTGGTAACCCCGAGGCGACCTACCTGCTCGCGAAGAAGATGATCGAGGCGGGCGCCTGCGCGATTCAGATCGAGAATCAGGTGTCAGACGAGAAGCAGTGCGGCCACCAAGACGGCAAGGTGACGGTGCCGCACGAGGACTTCATCGCGAAGCTGAACGCGGTGCGCTACGCGTTTCTCGAACTCGGTATCGATAATGGGATCATCGTGGCCCGTACCGACTCGCTCGGCGCTGGCCTCACCCAAAAGATCGCCGTGAGCCAGACACCGGGCGACCTGGGTGACCTGTACAACTCGTACCTCGATGTCGAAGAGATCCCCGCCGAAGGCCTCGAGAACGGTGACGTGGTGATCAAGCGCGACGGCAAGCTCGTGCGGCCCAAGCGCCTCGCCAGCAACCTGTTCCAATTTCGCCCCGGCACGGGCCCCGATCGGGCGGTGCTTGACTGCATCACCTCCCTGCAAAACGGTGCCGACATGCTGTGGATCGAGACCGAGAAGCCGCACATCGAGCAGATCGCGAGCCTCGTTGACAGGATCCGCGAGGTTGTGCCGAACGCGAAGCTGGTCTACAACAACAGCCCCTCGTTCAACTGGACCCTCAACTTCCGGCAGCAGGCTTTCGATCAGCTCGCCGAGGCGGGGCGCGATGTGACCGCGTACGATCGCGACCAGCTGATGGCCGTCGAATACGACGGCACTGAGATCGCCGAGATCGCTGATGACAAGATCCGGAGCTTTCAGCGTGACAGTGCGGCACGCGCCGGCATTTTTCACCATCTCATCACGCTGCCCACGTACCACACGGCCGCGCTGTCGACCGACGAGCTCGCGCGCGGGTACTTCGGCGACGAGGGCATGCTCACGTATGTGCGTGATGTGCAGCGGCGCGAGATTCGCGAGGGCATCGCGACGGTGAAGCACCAGAACATGGCAGGCAGTGACATCGGCGACAACCACAAGGAGTACTTCGCGGGTGAGGCGGCGCTCAAGGCGGGCGGCAAGGACAACACGATGAACCAGTTTGGTTAAGCACGAAGGCATCGCTCGCGACGAGGTCTGGTCGTAAGCTGTGTGACATGCGCACGAAGATACTGATTGCTCTGCTTGCGGGGAGCAGCCTGCTCACGGGCTGCTCCCCGCAAGCTGCGTCTGTGGTCTCAGAGACCCAGCAAGCGAAGCCGGATCACAGCGTCCAGGCCGACACCCGCGCGGCTCTGCCCGAGGGGTTCGTGTATGTGGGCGAGGCCGTGCCGGGGGTGCAGATCGATGCGCGGTACGGCACCCCCAATAACTTCACCGGGGCGATCGTTGACGGCTACCGTGACGGCACCGTCGCTGTTCTGCGTGATGAAGCGGCGGCCGCGCTCGCCGGTGCGCAGCAGGAGCTGGCAGAGGCAGGCCTCGGGCTGCTTGTGTGGGATGCGTTTAGGCCGACACGGGCGGTCGCAGACTTTGTGGCCTGGTCAAAGACCGACGACGAGTCCACGAAGGCCGAGTATTACCCGCAGCTTGAGAAGGCCGGCCTGTTTGAACTCGGGTACATTGCTACGCAGTCACGGCACTCCCTCGGCGGTACCGTCGACCTCACTGTCATCGACACGGCCACGGGTGAGCTTCTCGACATGGGCGGCAGCTTCGACCTCTTCAGCGAGCAGTCACACTATGCCGCCAACGGTTTGACCGACGAGCAGCGCGCGAACCGGCTGATACTGAACACGGTCATGCAGAACCAGGGGTTTGAGCCGTTCGACCTCGAGTGGTGGCACTTCAGCTACCCGCTCGACGAAAGCGTGAAACCGGCAGATTTTCGGGTCGAGTAGGCGCATAGTCGAGTAGGCGCAATGCAGCGACGGATGCAGCGACGGATGGAGCGACGGAGGCAATAATCATGCAGGTCAACACAGAGCACGCTGAATCAATGCACGCGACCGACGTGCTCATCGAGCTGGCCTGGCGGCCGCTCACGGCGGCGCAGGCACTCGCGCCGCTACTCACATCCGAGCGGCTGAACGCCCACCCGCATCACGACAACTCGATCGCATGGCTGCTGTGGCATGCGGGCCGCGAGATCGATGCGCAGCTCGCTGAGCTCACGGGAGGCGCGCAGGTGTGGGTGTCGCGCGGGTTCGATGCGCGGTTTGGGCTCGCGGTGGGTGAGCACGAGCACGGCTACGGCCACTCCTCGGCCGAGGCCCGGGCGATCGTCGTGCATGATTCAAGTCTGCTGCTCGAGTACCTCACTGCCGCAGTTAGCTCGCAGGTCGATTACTTGAACGGTTTGCAGGATAACGATTTGTCGCGGGTCGTCGATGACCGGTGGGAGGCGCCGGTGACGCTCGCCGCTCGCATGGTGAGCGTCTCGGTTGACGCGGCAGAGCACGTGGCACAGGCCGCTTACACTGCGGGCATGCGGGCCGCGGCCTTCGAATAGGGGATTGTCACAACCGTTCGGCGAGCGCGACGATGATCCCCTCTGGTCCTCGCACGTAGGCCATACGCCAAACACCCTCGTAGTCTCCGACGCCGCCGACAAGATGGAACCCATCAGCCGCGAGTCTGGCGATCTGCGCGCGTACGTCACTCACTTCGAACGCTACGCTGCGAATACCCGGGTCCGTCGCCATTGGGGCGGCCGACTCTGCCTCCGGTTCAAGTCCCGGCTCTGGAGCGGGGCGTACGAAACGTGATAGCTCCACCGTGGCGCCGCCCTCGGGTAGACGCAACATGACGATCTCAGAGCGGGCACCATCGATACCGGTCACGGTGTCGATGAAGTCGCCTTCGACGAAGGTGCGGCCCTCTACCTCTAAGCCCAAACTTTCAAAGAAGGCAGTCGCAGCATCGAGGTCGCGCACAGTGATACCAACGTGGTCGAACCGAATTTTTCGTGACATGGGCTACGCCTCCAGCAGTTGTGCCCGACGAATTACCTCAGAGTGTACGCCTCATCAGCCATCCTGCGAAGGGGCGTCACCCAGCGGGCCGCTGAAACACGAGCAGCGCGTCAGCGACGAGGTCGTGCGGGTACCGATCCCACACGACCTGTGTCTCACCCAACGGTGTCAGATGCTCACTGAGCACGCGCGCGCAGTCCCGGATCAGGGGAGTGACCTCCCCCTCGTGCAGAATATCGGCGACGTTCCACACCACGAAGCCGCCCGGCGAAACGAGCCGCGCACACTGCGCCGCGACAAGGCCAAGTTCACCCAGGTAGCGCGCATAGTCGCCGCCATCTCGCTCGTACGCCGTCAGCGGGTCTGCCTCGTGATGCGACGCCGTCATGTACGGCGGTGAGGTGAGCACAAGGGTGGGCCGCGCGGCGGCGGTCTGTGATCCGGCGCGAAGCACGAGCCGCAAGAGCTCGCGCGCATCACCCTCAATCACCCGCGCCCCAGGCAAGCGCTCATGCAACAGCGCGACACGTTCGGGCAACAGCTCGATACCGAGCGCCTCCCGGCCCAGTGCCGTGGCACGCTCAAGCGTGGTGCCAAACCCCGCAAACGGGTCAAACACCGTGTCCCCCGGGCCGGTGCACCGCTCGATCACATGGTCGACGAGCGACGCCAGCATGTGCACGTCTTCATCAGCCCCGGGCGGCCGCTCGGCCACGAACGCATCGTGTGTCGCCGCGAGCCGCGCATCGAGCGGAGAAAGCAGCGGCGGCGGCGGAGAAGAAGCGTGGTTCAGCAAGCGTGCGCCCGGGTAATCATCACGGGCAGTCTACCGCGAGCGGCGTCCAGCCCACCGGCAGCGGCCCGGCAATCGCCGCCCGTTCACGGTCGGCCCGCTCCGACCAGCCCTGGGCGAATCCAGAACCTACGTCGCCAGAACCTACGTCGCCACGTACCGGGCCCCGCACGACCCGAAGCCCGACATCTTCAACCCGGGCATCTGGGGCATTGCCGCGCCGCACCCCCACCCGGCAGCTCCACGCGGGGTCAGCCCAACCGCCACCCTTGAACACGCGGTAGTCGCCGTAGCGGGCAGGGTCCAGCCGATCCCAGCACCACTCCCACACATTGCCAAGGGCGTCATAGACACCGAACGCGTTGGGAAGTTTTAACCCCACGGGTTGCGGGCCAGCCACCCCGTCGAGCGCGCACCAGCCGACCTCGGCGAGCGCCCCATAGCGGGGGCCAGCGGTGCCGCCTCGCGCAGCCCACACCCACTCCGCCTCTGTCGGCAGTCGAAACCCATTAGCTCCAGGGGTCCAGTGAACAGCGCGCCCCTGTATGCGGTAGGCCGATTCAAGCCCGGCCCGCGCGGACGCCACGTTGCACCACGACACCACATCAAACCAACTCATGCCCCGTGCGGGCAGACCGGCGCTCGCCGCAAGAACACCGGCGCTCGCAGCAACCTCGCCAGCGACGAACTCAGCCTCGGTAATCACCGTGTGGCTGATCGCAAATGCAGCGAGCTGCACGGAACGCTCCGATTTTCGTCGTGCATCAGTGAGTGTCACAACACCACCGGGCACGTGGGTGAACCGCTCCATGGGCTAACCTCCCGGGCTTTCAGCAGAGCGCTCCAGCAGCTCTCGTAGCGCGGTACGGTCCACGCTCGTGAGGCGCGTCAAATACAGGCACGCCTTGCTCGTCTTGGACGCACCGAGCCGCGCGACAAGCTCTGGCCAGCGCGTGGCAAAGTCGCTCACCAGGTAGATCGTGTGCTGCCGATTATTTGACGCAAAAGCGAAGCGCGGCGCGGTGCCGCGATGACCACTCTCGTAGCGATACTCGTACTCACCAAAGCCAATGATACGGCCAGCCCACACGACTGGATCCTCACCGCTCAACGCAGTGAACAGCGCGAGAAGCTCGCGTGCCTCTGTTTGGCGCGGGCCGGAGATGCCGTCAATCAGCTGTAGGGGTGGAACGTTAGAGGGCGACATTGCGGGCTTCTTCGTGGCCATGTGTTACATCATCGCACGCTCACGCCCGAGGCGGGCTCGTGATCTATCCCTTCCGCGGCCGCACAATACCCCACACGATCGAGGCGAGCAGTACGATGACGCCGGGCACCGTGAGCACCACGAGATTGACAGGCAGCACGGCGCCGAGAATGACCCCGGCAAAGCTCAACGCGATGCCGAGGGTTACGCCCACCATCATCTGCTCGCCCACGCGGTATAGCTGCTGCGCGTTACCCTCTGAGATGTCAGCCGGATAGTTGTAGACGCGGGGGTGGTGCGAAAGCCAGGCGAGCCCCAGCGTCATCACTACTGCGAGCGCGATCAAGATAAAGATTGACCAGCGCGGCCCCCAGCCGTCGGCCTCGCCCACCAGATTGAAATGCACCGCAATCGTGTCGGGCATGAACGGATATCGCACGAGCGCAACAAACACGACAACCCCGGTAAGCGCGAGCGCCGCGACACGCAGCCGCGCCGTCCAGCGGCCCGTGACATACGTGCGGGCGGGGCGCTCGCCGTAGGCGCCACCCGAAGACCCTGCGCTCATCATCGTTTCGCGCCTGGGCGGAGCGAGCAGCTCGCGACGAATCTGCGCGCGCCGGGCCTCCTCAGCTTGCGCAGCTCTCTCACCGTCGGGCATCTCGGACTCCTCGTGTTCCATGCTTCCAGGGTACTGACGCTCACACGCGCCACCAAAGCGCGTCCCAGTAACATTGAGACCATGGGATTTCCTCGCGTGACCTGGGGCATGAGTGCCGCTGTCTGGTTTGTTGTGCTCGTGCTGTGCTGCTTCTGGTGGGGCGGGCAGGCAATCACCATCGCCGCCGTGGTCATCGCCCTGCCGTACGCCACGCTCGTGGGATCCTTCACCGAGCGCGGCCGCATGAAGCCCGAGCGAGTGCGACTGCACAATGCTGCCTTTGGTATTGGGGCGCCCATGGCGCTGCTCGCGATCGGCATCGTAACGCTGCTCGTCACCGGCGGTTTCGAGAAGGGCACGTGGAGCGTAGGCGTCGCGGGCCTCGCCTGGTTCGTAAATATCGCGGCCTACCGTGCGTTTGGGTTTGGCCCGCGCGACGAAGACGGCATGCTGCCCAAAGCTGCCCCCACCTTCAAATCTGGCTTCTAGCGGCCAGGCGGGCGCAAACTTTCGCTCACGCTTCTATTCTTGTAACCATGCAGATGAATGAAACGCGTGCCTGGAACCGGTTCTACGCCCCGGGTACGCCGGTCGACATCGAACCCGTCGTGGGTTCACTCAGCGACCTGCTCGACGAGCGCGTCGCGCAGTGGGGTGACCGCGACGCGGTGAGCTTCTTTGGCGCCACCACGACCTACCGTGCGCTGGGCGACCGCGTCGCCCGCGTCGCCGAGGGACTCAAAAAACTCGGAGTGGAATCAGGCGACAGGGTAGCGCTCATCATGCCCAACGCCCCGCAGCACCTGGTCGCGTTCTACGCCGTGCTGCGCCTGGGCGCCGTGGTCGTCGAGCACAACCCGCTCTACACGCGCGCCGAGCTCGAAACCCAGTTTCGTGATCACGGCGCCACCGTCGTCATCACCTGGGACAAGCTCGCAGACCTAGTACAGTCGCTACCGCGCGAGCTCGGCATCACGACCGTCGTGGCGGTCGACATTACCCGCGCTATGCCGTTCGCGACCAGGCTCGCACTGAAACTGCCGATCCAGAAGGCACGTGAATCGCGCGCAAAGCTCACGGCGCCCGCCCCCGGCACGGTATCGTTTGCGGCGCTCGAAAAGAGCGCGCCGCTCGCCACATCGCACCCGCGGCCCGGCAAAGACGACCTCGCGTGCCTGCAGTACACCTCGGGCACGACCGGCACCCCGAAGGGCGCCATGATTACGCACGCGAACCTATGGGCAAACGCCCGCCAGGGCGCGGCATGGATGCCCGATTTCACGCGCGGCGGGGGCAGCATTTACGGGCTGCTGCCCATGTTTCACTCGTTCGGCCTGCTGCTCTCGGTAATCTACTCGGTCGAGACCGGATCGCGCGCGGTGCTGTTTCCCACCTTCGACCCCGAGCTCGTCAAAAAGGCGGCCCAGAAGTTTCCGCCCACGTTCGTGCCCGCGGTTCCTCCCATGTTTGACCGGCTCGCACGGGTCGCCCGCGACGGCGCGCTCGATCTTTCAGGCGTCGTCTACGCGATCTCGGGCGCCATGACGCTCACTCCCGCGATCGTGAAGCGCTGGGAAGAGCTCGCGGGCAGCATGCTCAACGAGGGCTACGGCCTCACTGAGACGAGCCCGGTCGCGCTCGCCAATCCCTTCAATGACGCGCGCCGGATCGGTGCGATCGGGCTCCCGTTCCCGTCGACCGACATTCGCGTCGTCGACCCGAACGAACCCACCCGCGAGGTAGCGCAGGGTGAGCCCGGCGAGCTGCTGATTCACGGCCCGCAGGTGTTTCAGGGGTACTGGAACCGCCCCGAAGAGACGGCCCAGACCCTACTCGAGGGCGGCTGGCTGCGCACGGGGGATCTCGTGGTGCAAGACGAAGACGGGTTCGTGACGGTCGTAGACCGCAAGAAGGAGCTCATCATCACCGGTGGCTTCAACGTCTCGCCGAGTGAAGTGGAGGCCGCGATCTGCCGCGTGCCGGGCGTCGCCGAGTGCGCCGTCGTGGGGGTGCCCCGCGGCAGCGGCGCAGAGGTCGTCACCGTCGCCGTGATTCTCGACGAGGGCGCAAGTTTTGACGAGGCGGCGGCGCGCGAGATCGCCCGCGAGTCGCTCGCCGAGTACAAGCGCCCCTCGAGCTACCTGGTGTGGGAGGAGCTGCCCAAGTCGCTCATTGGTAAGGTGCTGCGCCGCAAAGTGCGTGACACCCTGATCGCCGACCGGAGCGCAGTGCGTGCCGCCGCCGAAGTCGACGACAGCGGCGTACAGAACACCGAAACAGCGTAGGGGAGCGAGTGCACCTCAAGAGTCTCACGATCAAGGGCTTCAAGTCGTTCGCGCGCCCCACCACGTTTCAGTTTGAGCCGGGCGTCACCGCGATCGTCGGCCCCAACGGGTCGGGTAAATCGAACGTGGTCGACGCGCTCGCCTGGGTGATGGGCGAGCAGGGCGCGAAGACGCTGCGCGGCGGCAAGATGGAGGACGTGATCTTCGCGGGCACCGCCTCGCGCGGCCCGCTCGGCCGCGCCGAGGTGAAGCTCACGATCGACAACTCAGACGGCGCGCTACCGATCGAGTACAGCGAGGTGACGATCAGCCGCACCCTGTTTCGCAGCGGCGCCAGCGAGTACGCGATTAACGGTGAGGGGTGCCGGCTGCTCGATGTGCAAGAGCTCTTGAGCGACTCGGGGCTCGGCCGTGAGATGCACGTGATCGTCGGCCAGGGGCAGCTCGACGCGGTGCTGCGCGCGACCCCCGAAGACCGGCGCGGCTTTATCGAAGAGGCCGCCGGAATTCTCAAGCACCGGCGCCGCAAGGAGCGCACGCTGCGCAAGCTCGACGCGATGGAGGTGAACCTCACGCGGCTGCAGGATCTCGCGGGCGAGATCCGGCGCCAGCTGAAGCCGCTGGGCCGGCAAGCCGAGGTCGCGCGCGCCGCCCAGAGCATCGCGGCCGAGGTGCGCGATGCGAAGGCGAGGCTGCTCGCCGACGATGTCGCCCGGCTGCGCGGCGAGCTGGGCGAGCTCGCGCACAACGAGCACGAGCGGCACGCCGAGCGCCTCGTGCTCGAGGCGCAGCACGATCAGAAGCAGCAGCGCATGGCGCAGCTTGAGCAGGCGCAGCTCGGTGACGCGCTCGACGACGCGCGCCGCGTCACGATCGCGCTCGAGGGTGTGCAGCAGCAACTGCGCGGGCTCTTCACCCAGGCTCAGCAGCGGCTCACGTTCTTGGCGTCGCAGGCTGAAGCTCCGGATCAATCAGGGCGCATCTCGCGCAGCGCCGTCGATGAGGCGGCCGCAGAGAGTGCGCGCCTGGCGCAACTCGTGCCCGTGGCAGAGCAGGCGTGGCGCGCCGCTCAGTCGGTGTCGCTGAAAGCAAAGGCGGCGCTTGACGCGCTCGACGAGCAACTGCACGAACAGAGCGCGCTCGTGTCGCAGCACGACCTGGCGCTGTCACAGCTGCGCGGGCGCGTCGACGCCGCGCAGCAGCGCCAGCAGGCGCTCGCGCAGGAGCTCACCCGGCGCACCCACGCGCTCGCACAGGCAAACGAGCGGGCGCTCGCGGCGCAGCGGGAGCTCGACGCATTTGCGCATGGCGCTGGCGCTGGCGCTGGCGCTGACGCTGGCGCTGACGCTGTCGAGGGCGAAACGCCTCGGCTCCCCAGCGCCGACGAACTCGAACAGGCACATCGGGCGGCGCAAGAGGCGCAGGCTTCGGCCGAGCGGCTGCGCGATGAAGCACGTGATGCGTTGCACGCGCTCGAGCAGCGCCGCTCAGGCCTCGAAGCGCGCGTGGGCGCACTCGCAGGGCTCTTGTCAGCCCGCGACGCATCGAGCGAGCTTCTCTCGGTCGAGCTCGCCGGCATCGACGGCCGCGTCTCAGATCACGTGCGCGTGCGCGCCGGGTTTGAAGCCGCGGTGGGCGCTGCGCTCGGGGCTCACGTCGACGCACTCCTGGCAGGATCGCGCGAGGACGCGGTGGCCACGATCGAGCGTGCCCGCACGGCCGACCTGGGCACGGTGCGCACGGTCGTGGGCGGTGCTGAAATCGAGACTGCTGTACTCGACACCGCTCTACTCGATACCGCCGCGACGGCTGCCGGCGCGACCCCGCTCACCGGCGTACTCGAAGCCGCCCCAGTGGGGGTGCGCGCCCTGCTGGTCGGCAGCTACGCCGCGACCGACCTTGCTCATGCCGAGGCTGTGGTGCGGGCGCTCGCAACGAGGCAGGGCCCGGGCTCCGGCTTCACTGTCGTCACCCCCGCGGGTGAAGTGCTGACTCGCCACACACTCTCGGGCGGTGCGGGGGTCACTACCACGAGCATCGAGACAGCTGCAGAACTTGATAAAGCTCGTACTGAGCTCGAAGCGGTGCAGGGGCAGGCGCAGGCTCAGACTGAGACACTCGCCGCGCTGCGCGAAGCTGCGCAGCGGGCCAAGAAAGATCTCCACGCCGCCTACAGCCGCATGCGCGAGGCAGATGCCCGTGCGGCGGAGCACGCGAAAGAGCGTAACCAGCTTGCCGTGCGCGCCGAGGTGACCCACGCCGAGGCTGAGCGCACCGCGCAGCAGGCAGAACAGGTGCAGGCCGATGCTGCGCAGGCGGCCGAAGCTCTCGAAGAAGCCGAGCGCACCCTCGAGGACGCCGCGAGCACCCCGCGCCCGCTCCTCGACGTTACCGCTCGTGACGCCCAATCGGCTGAGCTCGAGAGTGCCCGTGCCAGCGAGCTCGAACACCGGCTCGCGCTCGAAACCGCGCGTGAGCGTGTGCGCGCGGCCCAGGCCCGCGAACGCGACCTGACGATTCAGCTGGAGGCAGAGCGCCGCGCGGCCGATGAATCGGCGAGGCGCGAGGTGCTGCGCCGCCGTCAGGTGGAGCGCGCTGAGCGCGTCGCCCGCGCCCTGCCCGCCGTGATCGAAGCGTGCGACCTGTCGCTCGCCGAAGCCCGCACCGAGCAGCAGCAAGCCGAGGCTGCACGCGCGAGCCGCAGCAGCGAGCTTGTGCAGCTGCGCACCGAAGAGACGGCGCTGCGCACCAAGCTCGCGAGCCTGACCGAGCACGCTCACAGCGCCGAGCTGAAGAGTTACGAGCGTAAGCTGCACCTCGCGTCGCTGCTCGAGCGCGCGTCGAACGAGCTGGGCCTCGCGGAGGGGGTGCTGCTCGCAGAGTACGGGCCCGATCAGTTGATTCCTACGGCGCTCGAAAGCGACGCTGAACTCGAAGGCAACACTGAGGAGCAGGAGCCCGCGGAGCCCGCAGCGTTCGCGAGTCAGCTTGAGGCAGATCTCGCCCGCGAGCTGGGGGTCAGCGCGCCCGGCGCGGGCAGCCCGGGCGGTGCGGGGGAGGCGCAGCCGAGATCCGGAGCTGAAACCCAGATCGCTGGGGCGCCGTACGTGCGCGCGGAGCAGGAGCAGCGGCTCGCGGCCGCAGAGAAGAAACTCGCGCGCCTCGGGCGCATTAACCCGCTCGCGCTCGAGGAGTTCGCGGCGCTCGAGCAGCGGCACCGGTTCTTGTCAGATCAGCTGCATGATCTCACCAAGACGCGCGCCGACCTGCTCGCGATCATCAGCGACCTGGACGAAAAGATGCAGGGCATTTTTGCCGCGGCGTTCGAGGATACGCGGGCGGCGTTTGGTGAGGTGTTTCCGATCCTGTTTCCGGGAGGCGCCGGTGAGATTGCGCTCACCGACCCCGAGGATCTGCTCACGACCGGCATCGATATTGCGGTGCGGCCCGCGGGCAAGAAGGTGGAACGTATGTCGCTGTTGTCGGGCGGTGAAAGGTCGCTCGCAGCGGTTGCGTGGCTGATGGCGATCTTTCAGGCCAGGCCGAGCCCGTTCTACATCGTCGACGAGGTCGAGGCGGCGCTCGATGATGCGAACCTGGGGCGGCTGTTGCAGGTGTTTGAGCGGCTACGTGAGAACTCGCAGCTGATCATCATCACGCATCAGAAGCGCACGATGGAGATCGCCGACGCGCTCTACGGGGTGTCGATGCGGCAAGACGGCATTTCGCAGGTGGTGGGTCAGCGCGTAAACGCCGAGGTGTAGACGGCCCAGGCAGCGTCGAGGTCGGTGCCGGGTGGAAATCGGCCGGCGAGTTCGAGCGACACGAGCCCGTGGGCGGCTGCCCAAGCCGCGCGTGCGCGATCGTGTGACGCATGGGACTCGCCGAAAAACTTGAGCAGTGCGCTCATCGCCGCCGCTTCGGCTCCGGCCTCGAGGAGGTCGCGGTCGAGGGAGCGCTCGGTCATGAGCCGGTAGAGCTGCGGGTGTGCAGCTGCGTATGCACGATAGGCCTGCGCGAACTTGGCGATCAGGTCTGGCTCTGGTTCGCCGCCTGGTTCGCCGGCTGTTTCGCGGGTTGTGGCGTCATCAAGCGCGGCCGCCAGGTGAAAGAACGCGCGCGAGATGAGGGCGTGCTCGAGATCGGCGAGGCCCGCAAAGTGCTTGTACAGGCTCGGTGTACGAATGCCCGCAGCGCGCGCGACCGCCCCGAGACTGAACTCTTCGAGCCCCTGCGATTCGAGCACTTTTTCGGCCTGTGCGAGCAGGGCCTCACGCCGCGGGCTCACGCCGGGACCTCGCTTCTATGTACGGTTCGGCGTATCGTCCCGTCAGCCTCGCGTGGCCCGTACCCGCATGCGCGGTCAACCGCAATGTGGGTGAGCCATGCCAGGCCCACAAGTAGCAGCCATCGCTGCGGTGTCAACAGGGCTAACACTGCGCCGGCAGTGAGGGTGGCGCTGGCCAGGCTGGCGGAGTGCATCAGGTTGTAGAAGCGAACGCGTTCTGGGCGCAGGCGGCCACCACCCGCGAACGCGCCGATGAGCGCCAGGTCGGGCGCAACCGCGGCCACCGCAATGATGCCGGCGGTGCCCCAGCCGAGGTGGACGCACAGTGACACGCTGGCGATGAGCAGCGCGACGGCAAGAGCGACCCAAAGGAGGCGAGAAGAATTCATAAGGCTAATGCTATTAGCCTTGCATTCTTTCTGCAATTGATGTTGTGCGACGGGTGGAATCTAACGAATTCATCTCTGACGGCGAGGCGTGTTCACGTAATTGATGCGCCGCCCAGTAGGCTCATCGACAAGCTCCGCAGCTTTGGGAGCGTTTCAATGATGAAAGGCAGTTGCCAATGAAGGTTTACTCCAACAAAGCAGCCGGTGCCCTTGCCCTGATGGCGGGTGCCGCGCTCATGCTCTCTGCGTGCTCGAGCGGTGGTGCTCCTGCAGACAAGGGTGACGCTGGGACAGACACGACCGCCGCAGAGTCGGTCGACGCGCTGCGCATCGGAACGCTGCTGCCGCAGACCGGCTCGCTCGAGCACCTGATCTACGGCCCGCAGGCCGCAGTGAAGCTCGCCGTGTCAGAGATCAACGACGCCGGCGGCGTGCTTGGTAACCCCGTCGAAGTGGTTGTCGAGGCCAACGAGCACGACCCCACTGATCCCACGATCATGGACAAGAGCATCAACGAGATCATCAAGGCCGACCCGGCGTTTGTGCTCGGAGCCATGGGTACCGGTAACACGAACGCCGCGATGCCGAAGGTCACCGAGGCGGGCATTTTGATGGGTTCCCCGTCGAACACGGGCATCGCGCTCGCAGGCATTAACGACCTGTACTTTCGCACCATCGCCTCCGACATTATTCAGGGCCGTGCACTCGGCAACCTGATTCTGCAGGACGGCAACGCGAAGGTGGCGGTGCTCACGCAGAACAACGACTACGGCAAGGGCCTGCGCGACAACCTGCAGACGACGCTCGAAGAAGCGGGCGGCGAGGTCACCTACGGTGCGACCGGTGCGGGCGAAGAGTTCCCCGAAGCGCAGACCACGTTCTCGTCTGAGGTGACCGCGGCGCTTGCCACCAAGCCCGACGCTGTTGCCATGGTCAGCTACGTTGAAGCCAAGCAGGCGATCCCAGAGCTCGCGGCGCAGGGCTTCGACCTGTCGAAGCTGTACCTAGTCGACGGCAACACGGTGCCGTACCCCGAGTTCGACGACGGTCTGCTCGAGGGTGCACAGGGCACCACCCCCGGCCGTACCGTCGACGAGGCGTTCGAGAAGGCACTCGTCGCGGCCTCGTCAGACGCGTCGAAGAGCCTCAACTTCGCGCCCGAGTCGTACGACGCAGTGATGCTCGTCGCGCTCGCCGCGCAGAAGGGCGGCTCGGCCGACACCGACACGATCGTGGCGAACCTGCACGCTGTCTCGGGCACCGACGGTGGCGAAGAGTGCGACACGTTCAAGGCGTGCTCTGACCTGCTGGCCGACGGTAAGGACATCCACTACCTCGGTAAGGCTGGCGGTGGCCCGCTGAACGACGACAATGAACCGTCGACCGCGCTGATCGGCATCTACAAGTACAACGATAAGAACGAGCCCGAAGCGGTGGGCGAGATCGAGGGCTAATCTCACAGCCCCTCGGGTAACACCAACATGGCGAAGAGCCTCCACGGTAAAAGTAATTCATGCCGTGGAGGCTCTTCGCGTTTGCACTTTTACAGGATGACCCTCATTACTATCCTGTTATCATAAGTTAACAGGAAGGTATTGAGGATGGCGCGAGAAAAGGTTGAAGTGCGTGGAAGTGCCCAAGATGTCCTTGAAGTGCTCGGCCAGCAGGTCAGGATTGCGCGAGTCGAGCGAGGATGGACGCAGAAGCACTTGGGAGCAGTCTGCGGTGCATCGGAACGCACGATTTCTATGATTGAGCGGGGACATCCGTCCGTCGCAGTTGGCAACGTGATCAACGCAGCGCTGGCTGCTGGCGTGCCGCTATTTCAAGAGGAGGACCCCGTAGAGCTGGCCCGAATGCGGTTTCGGGGCGAAGAAAAGATCGCGCTCATTCCCAAACGAGTAGCCGCACAATCAGAGGTGTCCCGTGACCTTCGAGACTTCTAATCTATTTGTTTGGACATGGCTCCCAGGTGAAGTATCTCCAGTCCCAGCGGGGGTGCTGTCTCCTGGGGCGAGCGGGGACCTGCGGTTCGCGTACGGCACCAGGTATCTGGAGCGTCCAAATGCGATTAGCTTAGCCCCCACTTTGCCACTGGGAGATCGTACTTACGAGCCGACCGGCACCATGTCGCTGCCAAGTGCCATCCGGGATGCCGCCCCAGACGCTTGGGGGCGACGAGTCATATTGAACCGCCTGACGGGAAGCCGGGGCGACGCTGCAGAGACGGCGGACCTATCTGAATTCACGTATCTGATTGAGTCAGATTCAGATCGGATTGGCGCTCTGGATTTTCAGCGATCACCGGCTACATATGTTCCGCGCGGTGGCGGTGCTCCGTTGACCGACTTGCAGCGTGTAGCTGAGCTGGTGTCTCAGGGTGAGTCGCTCCCACCAGCCTTGCACGATGCAATTTTGTCGGGTACAGGTATCGGCGGTGCTCGTCCTAAATCACTCGTTGCCGTTGCCGGCACACCATCTCTGGTGAAATTTAGTGTCACGACAGACGTGTTCCCCGCCGTCGAAGCTGAAGCATTGGCGTCGAAACTTGCCCACTATGCCGGGGTGTCCACGGCTCCAGTGCAGGCGCGAAACATTCAGGGTCGCTACGCGCTGATTTCAGAAAGATTTGATCGTGTCCAAGGTGCTCGACGTCTTGTCGTGTCCGCGCTCACGATCAGTGGCAAAGACGAACTCTCAGCACGCTTTGGCACTTATCCTGAACTGGTGGAAAAGGTTGCCAGGCTCGCGTCCCAACCCGAGTTGGTCGGCCCAGAGCTCTTTAAACGCGTAGCTTTCAATATGGCAATCTCCAACAACGACGATCACCTTCGTAATCATGCAGCATTTTGGGACGGCTCAACACTGGAGTTGACCCCGGCGTATGATCTTGCCCCCGCTGCGCGCCGCGAGGGGGCCGAGGTGACTCAGACGCTGGCATATGGAAAAGACGGAGAGAAGCTGGCGAGTCTGGCTGCTTTGATAAGGCAGTCGGCCTTCTACGGGCTAAGTCGACCGGCAGCTTCAAACATTGTAGACGAGCTCAGAGTTGCAATAGCGAATAATTTTAGCGACGCGGCCGACGAAATGCGTATACCCGCCGCGACTCTGGCCATTGTCCGAAGCTCATTTCTGCACGAAACTGTCACACGAGACCTGCCTCGGGCCATCGCGTTTCAGCCCGTAACGCGCCCTTCACCCAGGGCAGACCCGCTTTAGCTAACAGCTCCAAGGCGAAGTCGCTGTATCTGCCTCCGGCTCGGCCGCCTAGGCCGCCTAGGCCGGCTCAGCCGGCTTCGCGGCGGCCGCCTTCTGCTCCACGTCTTGTGCGAGTGTGCCGAGATACAGTTCGATCACGCGCGGGTCGTTCGCGAGTTCGCGCCCCGGCCCCTCGTAGGCGTTCGTGCCGTGGTCGAGCACGTAGGCGCGGTCACAGATCTGCAGGCAGCGGCGTGCATTCTGCTCCACCATAATGATCGTCACGCCGGTCTTGTTGATCTGCCGCGTGCGAATAAACGTCTCGTCCTGGCGTACGGGGGAGAGCCCGGCGCTCGGCTCGTCAAGCAGCAGCACACTCGGGTTCATCATGAGCGCCCGCGCCATCGCGACCGACTGCCGTTCGCCGCCCGATAGCGACCCCGCGAGCTGCTTCTGGCGTTCGGCGAGCATGGGAAACAGCTCCCACATCTCTTCGACGCGGCGCGCAAACTGCTTCGGCTTCAAAAACAGCCCCATCTGCAGGTTCTCTTCGATCGACAGTGACGGAAACACGTTGTTCGTCTGCGGCACAAACCCGACGCCCGCTCGCACCAGCTCGTTCGTCTTGAGGCCCGTCACGTCCTCGCCGTTCAACACGACCCGGCCACTTCGAATATTCACGAGCCCAAACAGCGACTTCAAGAGCGTCGACTTGCCCGCACCGTTCGGCCCGATAATGCCCACTAGTTCGCCCCGGCGTGCCTCGAGCGAGCAGTCGTTCAAAATGTTGATGCCCGGCAGATACCCCGCATCGAGGTTCTCTGCCCGCATCACAATGTCCACGGAATCTGGCCCGGAATCTGGCCCGGGTCCTGGCACGTGCACGCCAGCTTGCTCGCTCATCGCGTCTCCTCTGAAATCTCTTGTGCCAGCTCTTCGGCCGCCTCGCTCGCGATCGCGCGAATCACGCCCGTCGTGAGCACGTCATCATCGCCCAAGTCACGATCGTGGTGCGCGCCCAGGTAGGCGTCGACCACGGCCGGGCTCGTCATGACCTCCTCGGGCAGCCCCTCGGCGATAATGCGGCCCTGCGCCATCACGATCACCCAGTCAGAAATGTGGCGCACCATGTGCATGTCGTGCTCCACAAACAGCACGGTCGTACCCTCGTCGCGTAGCATCTGAATGTGATCGAGCAGACTCTGCGTGAGCGCCGGGTTCACGCCCGCCATCGGCTCATCGAGCATAATCATCGATGGGTTCGTCATGAGCGCGCGCGCCATCTCGAGCAGCTTCTTCTGCCCGCCCGAGAGCCCGCCCGCCATGTCGTCACGCTTCGCATCGAGCTTAAACCGGCGCAAAAGCTCCTCGGCGCGCTCGACGTTCTCGCGCTCGCGCTTCGCCCACAGCGGCTTCACGAGCCCTACGAACAGGTTCTCGCCCGGCTGGTCATTCGCGCCAATGAGCATGTTTTCAAGGACCGTCATCCGGTCCAGGGCCTTCGTTAATTGGAAGGTCCGGATCATGCCCGCGCGCGCCACCCGGGTCGCATTCGTGCGGCCGAGCGGCCGCCCCTCAAACGACCACTTCGCCTTGCCGTCGCTGCTGCCCACGAGCGGCGCAGCATTCGTCGGGTGATCGAAACCGGTCAGCAGGTTGAAGAACGTCGTCTTGCCGGCACCGTTTGGGCCGATCAGCGCGGTGATCGCGCCGCGCTGCACCTGCAGGTGGTCGACATCGACCGCGGTCATGCCCCCGAAGCGCCGTTCGATGTTGTCGACAGTGAGAATCGGATCCGGCTTCGCGACACCGGGGGTCTGATCGAGCGTGCGCAGCTGGGCCCGCAGGGCCTCGCGGTCGCTCGGGTATGCGAGCCCCGTCGGGCTTACCGTGCGAGAGCTTCTAGACATTGAACGACAGCTCCTTTTTGTTACCGAGTATGCCCTGGGGTCTGAATATGACGAGCAGCATGAGCATCGCGCCGATGAGGATCCACGACACGATCTCGGTCTGCTGCGCGTTGAACACGCTCGCCGGCACAAACTCGGTCATGGTGGCTGAGATCACGAGACGCACCACGAAGAACAGGATCGAGCCGAGCAGCGGGCCAAGAATGGTGGCCGCGCCGCCGAGCAGCATGATCATCCACAGGTTGAACGTGGTCGCGCGCCCCATGCCGTCGGGGTTGATGGCCGAGGGGAGCACCATGATGATGCCGCCGAAGCCGCCCATGACACCGCCGATCATGAGCGCCTGCATCTTGTACGAGAACGTGCTCTTACCGAGCGAGCGCACCGCGTCTTCGTCTTCGCGAATACCCTTGAGTACCCGGCCCCAGGGACTGCGCATGAGCAGCCAGGTGATGAGGATGAAAAGGGCGACGAGCCCCCAAGCGACGATGCGTGACCACCAGTCGTCAACACCCGTGTTGACGTATTCGAGGCCGAGAATCGTGGTGCGGCCCTCGGGCAGCGGCGAGAGGGCGTTCAGCTCCACCCGAAAGTTGGGGCTCTGAATGCCGCTCGGCCCGCCCGTGATCGGTGAAAGGTTCGCGAGACGAGCGACCATGCGCACAATTTCTGCCGCCCCGATCGTGACGATGGCGAGGTAGTCGCCGCGCAGCTTGAGCGTGGGGATCCCGAGCAGCAGCGCGAAGAGTGCCGAGGCGAGCATCGAGATGATGAGGGCCGGAAAGAAGCCGAGCCCGCTCATCACCGAGATGACGAAGCCGTAACCGCCCAGCAGCATGAAGCCGGCCTGCCCCATGTTCATGAGCCCGGTGAAACCGAAGTGAATGTTGAGACCGATCGCGGCGATCACGAACGCTGCCGTGACCGGGCTGATCGCGGTCTGCAGCATCGACTCGAGAAGGCTTGAGAGAAATTCCATGATGGCCCCTAACCGATGCGTTCTTTACGGCCGAAGATGCCCTGCGGGCGCACCAGCAGCACAACGATAAGAATGAAGAGAGCGGCAGCCTGCTTCAGATCGCCCGGCAGCCAAATGTTTGCGACCTCGATGATGTAGCCGATGATCATCGAGCCGATGATCGCGCCAAACGCGGTGCCAATGCCGCCGAGCACGACGGCCGCAAACAACAGCAGCAGGTAGTGCCAGCCGGTGTTCCACGAGATGCCGTTGAGTACGAGCCCGAGCAGCACACCCGAGAGACCCGCGAGGGCCGAGCTTGCCACCCACACGACGCGAATCACCTGGTCGACGTTGATACCCGACGCCTCGGCGAGGGCTGGATTGTCTGACACGGCGCGGGTGGCGCGGCCAAACCGCGTGTACTTGAGCGCGAGCCCCACCCCGATGATCGCGACGAGTGCGATCGCCATCGCCACGTACGACTGCACCGTAAGGGTGACCCCGAGGAGCGTGACGGTCTTCGGGGTGCTCGGGTCGATGCGCAGAATGTTCGCGCCAAAGAAGAACTGAAACACGTTCTGCAGCACAATCGACAGACCGATCGAAACGATCATCAGCTGCATGAGGCTGAGCCGCTTCTTGCGCAGCGGCTTCCACAGCCCCGCGTCTTGCACCCAACCGAAGGCGGCGAGTAGCACGAACGAGATGCCGCCGGCGAGCCAGATGTTGCCTGTGAGGCCCATGAAGAGGAACGCGAGAATGCCGCCCATCGACATCATCTCGGCGTGCGCGAAGTTCGTCATGCCCGTCGTGCCGTAGACGAGGGAGAGGCCGACGGCCGCAAGCGACAGCAAGAGTCCCATGCGCAGGCCAGACGCCGACTGCTGCCAGAACCTCGGCCACGAGAAGCCCGCACCGCTCGCCTCGGTGGCGGTCTGGTTGGCGCTTGCCCCGTCGCCGCCTGACTGGTTGGTGTTGGCCGGCTTTTGGGTGCTCCCGGTGTCCGTGCCTGTGCCGCTCGTGCCGCTCGTGCCGCCGCTGCCGGGTGCGGGCGCGGCCGCGCTCTCGTCGTCGGTCAACGGAAACAGTGCGCTCGACGAGGTGTACAGCTTCGCGGTGAGCGTGCGGCTGTCAGCGCCCTTGGCGAACTGGCCGTCGGGCAGCGTGCCCGTATCGAGAGTGACGGTGTACTCGCCGTCGGCGTCAACCGAGAACGCCCAGCGCCCGGCCTCGTCGGTGGCAACCTGCTGCTCACCGTCGTTCAGTTCGAGCCCGACGCCGGGCGCCGGGTCACCGTCGCTCGTTTTGATGATGCCCTGAATGCAGGCCGTCGCCGCGTCAGGCGTGCAAGTGACGGCGTGGGCCGGGGGCATTGCGAGGGACGAGAGGCCAAACACGGCGAGTAAACCGATGCAGAGCAGAAGCATGAAGCGCCGTATGGGCGCCCCGCTTCTGTGCGGGGTGAGGATCACGTGACCTCCGTTGGTCGTTTTCCATCGAGCTGCGAATGCGATTGCGACTGTGTGGCCTGCATTGGCGCACACAGTCGGTTGTCAGTGAATATAGCGGAGTCGCGGGGCCCTGCGCGCCACACTCGTCGGCATGGTGCAATTTGATGCGGCGACGCGCCGGGTAGTTCTGTGGCTTCCCGTGGCGGCTCGCGGGGGAGAAGTGGCGCCGCCTACACCGGTAGGATCGAGGGTATGGCAGAGCGATCCTGGTCTTTTTCAAAAGCGTTTCGTGGCATCTTCAGCGGCCCCGAACTCATCACCGATGAGACGTGGGACGACCTCGAAACGGCGCTCATCACCGCCGACTTCGGGCCAGACGTCACCGACGAGATTCTGGGCCAGGTGCGCGAAGACGTGCAGCGTCACCGTGTCACCGAGGTAAAAGAGATGCGGCGCATGCTGCGCGACGCGATCGAAGAGAAGCTGGCGGCGTACGATCCGACGCTTAAGCTGTCTGACCGGCCCGCCGTGATTCTCGTAGTGGGAGTCAACGGCGTCGGCAAGACGACCACGATCGGCAAGTTCGCGAAGTATCTCACGGCCTTCGACAAGAAGATCATCGTGGGCGCCGCTGACACGTTCCGTGCCGCGGCCGTCGAGCAGCTCGCCACCTGGGCCGATCGGGCGGGTGTCGACATTGTGAAGCCGCAGCAACAAGGGCAAGACCCCGCGTCGGTCGCGTTTCAGACCGTGCAGCGCGCGATCGATGAGAGCTACGACATCGCCATCATCGACACCGCGGGACGGCTGCAGACCAAGGGCGGCCTGATGGACGAGCTCGGCAAGGTGCGCCGCGTGATCGAAAAGCTGGCGCCCGTCGCCGAGGTGCTACTGGTGCTCGACGCGACGACCGGCCAGAATGGTCTCGCGCAGGCCGAGGCTTTCATCGAGCACGCTGGCGTCACCGGGCTCGTGCTCACTAAGCTCGACGGGTCTGCCAAGGGTGGCTTTGTGTTGTCGGTGCAGCAGAAGACGGGGCTCGCGATCAAGCTCGTCGGCCAGGGCGAGGGCATCGGTGACCTGACCGGCTTCACACCGCACGTGTTTGCGCAGCAGCTCGTCGGGTAGCGGTACTGCCCAACCCGATTCTGACTGCCTGCAGTGGCGTGTGATTGTACTCCTGCATGTAGCCGGCCGCACCCCCATGGTGCGGCCGGGGTGCATGGCGTAGCGTCCACTCACAACGGCAGAGAGGTCGCATCATGCCCATCTCACAGGTGGACCTGGATCGGGAAGCGTTGACGCTGACCGTCACAGCAGATTATCCGGTCGACAGACGCAGGCTCTGGGATTCGTACCTCGACCCACGGCAGATTGAAAAGTTTTGGGGACCTCCCGAGTTCCCAGCCGTGTTTTACCGGCACGACGGGTATGCGGGCGGGCTTTCGAGCTACGTGATGACCAGCGAGCGTGGCGACGCAAGCGCGGGGTATTGGCGCTGGCGTTTGGTCGACGCGCCCGTAGCGTTTGAAGTTGAAGACGGGTTTGCCCACGAAGACGGCACACCGAACTCGGCCCTGCCAACCGTGCGCATGCGGTTTGAATTCACCGAGACGAGCACGGGCGCGCGACTGGTGACGCGGTCTCGGTTCGCTAGCGTCCAGGCGCTCGAAGAGTTGCTCGACATGGGAATCGAAGCGGACATGCGGTCTGCGATGGAACAAATAGACGAGATCGTCACAGACGAAGCGAGTTTTTCAGCCGGTCAACCCGTTACCGCCCAGGAGCTCGGCACCGCGCAGCTGCGCATCTGCCGGGTGCTTCACGGGTCTCCCGAGGACGTGTGGCAAGCGCATCATGATGCGCACCTTGTGCGGGGCTGGATGCACGGCGGTGACGAGTGGAAGATGGTGGCCTGCCAGACCGCTAGGCGCGTGGGAGAGTCCTACCGGTACGAGTGGGAACGGGTGACTCCGAGCACCGGGCCGACCGAGGGTAGCGTCTTCGGGAGCACCGGAGTCGTACTCGAAACAGAACCGCCCTATCGCGAAGTCGCGAGCGAAGCCCAAATAGGCCATGAGCAGGTGCGCGCACACAACGAACTGACACTTCGCTCCCACTCGGGAGGAGCCCTGCTGACTCTGGTCATCACCTATTCGAGTGCTGCCCACAGGGCGGCCGCGCTCAAACAGGGCATGCTCGCGGGAATGGAAGAGAGCTACGCTCGGCTGGAGCGGGAGGTGCTTCCGGCCATGTAAGCGGTCTTGTGCGCGAGAGCGCTAGAATCAGAAGCACTATGGCTACTTTCGGAAACCTCTCTGCGCGGCTCACCGACACTTTCAAGAACCTTCGCTCGAAGGGCAAGCTGTCGGCGTCTGACGTTGACAGCACGGTGCGTGAGATTCGTCGCGCTCTGCTCGAGGCCGACGTCGCGCTCGACGTCGTTAAAGCGTTCACGGGCAAGGTGCGCGAGCGCGCCCTCGGTGACGAGGTCAACCAGGCGCTTAACCCCGCCCAGCAGGTTGTGCAGATCGTCAACGAGGAGCTCGTTGAGATTCTCGGCGGCGAGCAGCGTCGCCTCGAGTTCGCGAAGAACCCGCCCACCGTCATAATGCTCGCGGGCCTGCAGGGCGCAGGCAAGACGACCCTCGCGGGTAAGCTTGCGAAGTGGCTGAAGGGTCAGGGGCACACCCCGCTGCTCGTCGCCTGTGACCTGCAGCGCCCTAACGCTGTTACCCAGTTGGGCGTTGTCGCCGAACAGGCGGGCGTGGGCATTTACGCCCCCGAGCCGGGCAACGGAGTAGGCGACCCGGTCAAGGTTGCGAAGGCGGGCGTCGCTGAAGCGAAGGCCAAGCAGCACGACTTCGTGATCATCGATACGGCCGGTCGTCTCGGTGTCGACGAAGAGCTCATGAAGCAGGCGTCGAACATTCGCAAGGCGACGAACCCCGACGAGGTGCTGTTCGTTATCGATGCGATGATCGGTCAAGACGCAGTCGCGACAGCGAAGGCATTCCAAGACGGCGTCGATTTCACAGGCGTGGTGCTCACGAAGCTCGACGGCGATGCGCGCGGCGGCGCCGCACTATCGATCCGGAGCGTGACGGGCCGACCCATTCTGTTCGCCTCGACGGGCGAGGGCCTGGGCGATTTCGAGCCGTTCCACCCCGACCGCATGGCGAGCCGCATTCTTGACCTCGGCGATATTCTCACCCTCATCGAACAGGCGCAGAGCGCCTTCGATGAAGAAGAGGCGATGAAGGTCGCCGAGAAGATCGCGAAAGACGCGTTCACGCTCGATGACTTCCTCGGTCAAATGCAGCAGCTGCGCAAGGCCGGCTCCATCAAGAAGATGATGGGCATGCTGCCCGGCATGGGCAAGATGAAGGAGCAGCTCGACAACTTCGACGAGCGCGAGATCGTACACACTGAGGCGATCATTCAGTCGATGACGAAGGCCGAGCGCGCGAACCCCAAGATGCTCAACGGATCGCGCCGCCTGCGCATCGCGAAGGGCTCGGGCATGACCGTGACCGACGTGAACCAGCTCGTGCAGCGCTTCGAGCAGGCGGCCAAGATGATGAAGACCGTCGCGAAGGGCGGCGTGCCGCAGATTCCCGGCATGGGGCCGATGCCCGGCGTGGGCGGTCACGGCGGTAAGAAGAAGCAGCAGGCCAAGGGCAAGGGCAAGAAGCAGTCGGGTAACCCGGCCAAGCGCGCACAGCAGGCCGCAGGTCTCGAGGCCGCTTCGGCCGCGGCGCCCGCTGGCGCTGGCTTTGGCCTCGGCGGGGGCGGCGCGGCTGCCGCACCGAGCGAAGAGGAGCTCGCGAAGCTGCAGCAGATGCTGGGCAAGGGGCTGCGCTAGGCCATGTCTCCCGGGGGTCGCGCGCAGCGAGGCGCAGAGTATTTCATCGGCACGCAGATTGTCGCCCGCGACGTCTGGACGACCGTGCCGCTTGACTGGCGCGACCCCGAGGGCGAGACGATTCGCGTGTTTGCGCGCGAGCTCGTCGCCGCCGAGAAACGCAGCGAAGATCTGCCGCTGCTCGTGCACCTGCAGGGCGGCCCCGGGGGCAAAGGCCCCCGGCCGCTCGCCCCCACCGCGTGGCTGGGCGCGGCGCTCAAGCGGTTTCGTGTCATCGTGCCGGATCAGCGCGGCACGGGCCGTTCGACCCCGCTGTCGGGCCGCGAATTTGCGCGGCTACCCGCGGCCGAGGGGGCGCGGCGGCTTTCCTTGCACAGGGCTGACTCGATCGTGCGCGACTTTGAGGCGATTCGCCACGCGCACTACGAGGGCCGGCAGTGGTGGAGCCTCGGGCAGAGCTATGGCGGCTTCTTGACGCTGCACTACCTGACGGTCGCGCCCGAGGCGCTCGTTGCTTCTGCGATCACGGGTGGGCTGCCAGCTCTCGACCCGTGCCCAGATGAGGTCTACCGCCGCACGTTTCCGCGCGTAGCCGATAAGAACAGGGCCTTTGCCGCGCAGCTGCCGCACCTCGCCGATCGTGTTGGCCGCGTGGCCGATCTGCTCGCTGAAGGGCAAACGTACCTGCCCGACGGTGACCTACTCACCGTGCGCAGGCTACAGGCACTCGGCGGTGACTTCGGCATGGGACCGGGTTTCGACCGTGTGCACTGGCTGTTCGATGAGGCGTTCAGTGACGCCGCCGAAACGCGTCTGAGCGACACGTTTATCGAGGCAGTGGGAGCGGCGACGTCACATGCGATGGCACCGCTCTACATGGCACTGCAAGAGAGCATCTATGGGCCCGGCCCCACCGCCTGGGCGGCGCAGCGTGCGCTCGAAGAGCGACCCGAGTTTGCTGCGGAGTGTCGGCCGCTACTTTTTACGGGCGAGATGGCGTTTCCGTGGATGTTTGACGAAGTGCGGGCGTTGCGCGGTTTTCGAGCTGCGGTTCACGAGCTTGCCGAGAGGCAGTGGCCGATCTCGCTGTATGACGCTGCCCGACTCGCTGCGAACGAAGTGCCGGTCGAAGCTGCTGTCTACTTTGACGACATGTACGTCGACGCGGGGCTTTCACTTGAGACCGCTAGCTCCGTGGGTGGCCTACATGCGTGGGTCACCAACGAGTTTGAACACGACGGGGTGCACCACGACGGTGTCGCCGAGCGGCTATTCACGGCGCTTGAGCGGCGCCTGGGTTAGAAAACCCCTGATCGCAACATAAATTGCGATTTTGGTTTGATTGTGGCAAAATTGACGAGTTCGCGAAATACGCGTGCCTAAGGTTTTCACGCCGGCCCACTCCTTGGATGTGCGCCAGGTGCTGTGCCATTCAATTCAAGGAGTCACTCATGGCTGTCAAGATTCGCCTCAAGCGCTTCGGTAAGATCCGCGCACCCTTCTACCGTGTTGTCGTTGCAGATTCGCGCACCAAGCGTGACGGCCGCGTCATCGAGGAGATCGGCAAGTACCACCCCACCGAGAACCCCTCGTTCATCGAGATCGACTCGGATCGCGCTCAGTACTGGCTCAGCGTGGGTGCACAGCCCACCGAGCAGGTTGCTGCGCTGCTCAAGCTGACCGGCGACTGGGGCAAGCACACCGGCGAGGGCAACACCGAGTCGCTGGTGAAGGCACCCGAGGCTAAGGTTCCCTTCGAGGCAGACGCTGCAAAGAAGACCGTTCTGCGCCCCAAGGCTGAGAAGCCCGCAGAGGCACCGGCTGAGGCTCCCGCTGAGGAAGCAGCAGCTGAGACCACCGAGGCGTAAGACCCTTGGCTGAACAGGCGCTCGCTGAGGCGCTCGACCACCTGGTGCGCGGTATTTCCACGCACCCAGATCAGGTGCGGGTGGACTCGCGCGACACTGGTCGCGGCGAGGTGCTCGAGGTGCGCGTGCACCCGAGCGACCTGGGCCGCGTGATCGGTCGCGGCGGCCGCACTGCGTCATCGCTGCGCACCGTTGTGTCGGCGCTGTCTGAGACGGGTCGCGTGCGCGTCGACGTCATCGATACCGACGTGGTTGATGCAGCCGTGGTTGATGCCACGCATAACTCTGCCGAGGCTGGCGTCTGATGGCCGACGCCTCAGGGCGCGCGCAAGCTCCCCGTCCCGCTAGCGGGGCGGGGAGCTTGCGCGTTGGCCGGCTGACAAAGCCCCACGGACTCAAGGGAGGGCTCAAGCTCGAGCTCTTCACCGATAACCCCGAGCTGCGGTTTGTGCCAGGCGCAGTGTTTCACCTGCAGGTACCCTCCGACTCTGACTGGTTTGGCCGCACGATCACGATGCGTGAGCTGCGCTGGTTCAACGAGTCTCCCGTCGGATTCTTCACCGAGGTGCCCGACCGTACCGCGGCAGAAAGCATTGTGCGCGCGATCCTGTGGATCGACGAGCAGGCCGTGGCTGAGGGGCATGAAGATGATGCATGGTATGACCACCAGCTCGTCGGTCTTGATGTCGTACGTGACGGCGAGAACGGCCCTGAAGTGCTCGGCAAGGTTGCAGAAGTGCAACACTTCCCAGCACAGGATCTGCTCTCGGTAACCACGCCCAACGGCACGGTGCTCGTGCCGTTCGTTGAGGCGATCGTGCCGAGCGTCGATATTGAAGGCGGTGTCGTGCACGTGACCCCGCCCACAGGACTGTTCGATGAGACCGAGGCCGAAATCGCGCGGGGTGACGCGTGAGGGTCGACGTTGTAACCATCTTTCCCGAGTTCTTCGCCGCGCTCGAGCTGTCACTGCTCGGCAAGGCGAAGGACAAGGGGCTGCTCGACCTGCGCGTGCACAACCTGCGCGACCACGCCCACGATAAGCACCGCAAGGTAGACGACACGCCCGCGGGCGGCGGCGCCGGCATGGTGATGAAGCCCGAGCCCTGGGGCGAATCTCTCGACGGAATTATCGAGAGCGGCGACTCTTCAGACGGCCCCGTCATCATCTTCCCATCGCCCGCCGGTGACGTGTTTAACCAGAAGATGGCGCACGAGCTCGCGCAAGAACCGCACCTCGTGTTTGGCTGCGGCCGTTACGAGGGCATCGATCAGCGCGTGTTTGACGAGTACTCGGCCCGCGGCCGGGTGCGTCTCGTGAGCATCGGTGACTACGTGCTCAACGGCGGCGAGGTCGCCTCGATTGCCATGATCGAAGCGATCGGACGACTCGTTCCGGGGGTGGTGGGAAACCCGCAAAGCCTCGTCGAGGAGTCGCACGAGGAGGACGGGCTGCTCGAATACCCGAGCTACACCAAGCCCGCTTCGTGGCGCGACCGTGAGATCCCGGCCGTGCTGCTCGGAGGCAACCACGCCGCGATTGACAAGTGGCGGCACGAGGCGCGTGTCGAGCGTACCCGCCGTGTGCGCCCCGACCTGCTGTCGCGTGAACTGCGCGGTGAGTCGCGCGGCCGTCACGCGGCCGACTAGCGCGCCACTAGGCTTGAACGCATGCGTGATGTGATTTCGGCCGCCGTCGGTAAAGCCGTACGCCAAGTGGCGCGGCTGCGCGGCGGCGGCTCGGCTCTACCCGGCCTCGTTGTAGAAAAAATCGACCCGGGGTACCTTGGGCGCGTACTCGGCCGACTCCCGTACGGGGTCGTTGCCGTGAGCGGCACCAATGGCAAAACGACAACCACCAAGATGGTTGTCGAGATGCTTGAGGCTCGTGGCCTGCGGGTGTTTACCAACAAGACCGGCTCAAATTTTTCGCGCGGGGTCGTCGCTGCGGCGATCCAGGAAAGCACGATCCGGGGCCGGATCAATGCCGACATCGCTGTGCTCGAGCTCGACGAAGCGCACGCAATGTACTTCATTGACCGCGTGCCGCCTCGTTTTACGCTGCTGCTGAACGTGCTGCGTGACCAGCTTGATCGCTTTGGGGAGATAGACACGACGGCGCGGTATCTGCAGCGCATCGCAGATGCCACCACGGGCGGCCTTGTCGTGAATCGTGAGGATCCACTCGTCGCAATGATCGGGGAACGCACGCGTGGCCGCGGCGCCGCCCCCGAGGTACGTGCGTTCGGGCTGGCACCCGACCTGCTTGCGACTTTTCCGAGTGACGACGACTTTCATGCGGGGGAAGCCGCGCAGGTTGTCGCCGCCGCTATTGCGCGCCCGGCAGATGTGACTCTCACCGTGCTCGGCGACCACGCCGCCACGTTCGAAATGGACGGCGAGGCGTACAGCACCACTCTGAAGCTTGAAGGCCTCTACAACACCTTTAACGCTGCCGCAGCGCTGTCGACCGTGCGCATGATCCTCGCGGCCGGGCCACAGCCCGGGCATTCGGCCGTCCAGCAGCCGTCGGCCGACACCAGCGCGATTGTCGAAGCGCTGTCACAGGTACGCCCCGCGTTTGGTCGGGGCGAGCAGCTCACGCTCGACGGCCAGCCTCTCGAGCTGGTGCTGGTGAAGAACCCCTCTGGCTTTCGTCTCGGGCTCGCTTCGTTCGAAGCGGCGGGGGTGGCGACCATGATTGCCATCAACGACGAGTATGCCGATGGCCGAGACATGTCTTGGCTGTGGGACGTCGATTTCTCGAGCTTGGCGGCCGCCGGTAGTGGTGCGGGCGTAGACACTGTTTCGGGCACCCGTGCCTGGGACATGGTGCTGCGTCTGGAGCACGATGACGTGGCGACCGGGCTTGTGGAAGAAGACCTGGGGCGTGCGCTTTCGGCCTTTCGTGAGCGCACCCCGGGGCAGCCACGGCGCATCTACTGCACGTACACCGCCATGCTCGAGCTGCGTCGCGCACTCGCGCTCATTACCGACGTGGAGGACATCTGGTGACCGCAGCAAACGAAACGACGCGCGAACTCGTCATTCTCTCGCTCTACCCGCGCGACATGAACATTTATGGCGACCGCGGCAATGTGCTCGCTCTTACCAGGCGCGCTCGAGCCCACGGTTTTGAGCCCGTGGTTGTCGAACTGAATCCGGGCGACCAGTTGCCTGAACACGTCGATATTGTGATCGGCGGAGGCGGCCAAGACTCGGGTCAGGGCCGTGTTGCAGTTGACCTGGTGAGCCGACGGGAGGAGTTTCACACACTCGCTGAACGTGGCACTCCGATGCTGCTGGTGTGCGGTCTTTACCAGCTATTTGGGCACCGGTTCATCACCCACACAGGGGAGACGCTCGAGGGTATTGGCGTGCTCGACGTTGAGACTCGGGGCGGCAGCGACCGCATGATTGGCAACATTGTGCTCGACGCGGGAGAGCTGGGCGAGGTGATTGGCTACGAGAACCACAGCGGTAACACCACGCTCGGTGACGGTTCACGCCCGTTGGGGCGCGTGCTGCAGGGAGCGGGCAACAACCCCACTTCGGGCGTGGAGGGTGCGCGCAGCGGCAACGTGATTGGCACGTACCTACATGGTTCGCTGCTGCCGAAGAACCCCGCCGTCAGTGACTTCTTGATTGGGGAGGCCGCGAAGGCGCGTTATGGGGCGTTCACACCGACGGCGGGCCGTGACGAGACAGCCGAGCGCGCTCGTGAGAGTGCGAAGCGCCGGCCCAGGTAGAGAGCACTAGAACGGCTGTTCTTTGGGGACGCTGCGGGCGGCCCTGCGCTCGTATTCTGCGCGGAGCTCTGTGCGGCACTCGCGGTCGCAGAACTCGGGGTAGTTGCAGCCGCAGGTGAGGGCGTGCTTCTCGAGGGCGGTGAGCCGGTCGCGTACCGTGAACCCGCTGTGCCAGGCTCTGCAGTCGGTGGCTTCGCTGCTGCGAGCCTCATCGCCCGTGCCTGCGTCATTGCCGTCGGTGCTGTCGGTGTTGTCGGTGCTGTCGGCAGTCACGAACCTCACCTCGCGCTTGGGGCCTGTGGCTGTGCCTGCCGGGGTGGTCTCTGCTGGTTTTGGGCGGTCTGCTTCCGTACTCGCTTGGCGCCACCACAAAAACTCGCTGAACTCCTGCTCCACCGCTGGCGCCTCGTCCCAAGGGTCGGGCCCAAGATCGCCGGGCTGCCCGTTCTCGGGGCCAGTGTCGGGGCGGGGGTAGCGGCGGCCCGCGAGCCGGTCCGTGTGTACCCGACCGGTCGGGCTCTTCCACGTCACCGTGCCCGTGCGGTCTTGCACGGGCCGCCAATCCGTGCCGTGTTTCAAGGAATGGTGCGCTTTGCACAGCAGTTGTAAATTAGTTGTGGTGGTGGGGCCGCCGTGTTCCCACGCGAGCGTGTGGTCCATGTCGCAGGTTATGGGGAGCCGGGTGCAGCCCGGAAACCTGCACCTGCGGTCTCTCGCCCACAACAGGTTACGCATCGCTCTCGTTGGTTTATAGCGGTCGACGCGCAGCACGTTACCGTACTCGTCTTCGTCCACGCGGGAGACGTTGCGGGAGAGCGCGAGCATGTCGTGCGCGATCTGCGAAGCGATCGGCCCGTACCCCACGAGTTCACACACCTGCCGCGGGGATGCGGTGCTGGTGTCGGTGGTGAGGTCTGCTGTGGCCGGGATCGAGGCGATGGGCACCATCACCTGCACGTGCGCGAAGAACCCACTGGGTACCTGCGCTGCTTTGCTGCCGTCGTTCACATTAAGATCGGTGTACGGGTTGCCGTTGAGGAGCAGCTCGGCGAGGGTGTCGGCGCGTACCTCGTCGAGGGTGCGCGCTGGTGCCACTTGATCGGCCAGGCTTGGCGCCGGCTCTGCCGTCTGGTCTGCCTGGCTGGCCTCGCCCGTCTGGCCTGGGTGCTCGGCCTGGCCGATGTGCTCGCCTTGCCCGGGTTGGGTGGCGGGTGCCTCTTGCGCCGCCTGCTCAGCCGCTTGGGTGGCAGCAGCCCGTGCGTCTGCTTCGCGCGCGGCGGCGTCGCGGGCGGCGTCTTCACGTGCGGCGGCCTGCCGTTCAGCCTCGACCGTGACGACTTCGACGGTCCAGGTTTGTTTCGCGATGCGCTGCACCCGGTCTTTGATCGCGTACGCGATCTCGGCCGGCAGGTAGGCGTACAGTTCGGCCATTCCGTCTTCACGGTCGATCACTTCAATGCGGCGTCGCTTGCGGGCGGCCGCGTGCCGCTCGTCAAGTGACACTTCAGCGTATTCCTCGGCGAGCCGCTTCGCGATGGGTTGCAACCGGGTCGGGGTTTCTTCGATCGCGTACTTCAGCACGGCCGCTTCGTACTTCGCGTGCCGCACGGCAGATCCCTCGCCTGATCCGATGATCGTGCCCGCGTCACAGATCACGCGCACGTGCGCCAACCCGACAAGCCCCGCCCCGAGCACTTCACTCGTGGCGACATAGCGGGTGGCGAGGGTGTGGGCGAGGTCGAGTTCACGTTCGACCGCGTGTTCACTCACGTGTAGCGCGGCCGCGAGTTCTGCCCGGAGGCAGCGCAGCCCGAGCTGGGCGGGGGAGCGGTCATGTGACGCGACCGCGACGAGGCGGGCGTATTCGTCCATGCGGTCGCGGTCGATGCGTCGTTGCATGCGCGTGAGTTCTTCAACATAGGTGACGGCTTCGTTCGTGGTGCGGCCGTCACGACGCCGTTCGCGCTGTTCTTTGCGGGGCTTCTTCTGCCCCTTACCTGAGCCACCGCCGCCAGCACTGCGGCCCGCCCCGGCCCCTTCCCCGCGCGATGCGCGAGGAGTAGGGCCCGGGGCGTGAGCGGTCATGATACAAACACGCTCCAACGGCCGGTGACACGCCCCTGCTCTTGGTACATCGTGTGTACCAAGAGCAGGGGTGAGGTGGTGGGAGTCATGTATCTATTATCTCACAAATCGTACAAATATTCGGGAAATGTTATCCACAGATTCGAACGTAGAGACCACGAAAAGAGGGCCTGTGGACGAAGATAAATCACTGCTGCAGTGATCCATGTGAATCGACGTTGCGCCCGCATCTCGCCGTGCACAAAAATATTTAGATGCACGGGAATATAAATTCTTGAAGTGCCGTTGACCCTATGTGAGGCCGCACAACCTGGCCGCTTCACTTTGTTAGTCACACTTTGTTAGTCACACTTTGTTAGTCACACTTGGAAGGCACAGCATGTCGAACACCGCAGCACAGATCACCGCAGCACAGATTCCCGGTTACCGCGCAGGTACCTGGATCATTGACCCCACGCACTCAGAAGTTGGTTTCTCGGTGCGCCACCTCGCGATCAGCAAGGTAAAGGGCAAGTTCGAGAACTTCACGGCCACGTTTGAGACGGCCGAGAACCCGCTCGACTCGAAGGTAACGGCCTCGGCAGAGGTCGCGTCGATCAATACGAACGAGAAGAACCGTGACGGGCACCTGCGTACGGGCGACTTCTTCGCGGCCGACGAGCACCCCGAGCTCTCCTTCGTGTCGACCGGCGCACGCGCCGAGGGCGGCGACTTCTACGTGGACGGTGAGCTGACGATGCGCGGTGTGACGAAGCCCGTCAGCTTCGCTTTCGAGTTCGGTGGCTTCGGTGAGGACCCCTACGGAAACTACAAGGTCGGCTTCACCGCGACCTCGGTCGTGAAGCGCGAGGACTTCGGTCTGACCTGGAACGCGCCGCTTGAAAAGGGCGGCCTGCTGCTCGGTTCAGACGTCACGATCACGCTCGACGTACAGGCGGCGCTGCAGGCGTAATCGCCAGAGCTAGTCGAGTTCGCCCGTGATCCGGCCCCGCACGCGCCGCAGATCCTCCATCAGTGAGCCCACCAGCACCCAGTGTGTGGGGCTTGGCCGGGGGATCGTGTACGGCGCCGTGAGTGCGGGCGGCTCGACAGGCTCACCCTCGGTCGCGTGCGCGAGCCGCGTGAGATCGTGAGCGGCCCGGCGCATCTCATCGGCCATGCCAGTGACCGTGGGGTCTGCGGCCAGGTCGGGGGAGTATAGGTCGCTGAGCGCCCGCGCCATGCCAATCACCTGCGTCACGATCGGCTGCAACCGTTGAAACTGGTCGTCGTCTTCGGCGAGCGCCTCGCGGTAGCGGCGGCTGCGCGGATTAAACCTCAGACTCTCGCGCGCCTGTCGTAGCAACTGGTGCACGCGGGTACGCTCGGACTGCAGCGCGCGAGCGTCGGCGAGCATCTGGGCGAGCCACGCTGAGTCACGCGGGGTCGTGAGCCCGTCGGCGATCTCTTCGAGTACGAGTGCGGCGTCGTCGGTGAGCAACACAATCGCTTCGTGCACCGACGAATTGCGCACGGGGGCGATCACGAGCGCATTGATGAGCACGCCGATCGCCGCGCCAATGGCGGTCTCGACGAGCCGCTCCACCCCGTAGTGCAGCTGCAAACCGCCGAGCGCGATCATGAGCAGCGCGCTGATCGCGATCTGGTTTGCAGAGGAGGGCGTCATGCGTAGTAGCCAGCCCACCGCCATGGCCGCGGGAATCGCGGCAATGAAGAGCCAGGGCTGGTTCCCAAACAGGGATCCGGCGCCGATCGCGACAGACACCCCGATGAGCACGCCGATGACGCGCTCGATACCCTTCGTGAGCGACTGATCGACGTTATCTTGCATCACCAAGAGAGCGGCGATCGCCCCAAAGATGGGCAGCTGTTCGGTGAAGATTGCACCGCACACAAACCAGGTCAGAATCGACGCGGCCGCTCCCTTGAGTAGCTGAAACCACGAGGGCCGCACCTTAACGGTGAAGCGCCCGGTGAGGTCGCGTTCGAACCGGCGCCAGGGCCGCGTGACCGGGCCGGTCACAGCAGGTTGAGCTTTCTCAGCTCCTCGCGCAGTGTTGCGCCGTCGGGGCCGTAAACCCAGGGCACACCGCTCGTGCTGCGGTTGACGCGCGCCTTCGAACGCCCGCCCGCGAGCACCGCCTCTCCGATCGACAGCTGCCTAATGAGTACGGCGGCGACATTCTCGGGGTGCTCGCGGGCAAACTCGTGGTACAGCCGCTCGTCGTTTTGGCCATCGTCACCGATGAGGATCCAGCGCATGTCAGGAAATTCGCGCGCGATGCGCTGCAGTTCGCGGCGTTTGTGTTCTTGGCCGCTGCGAAACCAGCGGTCGTGGGTGGGGCCCCAGTCGGTGAGCAGCAGCGGGCCCATCGGGTACAGGTTGCGGGCGAGAAACCGGCTCAGGGCGGGCGCCGCGTTCCAGGCGCCAGTAGAGAGGTAGACGACGGGGCTGCCGGGGTGGTGCGCGGTGATGTGGTCGAGCATTACGGCCATGCCGGGCGTTGCGCTGCGCGCGTGCTCGTCGAGCACAAAGCTGTTCCAGGCCGCCACGAAGGGCTTGGGGAGTGCCGTGATGAGAATCGTGTCGTCCACGTCAGAGATCACCCCGAGCTGCGCACGCGGGTCGACGATCTTGACGGGGGCGTCGGCGGCCTCGCTGTCGCCCGCCTGCAGGGTTACCGTGTGCCAGCCTGCCGCAAGCGAAACGGGCACGATCGAATCGATCACGCCACCGCGGTCGGCGACCACTTCGGCCACGTGTACGCCGTCAATGAGCACCTGCACGGGCTGGTGCGGCACCGACAGGCTCGTAAACGTGCGCCATCCGCGCACGCGCGACACGGCGGCGACGTCTGGCCGAAACCGGGTGTGCTCGCGGCTCTCGGGGCGCAGGTAGAGCACTCGACCCAGCACGCGCACCCACTCGGTGGTGCCGTACCCAATGTACGGAATCACCGACGGAGTCTTGCCCTTGGCGACCGCTCGCTTGGCTCGGCGCGCGTGCACCCAATCTTCGAGGCGTGCCGCGAAGCGGGGTCGAGAATCGGGCGAAGCGTTCAATGTCACCCAGCTAGTCTACGCGCAAGAACCAACCGTGAGCCTGGCAGCTCGGCGGGCACCTCGGTGTGCGTGATCAGCAACACCGACCGGTCTGGGGGCAGCGCGCCCAGCAGGTCGCGCAGCAAGCGATCGGCGAGCGGGGCGTCGACGCCCGCCGTGGGTTCGTCGAGCACCACCACTGCGAAGTCTGCGAGCAGCACGCGCGCGAGCGCGATGCGCTGCGCCTGGCCGCCCGACACGAGCGCACCGCGCTCGCCAATCCACGCATCAAGGCCACCGCGTGAGGCCGCCCACTTGTCGAGTCCCACGCGCGCGAGCACCGCCCACAGCTCCTCGTCGGTCGCGGTGTCGCGCGCAAACTTCAGATTTTGTCGCAGGTCGGTGTCGAAGAGGTGCGGCTGCTGTTCGCACAGCCCCACGACCCGGCGCACCGCCGCGATCGGCAGGTCTGCTGCTTCGACGCCGCCCAATAGATACGAACCCTCGTACGCGAGAAATCGGGTGAGCGCGAGCGTCAGTGTGCTCTTGCCGGCCCCGCTCTCGCCCGTCACGACGAGCGTCTCGCCCGGCCGCAGCGTCAATGAGACACCCGCTACGGCGTCGGCCGAGGTGCCCGCATGCCGCACCGAGACGTCGCGTAGCTCGATGGTCGTGTCTGTGCCGGTCGTGTCTGTGTTGGGCGCTGCGGCTTGCTCCGGATCCGCCGGCGCAGGCGCCCCCGGCTCGACCGGCGCGCTCAGCTCGACCGGCGCGCTCGGCTCGACCGGAATCTCGGGCGGTACGGCCCCCTCGGTGAGCCGCGCCACGCGCTCGGCGCTCGCGCGCACGGCCCGCGCGGCCACGAGAGCGGCGGGTACCTGTGCGAAGATCTCGAAAACAGCGGCGGGCAGCACGGTGACGGCCGCGATGAGCGGCGCAGACAGACCCGCAGCTCCAGCAACTCCCGCACCGACGCCGCCGGGAGAGACCGCCACGAGCGTCGCGAGGGTCGCAGTGCCCGCGCCCACCGCGAGGATCGCGCCCGTGCGCCCCGCGTCTGCCGCCCGCCCCAACTGAATGCGTGCCAGCTCGGCCTCAGCCGCGTGAATCGTCTCGCGCGATTGCCCGAGCGCGTCAAAGGCCGCGAGCGTTTCTGAGCGGGTGAAGCGTTCGAGCAGCGCATCGCTGAGACGGGCGCGTGCGGCCGCGAGCGCGCGATCATATTCGCCCGACGTGCGGGCGGCGAGCCACACGGCGAGTGCTCCCGAGATAGCGAGCGCGAGCGCGAGCACAAGGGCCGCGATCGGGGCGATGAGGGCGACAACCACGAGTGACAGCACAACAACGATGCTGCTCGTGATCAGCGGCCCGCGCACGCGCAGCGGTTCGTCTTGCAGCTGGTCGACGTCGTCAACGAACGCTGCGAGGAGTTCGCCGCGGCGGCTCGTGGGCAGCGCCCCGGGCACGCGCGGTACGAGGGAATCAAAGGTGGCGGCGCGCAGCGGGGCGAGCTGGGCGAGCGCGGCGTCGTGCGTGGCGAGCCGGTGCACGTAGCGCAGCGCGGCCCGGCCGATCGCGAGCGCGCGTACCCCCACGATCGCAAACGTGAGGTGCAGAATGGGTGGCTGCTCGGCAGCGCTCACAATGAGCCACATGCTGAGGCCCAGAAGCCCCACGACGCAGGCGTCTGCCAGTACGCCCCAGGCGTTGCCTGCGAGTGCCGCGGGGCGTGGCGGCAGCGCACGCGCAATCACGCGGCGCGCCTCGGGGCTGGTGGCGTGAGCGCTCACTGGGCGACCTCCTGTGTCTGAGCGTCAATGGTCACGACGCTATCGGCCGCGGCGAGCACAGCGGGCCGGTGGCTCACAACGAGCACGGCCCGGCCCGCCGCGGCCTCGGCGCGCAGCGCACGCATGACGCGCGCCTCGGTGTCGGCGTCGAGCGCCGAGGTCGGTTCGTCGAGCATGAGGAGCGGGACCGATCTGGCCCACGCGCGGTAGAGCCCGCGGGCGATCGCCACGCGCTGCGCCTGCCCGCCCGAAAGGCCTGCGCCCAACGCCCCGAGCTCGGTACTCGGGGCAAGCTCGGCAAGCTGCGCGGCGGCGAGCGCGCGCTGCACGAGTTCCGGATCGGGCCTAGCCTCACCCAGCGCCACGTTGTGGGCGACGGTGCCGCGGGCGAGGTCGGGCCGCTGGCCCACCCACGATATGGTGGCGGGGCGTTCGAGGGAGCCCGAGGTGTAACTCGCGAATCCGAGTACGGCAGCGATGAGGCTCGATTTGCCGGCGCCCGAGGGGCCCGCCAGGGCCACGATTTCGCCGGGGGCGACGCTGAGCGAGACGGGGCCAGACACGGCGTGGCCGCCGCGGGTGACGACGAGGTTGCGCACTACGAGGGCGGGGGTGGATCCTGCGTCTCGTTCCTCGCGCAGGATGACAGGGCAGGGGGCTGCCGCGCCCTCGCGCGTTGCAGCATCCATCGTGCCAAAGACGTCTGCCACGGCGGCCAGCCCCTCGGTGGAGGCGTGAAAGGCTGCGCCGACCTGTCGAATGGGAATGAACGCCTCGGGTACGAGCAGCAGCACGAAGAGGCCCAGCGCGAGCGGAAACGCGCCGTCGACGAGCCGCGTGCCCACGGTCACGGCGACGAGGGCGATGGAGAAGGTGCCGGCGAGATCGAGCACGAACCCCGAGAGAAATGTGACGCGTAGCACCTTCATGGTGCGGCCGCGGTAGTCGTCGGCCTCGCGGGCGATGCGTGCTGCCTGCCTGTGCTCGCGGCGAAAGATCTTGAGCGTCGACAGGCCTTCGACGGCGTCGAGAAAGGAGCCCGAGAGCCTGCGCAGCTGGGCCCATTGCCGGTCTTGCACCTGCTTGGTGGCGAGCCCGATGAGCACCATGAAGAGGGGGATGATGGGAAAGACGATGAGCACGGTGACGCCGCTGACCGGGTCTGCGGCGAAGATCGCGGCGACGAGCACGGGGGTGGCGATGGCGGTGAGGATCAGTTGCGGTAGGTAGCCCGAGAAGTAACCGTCGAGGGCGTCGAGGCCGCGGCCGAGCACCGTGGTGGTGTCTGCCGCAGGGGTGCTCGGGCCCGAGCCCTGGGCTGCCGCGTCGAGTGCGTCGAGTGCGGCTGCTCGCAGCTGTGCCTTCGCGCGTACGGCGCCGCGGGCCGCCGACACGTCCATCGCCCAGCCGGCGGCGGCGCGCACGGTGAACGCGGCCGCGGCACCTGCGAGGAGCCAGGGCAGCTGGCCCGGATCCGGAGCATTCTCACCGATGCGACCCGCGCCGCCCCCCGCCCCGCCCAAGATGGGCAGCAGCGCCGCGGTGAGCGCGTGCGCGAGCAGCCAGCACCAGGCGACGGTCGCGAGCGTGCGTACGAGGCCGAAGCCCCCGCCGAGCGCGAGGACGCGGCGCGCGGCGGAGGCGTGGCGGAGGAGGCGCGGATCGAGTGGCTTCATGCTCAGGCGGCCGCGACGGGGGTGGGCGCGGTGTCGGCTGGGATCTGCGCGCGCGAAAGGCGCTTGCGGAAGATCCAGTAGGTCCATGCCTGGTAGGCGATGACGAGCGGCATAGTGAACGCGGCCGTCCAGGTCATCAGTTCGAGCGTCTTCTGGGAGCTTGCGGCGCCCGCGATCGACATCGAGTAGGTCGGGTCAATGCTCGAGTGCATGACGTTGGGAAACAGCGCCATGAAGACCGCGAGCAGCACGAACGTGATCGCGACGGTGTTGCCCGTGAACGCCCATCCCTCGCGGCCGCCGAGGTTGGCGAGCCAGGCGGCGATGAGTGCGACCGCGGCGACCGCCGATGTGAAGATGATGAGCCAAGCGGTGTCGCTCGAAGCGTACTGCATGATCGTCCACGCGAGGAAGGCGGCGCCCACGATGATCGTGGCGATGCCCGCTTTGGTGGCGAGCGCGCGTGCGTCATCGCGCATCTTGCCGGTCGTTTTGAGCGCGATGAACACGAGCCCGTGGGTGAAGCAGAGCAAAAGCATCGCGAGGCCGCCGAGCAGACCGTAGGGGTTCAGCAGCGTGAAGAGCGTGCCCTCGTAGATCCAGCCGCCGCGCTCCATCGGTGCGATGGGCACACCCTGGGCGAGGTTTGCGAACGCGACGCCCCAGAGAAACGGCGGCAGCACGGAGCCCCAGAAGATGAACCGGTCAAACCACTTCGTCCACGCTTCGCCCTTGCCCTGGTGGCGGTATTCGAACGAGACGCCACGCAAAATGAGCGCGACGAGAATGAGCAGCAGAGCGAGGTAGAAGCCCGAGAACATCGTGGCGTACCACTCGGGGAACGCGGCGAAGATCGCGGCGCCCGCGACGATCAGCCAGGTCTCGTTGAGATCCCAGACCGGGCCGATCGTGTTGATGATCATGCGGCGGTCGGTGTTGTCTTTACCGAGAAACGGCAGGGCCATGCCCACGCCAAAGTCGAAGCCGTCGAGCACGAAGTACCCGATCAAGAAGACGCCGACGATCAGAAACCATACGGTTGTGAGTTCCATGGTGTGTGATGTCCGTTCTAGTAGACCGTCGCGAGGGACTGGTGATCGGGCTCGCCGTTGGCGTCATCAGCGATCTCGGGCGGCCCCTCCTTGGCGGCCTTCGCGAGCAGTTTGAACTCGACGACGGCGAGCGCGCCATAGACGAGGGTGAACACCGACAGCGACACGAGCACCGCCCAGGCGGGTACGCCCGGTGAGACCCCCTGTTCAGTGGTCATCACCCCAAACACGATCCAGGGCTGGCGGCCCATCTCGGTGAAGACCCAGCCGACGAGCGACGCGAGCATGGGCAGCGGGGCCGTCCAGATGGCGACGCGCCACACCCAGGTGGGCAGCTGCGTGTTCTTGCGGGTGATCCAGAGGCCCACGAGCGACACGAGTGCGGCAATGGCGCCCAGGCCGATCATCCAGCGAAACGCCCAGTAGGTGACCCAAATGATGGGGGCGAACTGCCCGTCGGTGGGGCAGGTGAGCAGCGAGTCGGGGCTGCCGCAGTACATGGCCGTGTAGTCGGCCTGCAGGTCACGGATCCCCTCGACGGTGCCGTCGAAGGAGTTCGTGGCGAGCACCGATGCGAGGTACGGGATGCGCACCGAGAAGATTTCGTGTGCGCCGTCGGGGGTGCCGAGGCTGAACAGCGAGAACGAGGCGTCTCGGCCCGAGACGGTGTCGTACATCGCTTCGGCGGCCGCCATCTTCATGGGCTGCGTTTCGCTCATCACCACGCCGAGGGAGTGACCCGACAGCCCCACGCCGATGAACGCGAGAATGTTGGCGACCGCGCCAAAGCGCAGCGTCGTGCGCATTTCGTCGACGAACTGGTTGCGCTTCAAGTGCCACGCCGCGACGGCCACCATGACGGTGCCGGCGAACATGACGGCGGCGAAGATGGTGTGCGGAAACTGGGTGAGGGCGACGGGGTTGAGCAGCACCGCGCCAATGTCGGTGAGCTCGGCGCGACCCTTCTCGGGGTTCAGCTCGTAGCCGACCGGGTTTTGCATGAACGCGTTGGCGGCGAGAATGAAGTAGGCCGAGAGTACGCTGCCGATCCAGACGCACCAGATGGTGGCGGCGTGCACCTTCTTGGGTAGCTTGTCCCAGCCAAAGATCCACAGGCCTATGAAGGTCGCCTCGAAGAAGAAGGCGATGAGGCCCTCCATTGCGAGCGGGGCGCCAAAAATGTCGCCGACGAAGCGTGAGTAGTTTGACCAGTTCATGCCGAACTGAAACTCCTGCACGATGCCGGTGACGACGCCCATCGCAAAGTTGATGAGAAACATCTT